>JAYENL010000096.1:0-11162 GCA_034722055.1 Armatimonadota bacterium
CCTGGCTCGCCTGCGAGCCTCCGGACACTCCTGTCCGTGCGTCGTGTGCCGTTGTCGGGCTGGAAGCCCGACCTACGCGAAGGATGGAGACAATGACAACGACCGGGCCGGGACGGAGACCGGCCCTTCCAAACGGCACGGCAAACGTCGTGAGAGGGTCCGTCCTGAGGATGGGGCCAAAGCTGGACGAAGCCGGTCCCCGCGCCGTCGGGACAGCAGGTTCCTCCCGCGTAGGTCGGGCTTCCAGCCCGACGCCGTTTCCCGACCGCCCGTTGCTCTGGCAACCGCCCCTCCATCGTGAGCGCAAGGCTGTTGTCGTGATGCAAGATGATACGCGAACTCCGGCGGCACTACCGCCGCGCAATCAGCGGCAGCGACGCCACCAGAGCCGCGCCCCCCAGCACCGCCAGCAGGCGAGCAGTGGCCGGCAGGCCCATCATCGGCACCAGCAACACGCTCACCGCGGCCGCACCCGCGGCGCCTCCTACCAGGTCCAGCGCATAGAGCGATGATGCCGCCCGGGCCTCCCTGCCGCCCATGAGGCCGACGCCCAGCGGGAAGGCGGCACCGGTCAGCAGGCTCGCGGCCAGCGCCACAAAGCCCAGCACAACGGTGGCCAGGGCCGGGATCGCGGAGCTTACGGCCATCAGCCAGGGGAAGCTGACGCACAGCGCGACGAAGATGCCGCTGATGCCAGCGAACAGCGCCGGCCGCCACGTATCCTTCTGCGTGCGCGCCAGCATCGCTCCCAGTGCCAGCCCCAGCATGTTGAGCGTCATCAGCAGGCCGATCTGATGATACAGGTAGCCCGCGATAGCCTGGAAGGCGAACAGCACCACGAGCTGCACGGCCATCTCCAGCAGTCCGATGATCAGGATGGCGGCCCCCACCGCGATCCGCCGGTAGCTCCCCCGCCGGCTGAGCGTGAGCGCCGCCAGCAGCGCCAGCGCCGTCAGCCCCCAGGCCGCCGTCCGCGCCGCCTCACCCACGCGGCTCAGCCACCCCAGCTCCGCGCGCGGCCAGAACTGCCGCGCCCACAGCCGCATCTGCAGGTGATAGGCCACCGGCCGGAAGTCGGTGTTGGTGGGCGCGTCGGCGGCCTCGCGCACCGCCTCAAGCGCCATCTCACACGCCAGGGGGTTCAACGCGGCCTCCAGCGTGAAGGGCGTCAGGAACTGGGTCTCGACGTCTCGCTTCTCGAGCTGTTGCGCGATGCTCCCGGCGCCCGCGTTGTCGCCCGCCAGGAAGTAGAGGCGCTCGCCGATCGGCAGCACCGCCCGCTCGGAGAAGGACTCCCCCAGTGCCCGCCACACGCCGCCGACCGTCAGGCGCCGCTCGCCGGTGAGGGTGGTGCGCGGCGAGCTCAGAGTCGTCATCAGCACGCCGCCCTCCCGGAGCGCCCGGCGCGCCTCCCTGAAGGCCTCCTGTGTGTAGTAGCGGTTGATGACCGCCGTAGTGGGATCCGGCAGGTCGGCGGCGATCACGTCGTAGTGGCGATCGGCGGCCTTCAGGAAGGCCCGGCCATCGGTGAAGTGCAGGTGCAGTCGAGGGTCGCTCAGCGCGGCCGCCAGCTTCGCGGGCACGTGGCGCCAGACGAACTCGATCCCCCGGCGATCCAGCTCCACGTAGTGCACCTCGCGCACGGGGTGCTTGAGGGCCTCACGGACAGCCGGCGGGCCGCCGCCGATCATCAGCACCCGCCGGGGCTGTGGATGCGCCGCCAGCGCGATGTGGACGGACTCGGCGTCCTGCTGGGGGCCGGTGGCGAAGGCGGGCACGCCATCGTGGGAGAACGTGAGCTGGTCGTGCTGCCGGCTGACGCTCCAGAGGCCGTAGCGCGTGTTCGTCCACGCCACCAGGTCGCGCTTCCAGCGGACCTGCATCAGCGCCCGGTCGATGCCGTGCGTCACCGCCGGCCAGGCTGCCGGCACGATGCACGCCGCAGCCAGCGCGCCGGCGGCAACGGCGGCACCGCCCCGCTCCGCCGCGGCTGCGACCCAGCAGGCGAGCACGCAGTTGAGGGCGCACAGGCCGCTCACGGCGGCCACGACGTTGAGGTGATCTGCCACCAGGAAGTGAAAGAGCACGCCGGCCGCCACCGCCCCGGTGGCCTCCAGCACGTAGACGGCGCTGGCGCCTCGCTCGCTGATTCCCTCCAGAAGCGCGCAGCCGAGGGCAAACTGGGCCCCCAGCACCAGGCACGCCGGCGCCAGGGCCGCCGCCGTCAGTGCCAGCGCGGACAGCGGCGATGCGATCTGGCCGGGGAACTGGCCCTGCTGGCCCGCCAGCCGCGCCAGCACCAGCCCTCCGGCCATCAGCGGCGCCAGGGCCAGCTCGCTGCCGGCCAGCAGGCCGGGCGTGGCGCGCCTCGTGGAAAGGCGTCCGCCGACGGCGCTGCCCGCCGCCACCAGCAGCAGCCACGCCAGCAGTATGATGCCGATGATCAGCTCGTTGCCTACGAAGGAGACCAGCAGCTCGCGGGTGATGACGACCTGATACATCAGGGCCGTGAACCCCACCCCCGCAAGGGCAACGGAGAGAGGGCCCAGCAGGTGCTGTGGATCGTCGCTACGACCAGACACCGGGGATCTTGTTCCCGCAGAACCGGCAGGCGCCGTTCGGCTTCACGTGCGTCTCCCGGACCTGGAAGCCGTAGCGCCGGACCACCACCTCGCCGCAGGAGGCGCAGTAGGTGTTCTCACCGGCGTGGCCGGGGACGTTCCCGAGGTAGACGTAGTCCAGGCCCTCCTCGCGGGCGGCGTTTCGGCACTCTTCGAGTGTGCTCACGGGGGTCGAGGGGAGCTTCGTGAGCTGGTAGGCGGGGTGGAAGCGCGAGAAGTGCAGCGGCACTCCCCGCCCCACAGCGCGCTTGAGCCACCGGGCCATCTCCCGAATCGTGTCGAGGTCATCGTTGACCGTGGGCACCACGAGATAGACGATCTCCAGCCACTTGCCCAGCGCCTGCACCCGCTTGATGGTCATCTTCACTGGCTCCAGAGTCCCGCCAGTGTAGTTATTGTAGAAGTCCGTGGTGAACCCCTTGAGATCGACCTTGATGGCGCCGAGGTGCGGCGCCAGCTTCAGCATCGGCTCCCGGTTGATGTACCCGTTGGAGATCATCACCGGCTTGAGCCCCTGCTGCCTCGCCAGCTTCGCGGTGTCCAGCATGTACTCATAGAAGATGGTGGGCTCGTTGTAGGTGAAGGCCACGGCCTCGCAGTCGTACTCCCGGGCCTTGCTGACGAGCGTCTCGGGCGAGAGAGGGATCGGCCGGTCGAGCTGCTCGGGCCTGATCTGCGAGATCTCCCAGTTCTGGCAGTCTTTGCAGCGCATGTTGCAGCCCACGGTGCCGACCGAGAACGCGCGGCTGCCCGGCAGGTAGTGGAAGAGCGGCTTCTTCTCGATGGGGTCGATGTTCACCGCCGCCGCGGTGCCGTAGACCAGCGTGTAGTAGGTGCCTCCGCGGTTCTCGCGGACGCCGCACACGCCCCTCCCGCCGTCGCCCACCGCACACCCTCGCGGACACAGCCTGCACTGGACGTTACCACCGGGCAGCTTATCGTAGAACATCGCCTCATGCGCATCTGAGGCTCCCGCGACGCTCTCGACGCCCCGCAGCCCGCTGCCGACTACGCCCGCGAGTGCGCCGGCGCCGCCCAGCGCCAGCCCCCCGCCCACGAGCAGCTTCAGCATCGATCGCCGATCCATCGTCTCCTTCTCTTCGCGTGTCTCCTCGCCCACACTCTCACCTCTCACCCTCAGCGCCCCGCAGAACCGCCTCGCTGAAGACCTGCGCGGTGAAGACCTGCAGCGTCGCGCCCTTCTGCCAGGCGTCGGGCGGCAGGCCGGCCTTCTCCGCGCACAGATGCGCCAGCATCTCCTCCCTGTCCCAGCCCTGCTCCGGCGCCACCTGGGGCAGGAAGACCCCTCGCCGCCGGCCCTGGCTCACGATGACGCCGTGCTCGCCGACCATGATCTCCTCCGGATCATCCACGGTCCGCAGCGGCGAGAGCACGCTGATCTCGATCTCCAGCTCGTCCACCTCGGCAGCGGTCACGGGCATGAAGCGCGGGTCCTCCGTGGCCGCCGACGCGGCCGAGGAAATCACCGCCTCGCCCAGGGGCTGGCGCGCCTGCAGCGAGCCGATGCACCCCCGCAGGCGTCCCTGCTTATTGAGCGTCACGAACACCGCCCGCTGCGGCTGGAAGGCAGGATCGTCCGCAGGCGGCTCTGGAGGGGCCTCGCCGGCGGTGACCGCCTCGACAGTCTCCCGCGCCAGTGCCAGCAGCCGCCGCTGCTGCTCCGCGTTGAGCTCCCCGGCTTCAGCGGTCTGCCGCGGGGGGCCCTCGTCCCGAGCCGCGGCCTCAGTGTCCTCGCGGCCCTCACGCGCGCAGAACGCCGCTGCGCCATAGCCCACGCACTGGCCCTTCTCGCCCATGGGGGAGTCGCCGGAGTTGGCGTAGTCGATCACCACTGCACTGTCGGCGCCAAGCCGCCGCGCGGCCTCCATCACCACCGCGACCGGCCCCAGCCCGCACAGCGTGCAGCTCAGGTTCGCCATCCCCTCGGCCATCAGCTCTGCATCCCTTTCGCGCACCGCTTCCGCGTCGAAGCTGGCGATGGCCTCCAGCATCGCCCGGTCCACGCGGTTGGCGTCCTCGTAGGCCGGGTAGTGCGACATGTCGGTGCTGGCCACCAGCAGCACGGAGCGATCCGCCGCGACCTGCACAATGGCGTCCGCCGCTGCGGAGCAGTTCTCCTCCGAGAAGTCGTGCATCACCAGAGGGACGATGGCGAAGTCGTCCAGCACCATCTGCAGGAAGGGCAACTGCACTTCGAGGCAGTGCTCCGTGCCGTGCGCCTGCGCGCTGCGGTGGAAGCGGTCGGACGCCTCCGCCAGCGCCGCGCACAGCTCCCGATCCACCGGCACCTCACCCAGCGGCGTACGCCAGACGTCGGAGGCGGGCAGGGCTATGCCCTGGGTGGGCCATCGGTGGCTGGGTCCGATGATGATGACCGTGTCGTAGTCGGCGCCTCGGAGCTGAGCGTAGGCGGCCGCCGCTATCGACCCGGAGTAGACGTAGCCCGCGTGGGGAGCCATGAGCCCGATCACCGGACCAGGCAGCTCCGCCGCCTCGGCCTCCTCGAGCATCTCGCGGACCGTCGCCCGCAGCTCATCGGGATCGCCGGGGTAGAAGGCGCCTGCGACGGCGGGCTCGCGCACCGTCTCGGCCGCGGGCTCGTCCGCTACGCCGATTTGTGGAGCAGCGTGTGCGTCAGAGGGCTGAGGCGGCCGGCACCCCCACAGAGCCAGCGCGCCCAGCAGCCCCATCGCAAGCAGAGCGCCGGTCACGCGTCGCTTCACCGTAGTTCGCCTCCACCGCAATTGTACTCCCGGCGCCTTGGGGCCGTCAAGCAGAGGCGGCGCGTTGGGTGCGAATTCCAAGTGTCGGGAGAACGCGCGGGCGCCCGCGCCCCAGTACTTACCTGGGTTCCGCGCGCCCTACCCGCACCCGACAATCTGAGGCCGCAGCCGGCGGCTTTCACGTGCCTACACGGAAGGCAACGGCGGGCCGGGACGGAGACCGGCCCCGCCAAACATCACCGCAAACGTCGTCGGAGGGGCCGTCCTGAGGAGGGCTGTGAAGGCCGACGGAGTCGGCCAGCAGCGGTCGTTCGGTGCCATGGACGTTCCCGCAGCGAACTCCACAGCCTGGCTCACCCGCGAGCCTCCGGACTCGTGTCCGTGCGCCGTTTGCCGTGCGCTGATCCGGGTACGGCAACGGCGGGCCGGACGATGGTCCGGCCCCTCCATACGACACTGCAGCCACTCGCGCGGCGCCCAAGATGCAGTCGTGCCGTTTGGAGGGGCGCGCCTCCGTTCGCGCCCGGCCGTTGTCGTTCCTGCCGCGAAACTACCTCAGCTCCCCGCGCACCAGCGAATGGCGTTCAGCAGCAGCCTGAGCTCGTGATCCGTGGGGGCCGCGTCGGAGTCGTCGGGCGCCAGGCCGATGGCCAGGCCGGTGGCGAGGTAGCGACCCTGGCCGTGCTCCCCACACACCGCCACGGGCCTGCCGTCCGTGTCGGTCGCCACCACGATCCCGGCGTCGCCTGCGTCCAGGAGAACGTGATCGTAGTAGCTGTGGGTCAGCTCCGCGCCGGGCGAGATCTCCGCCGTCACCGGGTGCTCGGCAATCACCTTCCAGGTCCGCTCCCGGATGTGATCAGCGCCGCCCGTGCAGATGGCCGGCAGCGGGGCCGGCAGCCCCCGGTAGCCCACCGCATCGTGCGTGGCGATCAGCCCTCCGCCCTCGCCGACGAACTTCCGCAGCAGCCGAGCCTCCCGCTCGCCGATCATTCCTCCGCTGCGGGGCTGCGGCACCACCACGACCTCGCAGGGCGCCAGCGCCTCCCGGCTGATCTCCCACAGCGGCGCGACATCCAGCCCTTCGCAGCCCTGCAGCGCCTCCATGATGGAGGTCGAGCCGTAGCCGCCCTGCATGACCGCCACCGCCAGGCCGGTGCCCTCGAAGACCGGCCCCTCGGTGCGCGACTGCAGTATCCGCTCCTGCTCCTCGGTCAGTGGCGGCAGCTCGGGCACGCGATAGAAGGCCGGCGGGTCGCCCGCGGCCTTCAGGTAGACCGATCCCTCGGTGGAGGAGGGCATGACGATCTCGGCCACCACGAAGTAGCCCAGATCCGGGTCGAGCTCGTCGAGGCTCACCCGGTAGATGTGGTCGCGGTCCATGTGCCCCGCGAAGCCCTCGTGCTCGTCCGCGCTGATCTCGGTCAGCTCGTCCGGGGCGTCCGCCGGCGCCGAGGCGAGAGCCACCCGCCGCGTGGGCAGCCCCTGCTGGCCGCGCTCGTACCCAAAGATCACCTCATAGTCACCCGGGCCGGAGAGCGCCTCGGTGACCTCCCACTGCAGCGTCTGCCTGCCACGCTCCATGGTCTTGTCATCCCATCCGGCGATGCGGTGCCGGCGCCAGGGCTCCGACGGGTCCACGATGCCGTAGGGCTGCAGGCCCTGCGCCACGGCGTCCACGACTCCCTGCACGGCGCGCAGCGTGCCGTCATAGCGGCCACCGGTTACGTCCGGGGAGATGACGTCGCGCCAGGCTACCAGCGCCCGCCGGCCCTGCAGCCCGGCGTTGGCCACGTCGGTCATGGCCTCCTGCAGCCGCTGGCGCACGTCGCGGTCGAAGACCTCGCCCGCCGCCACCAGCTCCGCGACCTCGTAGATGCGCCGGGCCAGGATGGCATTCGATTGCGCGAAGCGCGTGTCGTGGACCAGCTCGGGCACGTCCAGGCGCTCGGCGATGCGCCGGGCCTCCGCCACGTCGTGCAGGTCCTCGTCGAGCTGCTCGACGCTGTCGTAGTAGCGCCAGATGCCCTCGCCCAGCTCCGGCGCCGTCCCGTTCTGGATCAGGGCCGCCGCCTGCCGCAGCAGCGCCAGATGGTTGCCGCAGCCGTGCGGGGAGCCGTAGAGGTTCCAGGTGATCGGCCCCAGCAGCTCCGCCCACTCGCCGACGGCCTCGGCGTCCTCGACGCCCTTCCGCGTCGCCCACGCGATGGCGAACTCCCGCGGCGAGCGCCCGTCCACGTTCCAGCCCCACTCCGCGGCGGCCAGCACGTTGAACTCGTGGAGCTGGTTGTTCGGCACCGTGTATCCGCAGACCGAGTCGATGCCTTTCTCTGCGAACTCGGTCATACGATACTTCATGAACTGCGGCCCGCTCCAGGGGCAGACGAGCGCGAACGACGCCGTGAACTGGGGGTAGACGCCCAGCCAGTTGCCCTCCGCGGCGTAGCGCTGCATCAGCGGGTAGATCATCGGCTCGCGGGAGGAGTTGTAGGTGGACAGGGGGCGGCCGGCGCCGCAGTAGTAGCTGATGTCCAGCTCCGGCGGCGCCGCGGCCAGCACCTCCTCGTTCACGGGGAATGAGCCCTGGGTGAGCAGCACGCGGGCGTCGATGTCGATCCCCTCGTCCCGCATCTCCTGCAGGATCTCGCCCACCACCTTTGCCTCCAGGGCGTGCTGGGGCAGGCCCTGCTCCGCCGCCTGCTGGCACTGTTCGCAGGTGCAGTGCCCGTGCCACTCCGAGAGCCACACCTGAATGTCGGTGACGCCCTCCATGGCCGCCAGCTCGCGCATCCAGCCGCCGATGATCTGCTTCGTCTGCGGCTCGTGGAAGCACAGCGGCGCCGGTGAGCCGCCTACGTCAGCCCGCTCCTCGCCCTCACCCTCAACCTCCGGGTAGTGCTCGAAGATGCCCGTACGGCCCAGGTAGTCGAGGTGGTGGATGATGGGCACCAGGTTGAGCGCGCGCAGTCGCGCCGCCCTGAGCCTGTCCTCGTCCAACTCGGCCACCGGCGCGCCGTCGTCGGTGAAGCTGAGGCCGGCGTGGCGCTCCACCAGGTTGAGCTTGTGCTCGGCCATCCACTCGATGTCCGAGCCGGCGCTGCCGCCCCACTCGCCCCGCTCCTCGATGTCCGGCCAGTCCACCACCTCCGCCAGCGGGATCGTCACCCCGCCGTCGGCGAAGCGGCCCTCCAGGAGCTGGCAGAGCGTGCGCGCGGCGTAGTAGACCCCGCGCGGGTCAAGCGCCCCCAGCGCCAGCGTGTCCTCGTCCAGCGGCTGGATGACGTAGGCCTGCTCGGCGTTAGGCACCTCGCGCAGCCGCTGCGCGCTCGGGACTGTCCGGCCGCCGAGCCGTCCCTGCTCGTCGCAGACGCCCAGCAGGAGGGTGAAGCCGCCCTCGTCCAGGTCCACCCCGACCTGGGCCTGGAACAGCTCTCTCAGCTCCGCGGCGGCCTGTCCCTCTGTCTCGCCCGCGTCATCGGCCAGCACCAGACGCACCTCGTCCGCGGGCAGCGTGACGGCTCGCGGAATCGCGATCTGCTGCGGCAGCGGCAGGAGCTGGCGCAGCCAGCGCGTGCGCTGCTCCCCGGAGACACGTGTGACCGTCCAGCCCTGCGGGGCGGCGTGACACCCCACCGGGATGATTATACATGCGGCAATCAGCAGCTCTCGCATCACGAACCCTCCCATGCGCGACACGCGTTGACCTCTCGTCCCTGTTCTGGCTGTTCGCCCCCGACGCGCTCCTTCCCTCGGAGGCATACGGAATACGGCGTCAGATGAAGTTCTTGTAGGTGCGGACGCCCCACACGGGGCCGATGATCCCCCAGATGGCGCCCATCACGTAATCGCCCAGCAGGACGCCGAGGAAGACCCTGAAGGCCTTCTGATGCCCGGAGCGCCCGCCGTAGCGAAGCACCACCACCTTGCAGAGCCAGCCGACCAGGAAGGAGCACCAGAAGTAGTTCATCGCGAAGCTCACTGCCAGGGCGTAGCCGGCCGGATGCAGCGGCAGTGCGGTGTGGAAGTGCACCGACCGCAGGCCCCAGAAGATGGCCGCCCCGGCGGCGGTGGCCGCGATGGCCGGGTAGTCCGGCCCCGGCTCGGCCTGCAGCCAGTGCGCCAGGCGCCGATAGCTCTCCCATCCCACCCAGGACTTGAAGGCCATGCAGCGGGCCGCCGCGCCCTCCCGGAAGTAGATGTGCAGGTTCGCCCAGTAGGACAGCAGGATGCCCGCCACCGTCGCCAGCGCGATGGTCCTCACCAGCGAGCCGAGTCGGATCTGCTCCACCTGTGCGATCTTCATGCTCTCAAGCTGGAAGGGCATGGGGTGGCAGCGGTAGCAGCGGTTGAACCAGTAGGTCACCGACAGCGCGGTGAGCTGCTCGGCGCCAAGGGCCGGGGCTCCGGTCACGTTGACGATGATGCGCTGGGGGTTGATGTAGTAGATCTCATGCGGCGTGCCGAACTGGGCGCGCACGCGGGCCATGGCGATCGAGAGCGCGAAGAACACCGCCACGTACCCGGCCATCAGCGCGGCGCTCATGCCCGTGAAGCCCAGCAGGATGACCACCGCCGTCAGGCAGACCACAAGCCCAGCGGCGGCCCACCGGTACAGCCGCGCCTCCTCGCCGCCATCGGCATGCCCCAACAGCAGTCCCCAGACGCGCCGCAGATGCCCCCGCGTGGTCAGCAGCGCGCCGATCGCCAGCGCAAGCCACGCCCCTGAGGCCTGGTGCGCCAGGTAGGGGAAGCCGTTCGGCGGCGCCTCCCGCATCCCCAGCAGCTCCGCGCCCACCATCTGCACCTGGCTGAACAGGAAGAAGAACCAGCACGAGAACGACAGGTCGGAGGGGATGAAGAACGCCAGCGCCACCGCGAAGGGGTAGATCCCGTAGTAGAAGCGGTACAGCCCGCGCCAGGGATAGCCGGTGAAGCGCGGGCGCTCCAGCTTGATCAGCGGCACGTCCGGAAAGGCCGGCACCAGCGTGTGGATGCCGCTGACCAGCGTGATGACGAAGCCGATGGCGAAGCCGCCCCAGATCAGCCGGTCGCGGAAGAACTCCGAGCGGCCGGCCCGCGTCTCCGTCATCTCCAGCGGCAGGACCACCATGGGATATGCCAGCTTCTCGTGCTCCGTCCAGTGCCGCTGCAGGAGGGTGTTGATGCACAGCATGGCCCCGATCAGCGCCGCCAGGAAGCCGCCCCACGCCGCCAGCGGCACCAGGAAGGGCCGCAGCAGCCAGGGCTGGATGAAGCTGCCTCCGCCCTCGTAGAACGTCTGCAGGGCCGTCATGTCCGAGACCACCAGCCAGGGGCGGAGGTGCTCGTGGAACAGCTCCTCCCACGCGTTCTCGGGCGTGGCGAACCAGTGGGCGTGGCCGATGGTGCCGAACAGGTTCTGCACGAAGTCGTGGCCGGAGAGGGTCTCGGAGATGACCACCACGATGTAGGCGGTCAGCAGCTCCACCTGTGACAGCGCAAGACGGGGGCTGAGGCGCCGCAGGCCCAGGTTCAGCGCCGTCAGGCCTGCCAGAATGAACACGGGGGTGATGAACAGGGGCAGGCAGGAGCCGTCCATTATGCCCCAGCGGGCCTCCGCCATGGTGACCCACCAGGTGTTGGCGGCGGCCAGGATCAGGCCCAGTGCCACCGCGCGCGGCGTCACCGCCACGCGGGTGCTCTCGCTCGCTTTGCTCTGGGCCTGTGCCACGCTCATGGGATTACAGGGCCAAAGCCTTGCGGCAGGTTCGTGCTCCCGGCCACCCGCTCCTTCAGGAGCTCGATCTCGCGTCGCCGC
>JAYENL010000097.1:0-11134 GCA_034722055.1 Armatimonadota bacterium
CCCCTGCCCCGGGTACATCGCGTCGCCGCTTTGCTCAAACGCTGGATACTGGGTACTCATCAGGGCGCCATCCGATCCTCACACCTGGATTACTACCTGGACGAGTTTACGTTCCGCTTCAACCGCCGCACGTCGCGTTCGCGGGGCAAGCTCTTCTACCGGCTGCTGCAGCACGCGGTGGCCATCGATCCGGTGCCGGGCGATCAGCTCCGAGGCGGCGCGATCTGAGCCGCCAACCCACCAATCCAGCATCAACCTGAGTCAACCGGATAGCCCTATATTCTTATCTTCTGTGGAATTGTGTTATGAAATCGAGAATCCCGGCCTGGCTGCAACGCCGGCCCGCGTACGGGCACGACATCTCACGCGCATCAGCAAGTCGGGAGACGGAGGCGATGGTCATGACACGACGCGTCTTCGGGACCGTTGTGTGGTTGGCGGCAGGTGTCCTGATGCTGGCCGGACTCTGGCCCGCAGTCGCCGACGTGGAGCCGAACAACGAGAGGCATCACGCCGAACAGATCCAGCCCGGGTCCCACGAGGGGCATGTGGGTGCCGACGAGGATGAGGTGGACTGGTACGGCTTCGCAGTCCGTGGCGGAGACATCATGCACGTGAGCATGACGATGGTGGAGGGCGGCGCGGATGTGGAGATGCGCCTCCGGGACCACGAGGGGTCGGGGCTGGAGAGTGTGCGGCCCGAGGGGAAGCCTGAGCTGACCGTCATCACCCGCGTCGAGCTGGGCGAGCGGACGTGGTACCTGGAGGTGAGCGACGAGGGGCCGTACCAATTCGCCCTCCAGATCACCCACCAGAACGACGCCGGACAGGGCCAGGACGCCCCGAAGGAGCGAGACCAGGCCCTGGCGATCCAGCCGGGCGAGACCGAGGGGCTGCTGGGGGATGACGATGAGTACGACGCCTACAGCTTCGCCGTGCAGGGCGGCGACATCGTTCACGTCACCATAGCTGACGTCGTCGGTGGCGCGGACGTGGACCTGCACCTGCTCAACCAGGAGGGTGGCGGCCTGGACACTGTGCGGCCCGAGGGGGACGCCGAGGTCACCGTGATCACCCCCGCCGAGCTGGGCGAGCAGACCTGGTACCTCGTGGCCTACGACGAGGGGCCGTATCAGTTCACCCTCGAGATCACGCACCAGGACGACGCCGGCCAGGGCCGGGACGCGCCGGGGGAGCGCGACCAGGCTCTGGCGATCCAGCCGGGCGTGACCAAGGGGCTGCTCGGCGATGATGACGAGTTCGATAGCTACAGCTTCGCGGTCCACGGCGGCGACATCGTGCGCGTCACCATAGCCGACGTGGTCGGCGGCGCGGACGTGGAGCTGCACCTGCTCAATCAGGAGGGTGGCGGTCTGGCGACCGTGCGGCCCGAGGAGGAGTCCGAGGTGACCTGGCTCACTCCCACGGAACTGGGCGAGCAGACCTGGTATCTCAGCGCGTACGGTGAGGGGCCCTATCGCTTCACCCTCCAGGTCGTCCCCCAGGACGACGCCGGACAGGGCACGGACGCACCGGAGGCCCGCCACCGGGCGCTTCAGGTCCAGCCCGGAGAGATTCGCGGAAGCGTCGGCGATGACGACGAGTGGGACTGCTACGGCTTTGAGGTAGCACCGGGGCAGACCGTAGAGGTTACGCTGACCGCGGACTTCGCACGCTTCGACCGGGAGATGAACTGGGTCGAGGCCACCGTCAGAGACGCCGAGGGCAGTGGAAAGGGCGGGCTGCGCAGCGCCGGCGCCGCACAGCCCGACACCTTCCGCGAGGGACCCCTGGAGATCGAGCAGCCTCAGCAGTGGACCGTCACGGTGGGGTGGGAGGGAGACTACGTCATCGATCTGCGGATCATCGGCGCGGAGGGCGCCGACCTGCAGCGCGTCGAGCAGGTCTCGGCGATCGACTGGGAGGTGCTGACCCCGGTCGAGGACCAGCAGGTGCAGGTCGAGCCCGAGGAGGAGACCACGGAGCAGCGCCCGGTGACGCACGAGGTCGAGGAGGCGGAGCCAGCCCAGCAGCCGATCGAGGCAGAGGAGGGGGAGGCGCCCATCGAGGCGGAGGAGGGCGAGACGCCGGTGGAGGACCTGCAGCCGGTGGAGGGTCCCGTGTACGCGCGGCTGGTGCTGGACTCGGTCTACTGTCGCAGCGAATCCGAGGTGGATCGAGCCACGGATTCCGACGAGCCGTACTTCATCATCAGCGGCTATGCGACGCACCGGGAGCCCGCGGCGTGGTCCACGGGCGAGCCCAAGGTATTCAGCGATGTTGACGACCACGAGAACCGCCGCTTCGAGGAGCCGCAGCGGGTGGTCTTTGAGGGCGAGGTGCCCGAGGGCTGTCGGCTCGGGTTCACGGTGCTGGCTATGGAGAGCGACGACTGGTCGTCAGAGACGAGGGCGAGGCTGGCGCAGCGTGTCGCCGAGCAGACCAGGCTCGCGGTCACGGGGTCGGCCGAGGCAGCCATCTCCGAGGATCTTGGGGGGGAGAGCATGTGGGAGCAGCCCGAGACGGTCGGCTGGGACCCCATCACCTACCTGGCGAGCTGGTACCTCGACAACCTCGGTGAGCTGATAAACTGGCTGGTCGGCGACGACGACCGTGTGGCCTCCGCCGGGGTGAACCTCTCCCACGATGAGATTGCGACCTGGCGCGGGCGGAGCCTGGTCCGGGACATGCCTACGGTCGTCCTCGACGGCGGCGATGAGGGCCATTACGGCATCCGCTGGCACATCGAGTTCGAGCCGGACCTCACCCGTACTATTGAGGCGCGCTTCACGCGTTGGGATGAGCTGGCGGTGGGTAACCTGGTCGGCGGCCCCGAGGCCGAGATACTGACCGCCTGCGATGACGACGCCTCGGGCGACAACGGGAAGTTCCGCGTCCACAGCGGCGAGGGCAATCTGCTGGGGTCATTCGAGGCGTTCTTCACGCACTACGACCACGTTGCCGTAGGCGACGTGATGGGAACCGGCCACGATCAGGTCGTGGTGGCGTCGGACGACCACGGTGGGATGGTCAACATCTACACCGCCGCCGGCCAGCAGCTCTACAGCTTCCCGGCGTCCTTCGACCACTACTACGGCCTGGCGGTAGGCAACGTCCTCGGAGACGCCAGGGACGACATCCTGATCGCCCGGTGGCGTGATGAGACCGTCGCTGTCTTTGACGGCCATGGTGAGGAACTGAGCTCGTTCACGGTGCCGTGGGACTTCCGGGGAACGCGTTACACCGATGACACCACGCGGCACGACGCCTTTCTGGTCGGGAACGTGGTGGGGGACGAACACGCGGAGATCGTGATGATCGAGAACAATGGCGGCCGCGACAGCGTGCTGTTCATCTACGACTCGGGGGGCAACGCGCAGCCAGTCAATGACGCCGAGGTCTTCTTCACCAGGTTTGACGCCGCCGCCCTGGCCGACATCGACGGCGACGGGAAGTGCGAACTGCTGCTGGCAGCGGACACAGGCACCGGCGGGCCCGGCTGTTACATCGACGTCCACGAGCTGCCATCCGGCTCAAAGTCGGAGATCAGAGACTGGCCCATCCTGACCAGGTGCGATGGCTTCGCCGCGGGCGACGTCATGAGCGTGGGAGCCGACCAGATCATCGTGGCCACCGACGAGGACGACCGCATCTATGTGACCAGGTAGCCGGCGGCTCCGGTCAGGCCGACGCGGGGGCAAGGCATGCGTCCGTTGGACGCCGGGCACGGCTCAGCTCTCGGCGACGAACCGCGCCAGGCAGTCCACCATCATGCAGATGGCGGCCGAGCCCGGGTCGGGGACTCCGATGCTCTTCTCCTTCAGCCACCCGCCCCGGCCGTGCTGCGCCTCCATCTGCTTGGTGTCCTCCAGGGCCTGAAGGCAGGTCTCGTGCGCTGCCCTGGCGGCGTCGGGAAGGCTGCTGCCCGCCGCGACCTGCTTTTCCAGCTCCTCCGCCATGGGCAGGATGACATCGAGGATGGTCTTCTCCCCGGGCTTGGCGCCGCCGCGGGCGCTGACGCCCGATCCGGCGGCTTCCAGCATGCCGGGAAGGTCCGCCACCTCAATCTCGGCCTTCCCCTTGATGTGCTTCCCGGCGCTCATCAGGGCGGTGGCGAAGATGGCTCCGAAGGTGGAGGCGGCGGCGCGGTTGAAGTTCATCCCGCTGTTGGCAAGGACCCCCCCCGGCTCCTCGCCCTCCAGCTCGGGCAGACCATCTCCGATGGCCTTCATGCCGATGGCGATGGTCACCCCCAGGTCGCCGTCGCCGATCTGCGCGTCGAGCTCGCGCAGCTTCTCCTTGTGCTGTGGCATCTCGTCGGCGAGCATCTCCAGAAAGGCGATGACGTCGCCGCCGTCGAGCTTCTCCATCAGATGACTCCCTTCCGACTCGGTTGAGGCTTGGTGCGCCGTCGGCTCTGCCGCGGGCCGGCTACTGGGGCCACTGCGGCAGGAAGGGCGAGTAGGCCGGCGCGTCAAGGAGGCGCTTGAGGTCGCCAGCCAGCTTCAGCAGGCTCACCGACGCCCCGGCCATCTCCATCGATGTGGCGTACTCGCCGACGTAGGGCCGGTAGACGTCGATGCCGGCCTCGTCGAGATTGTGCTTCACGCGGCGGTACATCACGAACAGCTCCTCGGGCGGCGTGGCGCCCAGGCTGTTGACCAGCACCGCCACCTCGTCCCCGCTCTCGAAGGGCAGGTCCGGCAGGATGGTGGCCACCATCTCGTCAACGACCTCGTCGGCGGGCCGGATCTCGCCCCGCCGCAAACCGGGCTCGCCGTGGATGCCCATGCCCAGCTCCATCTCGTCCTCACCGATCTCGAAGGTGGGCTCGCCGGCCGCCGGGATGGTGCACGGCGTGAGGGCCACGCCCATGGAGCGGGTGTTGAAGATGGCCTCGTCGGCGGCCTCCTTGACCTCCTGGAGGCTGGCGCCCTCCTCGGCCCGGGCGCCGGCGATCTTGTAGGCGAAGAACAGCCCCGCCACCGCCCGGCGCTTGTCCATCTCCGCCACCGGCGCGGAGACCACATCGTCCTTGACCAGCGAGGTCTCCACCTCGATATCCTCCATCTGAGCCATCTCCGCGGCCATGCCGAAGTTCATGACGTCCCCGGAGTAGTTCCCGTAGAGGTGCAGCACGCCGACCCCGCCATGGGCCTCCGTGGTCGCCGCGAGCATATCGTCGGGTGAGGGCGAGGAGAAGACGTTCCCGATGGACACCGCGTCCAGCAGGCCCGGGCCGACGTACCCCAGGAAGACCGGGATATGCCCCGCGCCCCCACCGGTCACGATGCTGACCTTGCCCTCCACCGGCCCGTCGGCGCGCATCAGGGCCCGGTCGCTGCCCTCGCAGCGTTTGAGGTGATCCGGCCAGGCGGCCAGGATGCCCTCAATGGTCTCGTCCACGAACTCGAACGGGTCGTTGATCAGCTTCTTCACGGGCGGCGCCTCCCGCGTGCAGCGCTGTGTGCTCGCCATGTAGCGTTCGCGACCGGGCTCAATCGACCTCCTGCCGGCGACAGGTGCAGCGCCGTCGGAGGGCGAATGGGCGCCGTGCAGCGGGGGAATGCCTGGAGCGGAGGTGGCGGAAATGCGTGTGATGGCCATCGCCTGCCTGCTGTCCCTGGCTGCCGGCGTCACGTCCGAACTGACGCTGCAGCAGCGAATCGAGATCCTGTGGGAGCGCGCCGACCGGCAGATCGACTTCCAGAAGTACGACGACGCCCTCGCCACCGGACCCCGCGCCGTGGAGATCGCGCCGGAGAGCGCCGAGGCGTGGGCGCTGCTGTCATTCGCGCGCTGGATGCACCCCGACGTGCCGGACTCGAAGGCCGGAGACGCCGCCCTGGAGGCCGTGGGGCTGGACGCCGACTGCGCCCTCGCCCACTACACGCTGGGCCTGGCGAACTGGGCCGACGATCAGCTCGAGGACGCGGTGGAGCTGGACCCGAGGCTGGCGCGGGCCTGGTCGATGCTGGGCCTGGCGCGGCTGGACTGCGGTGACCCAGAGGGGGCATTGCAGGCACTGCGACGGGCTGTCGAGGTCGAGCCGGACTACTACGAGTCGCACATGAACCTGGCGGAGGGCCTCAGCGCGGCGGGCGAGTTCGACGAGGCCATCCAGGCGGCGCTGCGCTCGGTGGATCTGTCGCCCTCACCGCAGGCCGAGGCCCTCACGCGCAATAACGTGGCGTGGACGATCTGCCTGGCGCGCTACGTGGACCCCTTCCTGGTCCAGACCGCCGTCGATCACGCACAGCGGGCGGTGGAGCTTGCGCCCCAAGATCCCTACTACTGGGATACCCTGGGCAGCGTGCTGGTGCTCTTCCGCGATCCCGCTGACGCCGAGGAGGCCCTGCGCGCGGCCATCGCGCTGGAGCACACCTCCCAGCCCACCCTGGCCTACGCGCTGGCGCGCCAGGATCGGGACGCTGAGGCGCGCGAGCTGCTGAGCGGCGTCTCGCACTTCCTCATCTCGCGCGACGCCAGCCCCCATCACGTCCACTTCGCGGCCAAGGCCTGGGCGGAGCTTGGCGAGACGGAGGTCGCGCGGCGCGCCTTCGACTTCGCCGTTCGCCGCTGGCCTGAGCACCCGTGGGCCGATGAGGCTCGGGCGTGGTTGGACGCGAACTGAGCAGCGTCGGAACGCCGCAGCCAGCCTCAGACAGGCCCGCCCTCGGCACCGCGGGGACCACCACCGGACGCTCAAGCACGTAGGGCAGACTCCAGCCTGCCCGCCGTTGCCGCCAGTTGCCGCTCGTCGCTGGCCGCCTGTCGCCACCCCGTGCAGACGCCGCGACGGATCGCTCTTCATGCGCTCCCGCCCGCGTGACGCCATGCCACAACCAGGCAGGAGCCCGGGCCATAGGCGTCAAAACTCTTAACCACGCCGAGGGATCTGGCCGCAGGGAGGCGTCACAGTGGCAGAGATTCGCATCGTCTCGACGGAGTCGCGCGCCTTCGAGGACCGGATCGAGGCCGGCAGGGCCCTGGCCGAGGAGCTGTCGGAGCTGCGCGGGAGCAATCCCGTCATCCTGGGCATCCCCCGAGGAGCGGTCCCCATGGCGGCGATCGTTGCTGAGGAGCTGGACGGGGAGCTGGACGTGGTGATCGTCCGCAAGCTGCGGGCGCCCATGAACCCGGAGTTCGCCATCGGATCGATGTCCGAGGACGGCCACGCCTTGCTCCACGAGGACGTGGTCGAGCGCCTGGGAGTCTCGGACGACTACCTGGATCAGGAGAAGCGGGAGCAGCGCCAGCGCATCCAGGAGCGGAAGCAGACCTACCGGAGTGTCAAGCCCAAGGTGTCGCTGACGGGCCGCATCGCGGTGGTCGTGGACGACGGCTTCGCGACCGGCGCGACCATGCGCGCCGCCCTCGCCAGCGCCAGGCGAGAGGACCCTCAGCGGCTCATCGCCGCGGCCCCCGTCGGCGCCCAGGACACTGTGCACGAGATCGCCGAGGATGCCGACGAGGTCGTGTGTCTCCGCGCCCCGACCTTCTTCGGGGCGGTCGGCGCCTTCTACCGGCGCTTCGACCAGGTCTCCGATCAGCAGGTCGTCGAGGTCCTCCGGGAGCACGCCGACTGACGTGCGTGCAGCTCGCACGCCGGGTAGGCCTGGGCGGGCCTGCGCTGGAGCGGAGGAGGCCATGCGCTACAACTTCGACGTGCGGCTGGACGAGAGCGCGATCCAGCGCGCCGGGCTGGCGTACATGTGGCGGCGCTTCGGGTGGCGCTACGTTGCGGGCTGGGCGGTCGTCGGGCTCTGCGCGGCGGTCTACAGCCTGGTGACGAAGAACACGCTTGCCACGGTCCTGGGGGTGCTGACAGCAGCCCTGGGCGTCATCCTCGTCATCTTCCCGTTCGTGATGTGGCACTCGCTTCGGCGCATGACGGACGGCTATGTGGGGCTGACCGGCGGGGCGTCCGTGCACTACCAGGTGGACCGGATCGGCCTCACCAGCACCTGCGCCAGCGGCAGCGGCGACCTTCGCTGGAGCGCCTTCCGCGACGTGCAGAAGACGGAAGACGTGTGGCTGCTGACCATGGCGAACGAGGACCGCTTCATCCCCCTGCCGGTCGATCAGGTGCCCGAGGACGCCCTGCAGTTCATCGAGAGTGAAATCGCCACGCACGCCGGGTCGGCCTGACCGGCACGCTCACTGGGTCGCGGCGGGCGCCTCCAGAACCACGCGCGTGCCCTGCCCGGGACTTGAGATGACCTCCATGCTGCCGCCCAGCAGCGCCAGGCGCTCGCGGATGTTGAAGAGGCCCATGCCGTCCTGGGCGCCCGGCCTCGCGAGCTCCTCCTCGGGCTCAAAGCCGGCTCCGTCGTCCACGACGGATATCCGGACCTCGCCATCAGGGCGGGTGATGGAGACGGTGGCGTGAGCGGCGCCGGCGTGCTGGACGACGTTCGCCAGCAGCTCCCGCACGGCCTGGAAGAGCAGCACGCGCACGTTGTCATCAAGCTGCTCAGCGGCACCGTCGTCGTGGAACTCGAACTCGGTCTTGCAGCCCTCCCCCGCCCGGTCCACCAGCCACTCGACCGCCGCCGAGAGGCCCAGCTCATAGAGCATGGGAGGGCTGAGCTCGAAGCTGAGCGCCCGGGTGCCCGCGATGGCGGCGTCGAGCAGGGAGTGCACCTCGTCCAGCACCGCCTTCGAGCTCTCTTCCACGTCGCGGCGCTGGCGCAGCGCCGACGCACATAGCTTCGCATAGGCCAGGTTCTGCTGGATCTCGTCGTGGATGCGACCGGCGATACGCCGCCGCTCTCGCTCCTCGCTCAGCGCCAGCTCGGAGGCGAGGGCGCGCAGCCTCTGTTGGTACGCGACCAGCTTCTGCTCCGCCTGCTTGCGGCGCGTGACATCCCGGCCGATGGAGACGATCCCGAGCAGCTTCCCGTCGCTGTCCCTGACCGGTCGCCGGGCCCACGAGACCCAGACTGGTGAGCCGTCGGCGCGACGCATCTCGTACTCCTCGTCGCGATGCTCCTCAGGCGCCGAGAGCAGCTCGTCCACCACGCGGCTCTGGTCGCGCCCGCTCGACGACACATCTGGGATGAGCGAGCGGCTATCCCTCCCGAGGACCTCCTCGGGATCGTAGCCGAAGAAGTTACAGCCGTGGGCATTGACGTAGCGCAGGGCGCCGCCTGCGTCGATGAAGGCCACGATGGCTGCCAGGTTGTCGATGAACTCGCGGTAGGGGCAATCATAGCGGTGCTGCTCATCCACCGCCCCGTCGCACCACGGCAGGTCGTCGCCCTCACCATGCACGCGCTCCAGTGCGGCCTCCGCCTTCAGCGCGCGGGCACGCAGCCTCTGGACCTCAGTGAGCAGCTCCTGACGCGATGGCTCCCTCCGCGCCTTCTGGCTCCCCATAGCTCTCCCTCGCACCCCAGCGCGATTCGATCATCCGCTCGTCACGGCGTACTCCACCCCGTGTGCAGTGCTCGTCGCCCCATTGCTCTTGTCTCCTCGGCGCCCCTGGTCGCTGACGGCGCGAGGACGAGCCCTCCTTGCCGGCTCCTTCGCCACCTCATTATGCACCGAACACCGGCCGTCGGCCCATCGGGGTTTTCCCCCATTTTCCGCAGGTTGGAATCCCCCACTCCCAGCTCCGCCGCTCATACGTCGCCGGGCATCTCAACCGCGAGTGGATCGTCCACCTGCCGCTGCCACTGCCTCAGCTCGCCGCGCAGCCGCTTTACCTCGTTCTCCATACCTGGCGCACACGCCAGATTGGCCGTCTCCAACGGATCGGCGGCCAGATCGAAGAGCTGCGTGACCCGGCCATCATCGGTGCGGTACTCGATGAGCTTGTAGCGATCGTCGCGCACCGCCCGCTGCACATTCATGTAGGCGAAGAAGAGGCTGTCGTAGAGCCTCTCGGTGCCACCCCGCAAGATCGGTGCCAGGCTCCGGCCCTCCACGGACGCGGGTGCGGGCACGTCCACGAGGTCGCAGATCGTCGGGAAGACATCCAGCAGATAGCACAGAGCGTCGGAGCGCTGGCTTGCCGGAATGCCGGGGCCATGGAACACCAGCGGCACCCGAACGCTGTGATCGTACATGTTCTGCTTGCCCATCAGCCCGTGCTGGCCCACCGCCAGGCCGTTGTCGCCGCCGAAGATGATGATGGTGTTCTCGGCGTGCCCGCTCTCCTCCAGTGCCTCCAGCACCCGGCCCATGTGCGCATCCAGGTGGGTGATCATGGCGTAGTAGGCCGCGATGTGCTCCTGGACGATCTCCGGGGTGCGGGGGAAGGGCGCCAGCATCTCGTCGCGGATGGTCATCTCGCCGTTGTCGAAGGGATGCACCGGGCGGAAGTTCACCGGCACCTGGATGCGGGAGGGATCGTAGAGGTCCTCGTACTCCTGTGGCGCCATACGCGGGTCGTGCGGGGCGGTATAGGAGACGTAGGCGAAGAACGGCTGCTCGCCATCCTGGCGGCGCAGGAAGTCGATGGCGGCGTCGCTGAACAGCTCGGAGGAGAACGTCTTGCCGATGTAGCGGTCATCCTCGGGATACTCGCCTGAGGAGCTGAAGTCGTGCACCGGCACCTCCAGGTGATTCGACATGCCGCCGAAGAAGATCTTGGCACCGTCGGTGAAGCTTCGGGCGTAGGAGGGCGGCAGGTTGTGCCACTTGCCGGTCCCGAAGGTGGCGTAGCCATGCTGGCGCAGGTGCTGCGGAAGGGTCACGAAGTCGCCGGTGTCGCGGGGGGCATGATAGAGGCTGCGGCCGGTCATGAGCATGGCGCGGGAGGGCTGGCAGACCGCCGGGACGGTGGAGCCCTGGATGGCGGCGTGGGTGAAGCTGGTACCCTCCTCCACCAGCCGGTCCATGTTGGGCGTGATGACCTCCGGATTGCCGAGGGCCGCTACGGCGTCGAAGCGCTGGTCGTCGGTGAAGAGAAAGAGGATGTTCGGTCTCGCCGCACTCATTGCGCTGACCTCCCACTGCTCTCTGCTCCGCGGATACGGCAGTTCGGCACCAACATCAGTTCCCTTCACTTTCCCGTCCGGTGGCTCCTCCCGGCTCCCTCGGGGACACCGCGGGGGAGAATCGGGGGATTCACCTATTCACACCAGGAACCTGACCCGGTATCGTGAATCTGGGTACGAGGAGAGCA
>JAYENL010000098.1:0-11065 GCA_034722055.1 Armatimonadota bacterium
GCCTGAGCGGGCCGTTGACGTAGCGCCATAGGTCGCCGGCGTCGCGGTGGGCCATCACCGCCTGCATCGCCGGCGCCGGCGGCAGACGGCTGAGCAGCGCCAGGGCCACCGCTGCCGGCACGCGCAGGGCGTCGGCCGGGTGCATGGCCAGGGCCTGGAGGTGCTCGTAGGTGGCCTCGTCAGATTCCCAGTCACGAAACTGACCCGGCAAATCGTGACAGACCTCCACCGCCTTCTCCCACTGGGCCAGTTGGCCGTCGGACACACCGCGGCGCCGCCCGACGAGGCCGACCGCTGACGTGCCTCGACCTGCGGAGCGCCGCCGGCACGCCTTCCCCGCAGCCGTCCTTCAGGGGGGCGCAGCCCCGCGAAAATCGGCGGAAAAAAAGTTGCCCCACCCTTGCATTATATAAGTGAATGTGCTATTATATAGCTGGTGATGAGAGAGAGAAGGGGAAATAGAGAAGAGGAGATGAGACGAATGCAGCGGCGTGCGACGAGGGTATTCTACCGCGCGGTCGGGCGGATCGAGGGGCGCCTTGCCCTGGCGATCCGCGACGAGGAGGCCGCTAGCGGTGACGAGCAGGCGGCGGAGTGCGCCGGTCGGCGCCGGGCGCTCTGCGAGGCGTTGCACGACCTCGGCGTCTCGCAGGACTACATCGACGAGCTCGTGCAGCATTGCCGCGCGGGCAAGTTGCTGGTCGAATTCAATCGGGCCCCCGACGTGGGGCTCGACGAGCTCGAAGCCCCGGAAGTAGAGATGAGCGCAGTGTGCAGTAGGGCACTGTGCACTAGTGAGGAGTGGGACGCCGCGACCGCCCGGGCGCGGACGTCCCGAGCAAATCAGGACCCGCCCCGGTGGGCGGATCCGACCTCCCTAGATATTCAGGAGGAGGTTCGCTATGTGTGGGCCATTGTGCCTGCACCGAGCCCCATCGCAGCCCGCGAGGCGGGCTGCGATGTGGAGCTGAACGAGCGGGGCGAACTCCTCGGAGTGGCCTGGTCCTTCGGTCACTTCGCCGTTGGAGAGGACGGGGCGCTGGCTGTAGGGCCGGACCAGCGTCACGAGATGCGTCGGCTCAGAAGCCTGGCACAGGCACTGCACGTGCCCGTGGAAGCGGATGTGGAGGCGGACCTCGACAGGCTCGGGGCCCGCAAGGGACAGATCAAAGCGCGGCTGGTGGAGGTGGATGGCTGATGGAGCCGATCACCGGTGTCGATTTCCTCATTGCATTCATCCTCGTCGTCCTGCTGCTGATGGGCCGGGACCTCTGGCAGGGCACTTCGTGATGGAGCCAAGAGGTCTGAGAGTACCATCATGGCAGAGCGAGCCAACGGAGGCGAGAGCACCAATCTCGCGGAGCGAGCCATGAACGCGGAGAGCGCCATCAGAGCAGGAGCGAGCCATGAGCTCGGAGAGCGCCAGCAGGAGCCAGAGCGAGCCATGAGTTCGGAGAGCGCCAGCAGGAGCCAGAGCGAGCCATGAATGATGAGAGCACCATCAGCTCGGAGCGAGCCATGGGTTGCGAGAGCGCCAAGGGAGCGAATATGAGTTACACCGGCCTCGCCAAGGATATCAGGACCCTGGTCCGGGAGCGCGCGCATCGTGACATCGTGCGCGAGCTCCGGGACATAGCCGGCGACCTGCAGCGGAGGGAGGCCCGCACACTGGTGGACTGGTACTACCAGGTGCAGGAGTACCGCAAGCGCGCTGACAACCAGCTGCTGGCGCAGGAGCTCGGCGACGTGGCCGCGCTGCCTTTCGTCACGTGGATGGGGGCAAGCGTGACCACGCTGGAGGCGGACCTCAAGCACATGCTCGAGGACTTCGCCGCCGCTGACCCGGTAGGTCAGTGGGCGATGAGTGTGCGGGGGGTCGGTCCGGTAATCAGCGCTGGCCTCCTGGCGCACATCGACATCGCACGCGCGCCTACCGTCGGCAGCATCTGGCGGTTCGCTGGCCTGGACCCCAGCCTCACATGGTGTGCGGAGCACGAGGCCAAGGCGCTGGTGGCGGAGGTCCTCGGCGACCGCGAGGTGACGCGCGAGCACATCGCCGCCGCCGCCGCCCGCCTCAACCGCAGCCCGCAAAGCCTCCTCAACCTCTGGCCGACGGATAAGGACACCGGCGAGCGTAAGCCCCTCACCCGCGACAACTTCGTCAGCGCGGTGAAGACCCGCCCCTACAACGGGCGGCTTAAGACGCTGTGCTGGAAGATCGGCGAGAGCTTCGTCAAGCAGAGCGGTCGCGACGATGACGTCTACGGTCACCTGTACCTCTCGCGGAAGCAGTACGAGCACGAGCGCAACGATGCTGGTGAACTCGAGGTCCAGGCTGTGGCCATGCTCCGGCGCAACCCCAACCACGCACAGGCTGCCATCTACCGCCAGGGCCGACTGCCCGATGGCCACCTGCACAGCCGGGCGAAGCGGTGGGCGGTGAAGCTGTTCCTGTCGCACTGGCACGAGGTGGCCTACTGGGAGCATTACGGCGAGCCGCCGCCCAAGCCCTACGTGTTCACGGTCGGCGATGGCGACCACGCACACCGGCTGCGACCGCCCAACTGGTCGCCGCCGCTCAAGGCCGACAGAAAGGAGAAAGACTGATGCATAACCAATGGGATACATCGCGCCACGATAAATTGCGGGCGTTGCGGAATCTGAGCAGTAGCAAGGGCCAGATGGTATCCGTTCTGCTGCACGAGCTGGAGGTGCACCTACCAGAGGACTTGCCGCGGGAGGTTGGGGACCGTATCCCTGACGCGGTGCGCGGCCTCCTGGGGCGGCCAAACGAACCGATGCTGGAGCGCAGGTGGGCGCGGGAGTACCTCCTGGATGCACTCTGGGAAGTTGGTGTCGATTGGGCCGCAACGTTCGCGGAGGACGTGGTAGCCGAGGCGGAGGCCCTGGTCAAGGAGACAAAACGACAGACCGCCACAGGCGGAGGCGAGTGAGCATGGCTAAGCGCGGCACGGTAGCGCTGCCGGGCCTGTATGATGTGCGTCTGACACAGGACGTACGCATCGCCGTTGGCGAGAAGCGGCAGGATGAGAAAGCACCGCGCCCACTCGACCATTTCGAGCTTGTCCGCTGGCATTCGGTGGGCCGACAATCAGGCGGGGGACGGTCCGGCTCCGGGTTCTACAAACGCGACCAGGAGGCCATGCGCCTGCTCGCCAAGCAGCTCGGCGAACAGCCCGGACCGAGTTTCAAGCCACGCCGGGTGCCCATAAGGGTACTCGCCAATCTGGAGCGTGTGCCTGATCCGGTACATGAGGGCGAGTATCGGTGGGAGGTGCCCGGTCTGGTTCTCTGGACGCGCATGGCCCGGTACGGGGGCAGCCGCCGAGTATGCGCGTGTGACAGATTCCGCCTGAAGACCAAAGAGGAATGCCAAAAAAGCGGAACGCCGTATCCGCCCGACCCGTCCACTCGGGGCGCATGGATCGGGAGGGCTTACGCGCGCGATTTCACCGGCGATACCATGCGGGAGTACAAGCGCTTATGTGACCCGGCGACCTGCCAGTTTGCACAGGACGGGACCTGCGCCCCCCAGACGGTCGTGACTTGCATGCTGGACTTTATGCCGCGTTGCGGAGCCGTCGCCAAGTTCGTGACGCGGAGCTGGCAGAGCACGCAGAAGATACGCGGGTCTCTGCTGCATATTGGGGCGCTGAGCCGGGGGTGGCTGCTGATGCTCGACCTCTGGCTCGTCGTAACCCAGGAGACCGTCAGTGCACGCGGCTGGCAGGGGCCAATCGTGCATGTTGAGTATGATGGCGACGTGGCGGCCCTCCGCCAGGAGAGCCTCCAGAAGAAGCGCGAACTCGTCGGGCTGGAGGAGGAACTGAAAGCGCTCGATACCGGCGAGGACCTGACGCCCCTGGATGATGGCGAGGATGCCGCCGCCTGGCAGCGGGAGTTCGCCCCGGAAACCCAGGAGCTTTCACTGGACGATGTCGGCATAGAGGAAACGCTGCAGGAGTTCGCCGCGCAGGCGGGCTGGTCCAACGCCAAACTGACAGCCGAATTGGAGACGTGCGACGGTGACCAGCAGGCTGTCATTGAAATCCTGGAGGCCGAACTCGGCTACCTGCAGGACGCCGAGTTCGAGGACGCCGAGGCGGAATCCGAACCCTGTCAATATGAGGATGACACGCCGCCGCCGGATTTCGAGGACGGCGGGCAGGCCAGGATGGAGGTGGACTAGGTGCGTGAATGGAGCCACTCTTGCCTCGCCCTCTACGAGCGCTGCCCGCTCGCCTGGAAGTTGCGCTACATCAACGGCGAGAAGGGCATACCAAGCCCCGCGATGATTCGGGGTAAGCAGGTGCACGAGTTCTGCGAGGCGTACACGCACCATTGCCATGCAGAGAACGCGGAGACTGATTACGACTATGGCCGCGAACTGATGGCTTCGCTGCCGGCGGACGTGCGCCAGGTCTGTGAGACGTTCATGGAGACCACCCCCTTTGACTGGAGCCTAATCGTGGCGGATGGGGAGAGCGTCGAGCGCGACTTCTCAGTAGCACTTCCGTATGACCTCGGCCAGTTCCGCGGCCGCGTGGACCTCGTGCAGTGGAACGCCTACGCAGAGAGCCTCATCGTTACCGACTACAAGTCCGGCTGGGCGCCTTACCCGAAGCCCGAGCGGTGCCCGACGCAACTGCGCTGCTATGCCTGGGCCATGATGCAGGAGTTTCCGGCGGCGCGGGAAGTCACCGCTATCTACCGGCACCTCGGCGACAACGTAAGCCACGACTGGATACTCTATCAGCCCGAACCTGAGTGGGCTATCAGCCTTATCCGGCGCATCGAGGCTGATGACCGTTACGAGGCCACGCCCTCGCCACGCTCTTGTGCCTGGTGTGATTACACGCACGTGTGCCCGCTCGCCAATGTGGACCCTGAGACCGTACTGACTTCGGAGGCGCAGGCGAAGCACACGCTTGAGCAGCTTGCGGCTATTGAGGCACGGCGTGACAAGCTGCGGCAGGCACTCAATGACTGGGTGGACGAGCATGGCGAGGTCCGCGCGAACGGGCAGCGGGCCGGCAAGTACCCGCCGAAGTCGGTCGAGGAGATTGCGCCGGGAGAGTACGTCTATACGGACCGATACGACCTGGCTTGCGATGGCGCTGATGAACTCGTTGAGGCACTTATGGCAGCAGGCCTTGATGATGATAGGATACAGGCCCTGTGGCCAGAGCCTCAGTTTGACGCTAAGGCCGCCGCTAAGCTCGTCGCCGAGCGCGAGCGCGACGAGGACCCCTTCGGCAGCGGCGAGGAGGACCCCGTGCTTGAGGTACTGCGCGAGTACCTGGTGTGCCCAGCATGGACCGGCAGCATGAGGTTCCGGATAGACCCGATAGACCGGAGGAAGGAGGAACGTAGGTGACCGCGTATGAGGTGACGGTCGATATCCGCGGACGTTACGGCACCGCAGTGTATGACACCAGCAACATGGCGCACGCAGCAAAGCTGGGTGTGGCGGATTGTATCGACGACGAGGAACCAGAGGCCGTGCATGTCACGGTGCGAACACTGCCGACGGGCGTACGCTGGGAGCGCGACGAGGACTTGGGCTGATCGCCCTTACCATCACAGCAGTAATCGCAGTTGCACCTGATCGCACCGACAGATAGCAGCAATGGAGGCGGCTAAAATGAGATTAGGGCAGGTCGCGCTACTCTCAATTCTGACGGTGATGCTGGTGGACACGGCAGACGCGCGAAAATCGGCTCTAACGGGGCCAGGGCTGCTGCCAGCGGACCCCTGCCTGCGCGCGGCCACCAAGGCACTCCGCGGCGATTACGGCCAGCTGCAGGAGTGGCAGCGGGTCGGCTACCAACAGGCCCTCCGCCATGGGGTGGTCTGGGCGGACGCGTGGGTCACCGTCTACTACCCGCAGGAGGGCCATCGGCCCGGAGATCGGACCCGGTGGGGATGGCCGGTGGACGAGCGGTGTGCCGCCGCCAACGAGCTGCCTGGCTACGCCTTCGTCTGGTGCAATGCTAGTGGCATTCGCCAGGTGCTCGACACGGGCGCCGACCGCAATGATCGGGTGGCCCGCCGCAAAGGCGCGGAGCATTGGGTGGACTTCTGGGTGCCGTACCCGACCGCGCTCGGCTTCTGTTCGGCGATCGTACACGTGGCGGCGATCAGGGGTCGGCAGCCGGCGCAGTGGAAGCACGGCAGATCGCCGTCTCGCCCCAGAGGACGTCCGCCAGCTCACGCGTGGCTGGCTTACTGAGGAGGCAACATAGAATGTTGCGCCGGGCCACAAGCCAGCAGAAAGGAGGCGGAATAGCAGGTTCCGTGATCGGTGCCGCCCGTGTCGCCCATACCCCGGTGCGCTTGCGCACCGACCCCTCCCCCCTCGGCGCGGGCGGCGCAATCATGATTTCCGGGGCGGGAAATCCGCCTTGGCCCCCCCGATGGACGCATCGGGTGCGTAAGGAGAGGTCCGGCGACGAGCGACCGTTGCGCCGCGAGTCGGGCCTCACAGTGCCCCGCCCGCGACGGCGGGTGCGCAACCGGGGCACTGTCCAAACTCATCGCCGACGCGCGCGTTGGAGGAGGATGACGATGTCGGGACACGACCGTATTGACACTATACCCGCCGCCACCGCCCGTCACTACCAGCAGATGGCGGTGCGTGACCGGGCTTGGGAGGCCGTCGAGCGCGATTTCAACGCGGGCGGCTATCTGGACGAGCTGTGTGACGAACTGGGGCCTGAGGACTGGGTGTCGGAGCTGGTCCATGGCATATTCTGGCGCGCGCGAAGCCGCGCGATGGATGAGGGGATTAGCCCGGCCACCGCCGACCGCGTGGCCATGGCCGAACTCCGCGACCTCTTTGCGGATGCTGGCCAGGCGGCGCGGTACGACCAGGCCCGCCATGCCGTCTGCGAGCGGATAGTGGAGGATATGCTATGAGCGTCGATCCGAGCTACAGCGAACTGGCAGCATCGCGCATCCTCGGTGAGCAGAGCAGCAGCGCTGGTGAGCTAGTGCCAGCCCTGGTGCACGAGGTGCGACACCGCCTGCCCTCGTACGCGTCGCGCCACGCGCGGGACAATCTGGCCGCCGCCGTCCGGGACCTGCTGGGCCCACGAGGTCAGCCGCTGGCCGACCGCACACCGGCCCGCGAATGGCTGTGGGCTGAGTTGCAGTGCTTGGCAGCCGACTGGGCCAAGCACTTTGGGCCAGAGGTGCTCGTCCGCGCGCACGAGATCGGCACGGCTACCCGCCCACCGTCGCGAGTGGACTGATCCCTACGGGAGAGAACATGCAGTACCGTTTGCAGCTTACTGACGCAGACCATCACACCCTCGTGCGCGATCTGGCGGCACACCTGCGCATCCCGGCCGTGCCTGGCGGCAGCACGCCGCGGTGGGTGACGATGCACGCCAGCCTCGGCAGTCAGTGGCTGGAGCGCGGCTGCCCGCCGTGGCGTGACGAGAGCAGCGACCGCTGCTCGTACTGCAACCGCTGGCAGCATCGGCAACTAGGCTGCTGGGAGACGTACCTGCTGGAGGTGGACCGATGAGGGCGGATGACCGTATGCGCGGCTGCCTGATGGGCGGCCTGTGGATGGGGCTGATGATGACGTTCACGGCCGTCATCGTCAGCGAGTTCGGCCTGGCGGGGCTGGGGATCCTGGCCGGCGGCCTGGTGCTCGGCATCCTGGCAACGGTCTGCTACTACGCAGCGCAGGAGTGAGCCATGGAGGAACGATCAAAGTACTGGGATAAGACGTGGAACTACGTGCGAGGCTGTACGCCGATAGGGGTCGGCTGCCGGCGCTGCTACGCCCGCCGCAACCACGACAGGCTACTTGCTAACCCGGCGGTCCCGAGTTACTCCCGTCCTTTCGACCAGGTGCACGTGGCGTGGGACATGCTGGAGGACCCCGCGCCGCTGCACTGGCGCAAGCCGCGGATCATCTTCGTCAACAACCTCTCCGACACGTTCCACGAGGTCGTCCCCGACGAGGCGTTGTGGCACGCCTACCGGATCATGCGCCAGGCCCCCCAGCACACCTTCCTCTTGCTGACCAAGCGGGCAGCACGGATGCGGCGGTGGAGCTGGTCGATAGTGTGCCTGGAGAACTTATGGCTCGGTGTGACGTGCGAGACGCCGGCGTACATGGAGCGGGTGCGACACCTCACCTGCATACCGGCGGCCATCCGCTGGCTGAGCTGGGAGCCAGCAATCGAGGCGCTGGAGTGGGGGCCGTGGTTAGAGAAGATCGACTGGCTGGTGGCCGGCGGGGAGACTGGCGCGGACACACAGGCCGTGCCGGAGCGGTGGGTGCGAGAGGCCCGCGACGCCTGTGCGGAGTACGGCACCGCCTTCTGGTTCAAGCAGTGGGGGGGGACGGCGGCGCCGCCGCGTGACGCACCGCTGCTCGACGGGCGGGTCCACATCGCCCGTCCTTAGCTGCCGAGCGCATGAGTGATCAAATAACCAGCAGAGGTGACTGGACATGCCAGCGTGGTCAGAGAGAGAACTGGAGGACGCCTTGTGGGAGGACAGCCAGCTACTATGGCCCCAGGGCGGCTTCTGCTGGGTAGGCCGTCAGCTGTCTCTATTGGAGGGTCCTATCGACCTGTTGGGGATGTTGGAGACAGAGGGCGGTCGGCGCTTCGCCATCACCGAGCTGAAGGCCAGTGTGAAAGCACTCTCACACCAGGGGTTGGATCGGTAATGGCCCGTCAATGGCGTCGGCTTTACAGCAAGCTGATCGAGAGCGAGAACCTAACGATGGCCGCAGAAGAGGACGGATTTGCCGAACGCCTCTTTTTTCGCATGATCGCCGCATGTGACGACTACGGCAGGCTGCCGGCCGCTCCCTTCCCGCTTAAGGCGCGCACATGTCCTATGGTCTCACAAGGTCTTGACCAGGTCGCCAAGGCCGTCCAGATACTGGAGAAGCACGAGCTAGTAAAACGTTACGAAGTGAATGGTGAGGAGTATCTCGTGCTTTGCACATGGTTTGAACACCAGTCGCAGAAGTGGTTCGCGATGGGCGAGCCCGAGTACCCGCACCCACCGGGTTGGCGCCCACCAGAGAGCCTAGTAGAATGGCTTATCGAGAAACGAGAAGCGACGGGCGAGAAGGGATCTCCGATGTATCCCCCTACTCGTTATGGTCTGCCAGAAGACTTCCTCGACAGTCTGGTGACTAATAACCCGACTACAGAGGCGACTGTAGACGCGACTACAGTCGGGACAGAGACAGAGACAGAGACAGAGACAGAGACAGAGTACGACAACGACTCTAACGACCCTTTGTCGGCTGACGCCGACCGTGAGTGTGGAAAAGGTGTGGAAAACTCTCAGCGGGAGAAAACGCACGCAGAGAAGCTTGCGAGCTTGCGGGATGGCGTGCCGGGCGAGGACCTGGATCTCATCGACGAGTACCTGGACAACGCCGCGCTCGAGAATAAGACTAAGCGCATCACACCGGGGCGTCGAGTTAATGAGACGCGCGAGCTACTTGACCTGCGCCAGGAACTGGGGACGCCAGCCTGGCGGCATGGTATGCGCGCCGCCAACAAGGCGGCAGCGCCCAACCCGAACTACGTCCAAAAGGCCGCTGGCAACTACGACGCGCGCAAGAGCGTGCAGTCAGACGGCAGTGGGAGGAAGTACCACCCACCACAGGATTCCAAGCGGCCCACGAAGACGCTGCGGGGGTGGGATGCTGTGTTGGGCGAGGAGGGCGGAAGCCACGACGATGGCCGATGTGCAAACGCTTGAGCGCCAAGTTAGTGATGCCTACCTGGCTGCCGTCGGCGTCGGGCGCCGTTACCGGATCGCGAGCTGGGCGGAGATCACGCCTGAACTGCGCGATGACGTAGCCGCCTACTGCCAGAACATCGACCAGCACATGCGGGATGGCTACGGCCTGACGCTCGTGGGCGGCGTGGGGACGGGAAAGACGTGCGCCCTGGTCCTGGTGGCGGACGCGGCACTGGCCGTGCGCTGGCCGTATGGTCGGTATGGCGACCAGCCCGTCACCAAGCCGGCGACGGTGGAGTGGATGCTGGGGCCGGTGCTGTATCGGATCCTCCACCGACCGGACCAGCGCCATCATCGAGAGCGGATCGCCGCGTTCGAGGCGGCGGACCTGCTCATCATCGACGACTTCGACCGCCTGTACGCCACTGAGTGGGATGTGATGCAGCTGGAGGCGCTGATGGAGCTGCGCCACAGCGAGAAGCGGTCGGTCTGCCTCAGCCTGAACAGCCTGGACCTGCTGCGGCAGCCCGAGCTGGAGCGGACCCTGGACCGGCTGCGCGAGAACAGCGACATCGTGCAGCTGGCCGACGACGTGCAGAGCCGACGAGGAGGATAGCCCGATGACGGGCAGCGTCAACGCCATTCGCATTATCCGAACCGCGTATGACCCACCCGAATGCAGGCTGTATCTGCTCTTTGGGGCGGAGGCAGACACATGGCTTGCAGACCTACAACGGGGTGAGCGGGTGCAGCTGCGGGTAGCAACCGGATGCCCCCAACCGGGGCCACAGGCCACCGTGGACTTCATGCTTCTCGAACGTAAGCAGACGTCCCAGGTGAGGGAGCTGGGGCTTGAGCTCGACCAGCAGGACGCGACCTGGCTGGCGTCCCGCCAGCTGGATGAGGAGATCACAGTCCTGCGGTGCAACGAGGACTGCTGACCGATGGGGTGGGCGGAGCGAGTTGTCGAGTTGGAGGTCGAGGTAGGGCGCCTACGGGCGGCGTGTGAGAGGCGTGTAGGAGGAAAGCTAAATGCCATACGCAGATGAACTGCGAGACTACCGAAAGCGGCGGGGAGTGACGCAGACTGACCTCGCAGAGGCGCTTGGGTTCGCGCATGCATCGGCGGTCGCAAAGCGCGAGGCCGGGGACGTGGCTATGAGCCGGGCCGATTTCTCCGCCGCCATCGCGGCGATAGACCGGATTGTGGAGCAGCGGGATCGGGACAGTGCGGACGTGCTTGGGGAGGCGCAGTAGCGTGGCCGCAGATCGCATGGTTCGGTTCGTTCGGTGGCGCCTGGCGGTAGTCGCGGCG
>JAYENL010000099.1:0-2081 GCA_034722055.1 Armatimonadota bacterium
ACCTCGGGATCGTCTGCGCAAAACCAACGGCACATGAACATCTCGCTCACCGCGCCACCTCCCGCCCCTCCGTCCACGCCGCGCGGAACTCCGCCGCCAGTTCCAAGGCGTCGGCCCCCGTGACCGTCAGCGTTTCCAGGTTGCCGTCCTTGCGCTCGCTCCACAGGTCCCGGGCGGCGAGGTCCACTTGAAACTGCGTCCAGTCTCCAGCGTCGTCCCGGGTCACCTGGCCCAGCTCGAACTCGCGCCGACACTGGGCGAACTTGAGCAGGGCGTAGGCCTCCGCCTCGTCCTCCTCCTCTGGGGCCTGCGGCCAACGGCGTTCGATGAACCTGCCGACCTCTGACTTGCGCGTGTCCCCGCGCCCCGTTACGAACTTCTTCAGCTGTGTGGGGGCGGGCCGGCAGACCACCAGCTGCAGGGCCTCCGGGTCCGGCACCCGCCCGGCGGCCAGCCGCAAGGCCTCCAGCGCGCCCTCGACCACCGCCCACTCCAGCGACAGGTGCGCCCCCAGGCCGGTCCCGCGCCCGAACACGAGCCGCTCCATCGCCACCGTCGTCAATTCGCCGGCCGACCAGAGCGCGGACCGTACCGCCTCCCGCACGGCGCGGATCATCAGCGCGCTCTCGGCCGCGCCGACCCGCGGCCGGGCCACGGAGCTGACGCACTCGATCCCGCCGTCCTCGCGGACGGCGAGCGCCGTCCTGTTGATGCCGGTATCAACGCCCAGCGCCGCGATGCTCACTTATTGCCTCCCCCAGATTCTCTGCGCACCCTCGGCGGCGGGGCCCGGGTGGGGCTGGGCGCACGCCGCAACGGCGCTCAGAAGCGCGGTGGTGACCAGGCACAGGGCGTCTCGTCGCATGATCACGGTCCCTCCATGGTGATCGCGGTTACCGCTCGGATCAGCGCCGATCGCCCCACCTCACCACCACTGCGACCCCTGCCGCCCGCGCGGCTCACGCCCCCACTCACTCACGGGTAGTAGGGGTAGAAGTAGATCCCGGGGTCCGGCTGTGACCCGACGTATCCTCTCTTCCAGGCCTGGAAGTAGTGTGCCTGCTGCAACTTCCGCCAGGGGTACCACTTGGCGTGTCCGTCCCAGAAGCCGATCACGTTACCGCCGTTGTGGACCCAGTCGTCGTCGTCCTCCGGGATGCCGCTCCGGGAGCACCAGCCCGACCTCCACTCGCTCTCCCACGCCCCGCACACCCTGGGGCACAGTCCCCGGGGGTACTCCACCGCCGGGTGCACGCCGTCGCCGACCATAGTCGTCTGGGCAGGCCGCTTGATGTCCGCCAACCGGGTGTTGCCCGGGTGTGGCCTAGAGTAGCCGCGGCGAATGGGGTAGGTGTGGTAGATGAACTCGTAGCCCCACGAAGGGCACTGGAAGACGTCCCAGTTCTTGATGTAGGGCTGGATGTAGTACTGCCAGTTCAGCGGTCCCCCCTTGTCGGCGGTGTAGCCACTGCCCGACACGCCCTTCTCGTCGTAGTCCTGGGCGTACATCAGGTTGCCCAATACGATCTGCTTCACGTTGGAGGTACAGCTCGCCTGTCGTGCCTTCTCTCGCGCCCGTGCGAAGACGGGGAAGAGAATCGCTGCCAAGATGGCGATGATGGCTATCACCACCAGCAGCTCAATGAGAGTGAATCCGCGCACCCTGCTCATCCTGCCTACCTCCTTGGCTGAGATCGCGACCAGCTACGAGTTGCTGGCCGATGACGCTATGGTTGCCACTGACTGAGACGCGACTGTCTTTTCAGAGGAGATTCGCCGGACAAATCTAACACCCAGACAAGACATTTCACTGTCGGTGGTCCGTACCCTCTTCATTCCACTTCTGTACCTGTCGTTTAAGGTTTTCTCCGTACGAGGCCCCGGCCCCTTCCTGACCTCATGAAAAAAGTCGGCGCCGGCGCCATGGGCGTCGTCTCGGTGTACTATCTTTTCAGGTAACTACTCACGTTGCCACTTCTCTCAGGAGTAGAGTGTACCCCCCCCCGAATTTTGTCAAGGGAAAGGCGCAACTTTTCGGTGAGTGATCTGTCCTGAATACTGAAGCTTACAGTCGCAGCCAA
>JAYENL010000100.1:0-20681 GCA_034722055.1 Armatimonadota bacterium
TCGGGCCCGGAGCGGTCGCGCTCGGTGGCCCAGCGCATGGCTCCGGGCTCGAACTGCGGCATCTGCTCCGGCAGCCTCTGCAGCAGCTCCCGGGCCTCGCGGACGGCGGGCGTGCCCTCGCCCTCATGCTCAGCGACTGCCCGCCGCAGCATCCACAGAGTGGTGTAGTCCTCCACGCCCTCCCGGCAGGCCTCCCACTGCTTGCTGTCGGCCAGGTGCCGGTCATCGGCGTAGACGAGTGAGTAGCTGGTGCCGCCGCCCTTGAAGTTGTCCCAGCTCGAGCCGGTGCCCTGGTGGTCCACGTATCCCCAGAACCCCACGCCGGTGGCCCCCAGCCTCCAGGCGTGCCAGAAGTGCAGGCGGTGGTAGGTGATCGGGTCCAGGAGCTTGTGCGGCCCCGAGCACAGGTAGATCCAGAACCTCTTCCCCTGCTCCTGCAGGGCCTGGTAGAAGTCGATGGCCTTCTCGCCGCCGCGGTACAGCCGTGCCGTGTTGGGGCAGAGGATGTCACACACCTGGTACATCTCCTGCACCGCCTGGGTCGGGTCCGGCCGCACGGGGTCCTCGAAGACCTGCACCTGTGGCACAGCGGCCTTCATGGCGCGGGCGACATCAGCGATGACCTGCTCGGCCTCCTCGCTGTGCGGCTCGTCGAGGATCAGCATCGCCCAGCGCTCCGGTCCCACTCCGCGCTCGGCGAGGTGGTCGGTGATGGCCCTGGCCCACTCGCCCAGCGCCACGTGCCAGCGATCCGTGCCTCGGGCCAGCCCGCGGAAGGAGCCCGAGCCTCCGAAGTGCGCGAACATGCAGTAGGTGCGGGCGTTGGGGAAGCGGTCGATCCAGCGGTCGAGGGCGCCGAAGTCCATGGGCTGGGTGATGTGGCCCTCGGCGTCGAAGGAGCCGTCGGCAGGCCAGGGGACCACGCCGGGATTGGCCCAGGGCACGTCCGCGAAGTGCGCCTCCAGGTTCTCGGCCATCAGCTTGGGGCGCTGAAACTCCGGCGCGTAGGAGACACGGTCGCCCACGTAGTCCCAGCAGAACAGCGACACCGGCGGCCGCGGCATCTCGAGCGGCGCCACCTCGACGCGCAGCGGCACGCGGAGCGTCTCGGTCGCAATGTCGATGACGATCTCGCCCTGATAGCGCCCCGGAGGCACATCCACCGGGTGGACGGTCAGCCACACCTGCTTCGTCATCCCCGCGGGCACCGGGATCCGTGCCCGGCCCTCGCGGTCGGTATCGGCGACCGGCAGGGCGTTGGCGACCACCGCCCGCTCCTGGGTCTGCACGTACTGGACCTCGTGCACCGTGACGACGTCGGTGTCAATGCCCTCCAGCGAGATCCCGACACGGGCCAGCGCCGGCTGGTCGCCGAAGTTGCTGATGTTGAATGCCGCGGAGCGATACTCCCCCCTCATCGCCAGCACCTCGACGCGGCCACTGCCGCCGCTCGGCGTGCCCATCGGTTCCAGCATGTCCCAGCGGTTGCTCTGCCAGATCGAGAGCCTCCGAGAGCCCTGGGCGCGCCTCAGCGGCGCGTTGACGGCGTAGATGCGGGCGTGCAGCTCGTTGTAGGGCAGCCCGCGCCAGAAGTCGATGTCCCCCACGCGCATTGAGCGCACCTCGTCCGCCAGCCTGTCGAGCCGGGCGTTCAGGTCGGCCTTCAGGCCGTCCGGCACGCCCGCCCGCGCGATCCTCTGCCGCAGGTCCTGGATATCATACATGCAGCGCACGCCGACGATGCCGTAGAGGCGCCTGTCCTCGACGAGCTGCTCGGTGCTCTCGATGGGCTCTCCCGCGCGGGCCTGGGCCATGGGGAAGTCGCCGCGATAGACCTCGATCTCGTCGCAGAAGCAGTACTGCGACCCGGGGCAGATGACCAGGCGCAGGTAGCGGCCCGCCGCCCGCAGGCGGTCGGTGTAGTAGCGATGGATGGTGTACCGCTGCGGCGCCGGCAGGCCGTGCTCGGCGCTGAGCGCGATCAGCTCGCCGTGGTACTGGAAGCTCTTGCCATCCTCGCTGGTGAGGATGAAGATCATCGCCGGCCAGCCCACGCCGGCGGCCCCCGCGGCCGTGTTGTATGACAGGCCCGTGATCGGCACGCTCTCCTCGAGATCGATGGTGATGGTCAGTGGGCGGCGCAGCGACCACCCCACGCTGGTCTTCTGCGCCCAGAAGTAGCCCACGGTGTGCCTGCCGTCGGTGAGCTGGGTGGCGTCACCATCGTCGAAGGTCAGTGAGTAGCGGGGGGGCTCCGAGAAGGTGTAGCTCTTGCCCAGCGCCACGTTCTCACCCGGGTCCGGCCCGCCATACCCGCCGGCGATGGGCCCCTCATATGCCTCCGCCTCGGCGGCCGGGAGCACGCGAACGGCGTCGATCCATGCCTGTCCTGCCCGGCTGGCCCTGCCCGGGCCCAGGTCGCCGTAGACCTGCAGCGGCGCCTGGGTAAGCGGCCCGGAGTTGAAGCGCATCTGGAAGCGCCGCCAGGAGGTGGCGCCGTCGCTGGTGATGCTGACCACGAAGTCCCTCTCCCCCGGCTGCCTGATGACGACGGCCGGGCGCGTGGTGCCGTCCGACTTCAGCCACGCCGAGAGCACGTAGTCGGTCTCCGGCTGCAGCGCTATCTCCTGCCGGACGAGCGTCTCATCCAGCTCCTGCTCCGAGCGGTAGCGCAGGCAGCGGGCGTCGCCCACGCCGTCGGCGTCGTCCATGGCGAAGACCTCCGCGGCCGGGCCATCGGCGACCCATCCCGGTGGCAGCTCTCCGCGGCGGCCGGCGGCGAACTGGGCATTCTCGATCTCCACCGCGCAGGAGCAGGTCACGGCGGTCACAACCAGCGTCGCGACGAGTGCTTTGCGCATGGCAGGGCCTCCAGGCATGGCGTCTCTTCGCGCGTGAGTCCCTTCGCTCCGTGGGCGGCCTGGACCTGCGAGGAGCCGGTCAGGCCACCGCGGCAAACGGCGCACGGACAGGAGTGTGCGCGCCACGGAGGACATGCCAGCGACTCGGCCGGAAGGGAGGCCGGCGCGCTGACAACTCGTCTGGAACCCTCGGCGGCGGCGCTTCGTCCTACCGGCAGAGCACCGGTGGGGCGAGCTAAGGCTCGACACGCACATTGAGGGGATGTACCCATGAGGCGCACCGTGCTGACGAGGGCCGTGAGTGTGCTGGCGATGGCCGTGATGCTGGGCGCGATTGCCCCGGCGGCGGAGTCCGACGCGCCGGAGGTCACGCAGGGGGCGCTGCGCGTGATCACCGGCGACGGCGAGGCCGGCCAGGAGAAGCTCCTGGAGTTCCCGCTGCAGCATACCGACGTCCAGGCGGAGGTCGCGGGCATGGTGGCGGACGTCACCGTGACTCAGACCTTCGCGAACCCCTTCGAGGACACCATCGAGGCCGTCTACGTCTTCCCGCTCCCCCAGAATGCCGCGGTCAACGACATGACCATGAAGATCGGCGACCGCACGATCCGGGGGCTGATCAAGAAGCGCGAGGAGGCGCGGCAGATCTACGACGAGGCGCGGGAGGCCGGGCAGACCGCGAGTCTGCTGGAGCAGCAACGGCCGAACATCTTCACCCAGTCGGTGGCCAACATCACCCCTGGGGCCGAGATCCGCATTCAGATCCACTACGTCCAGGACCTGAAGTACGATGACGGCACCTACGAGTTCAGCTTCCCGATGGTGGTCGGCCCCCGCTTCATCCCCGGCACGCCGACGGGCCGAACCGGTGGTGGCTGGTCGCCCGACACCGACCAGGTGCCGGATGCCTCGCGCATCACCCCGCCGGTGCTGAAGCCCGGCGAGCGCACCGGCCACGACATCTCACTGACGCTGGATCTGGATGCTGGGGTGCCCATCCAGGGACTGCGCTGCCGCTCGCACGAGGTGGAGATGGAGCGCATTGGGCGAAGCCGTGCGCGGGTCGCGCTCAAGCCCTTCGACACCATCCCCAATAAGGACTTCATGCTGGCGTGGGACGTGGCCGGCGAGAGGCCCGAGATGGCGCTGCTGGCGCACCGCAAGGGCGACACCGGCGGCTTCTTCACGCTCATGATCCAGCCCAAGGCCGACTTCGGCGCCGGCGAGATCACGCCCAAGGAGATGATCTTCGTCGTTGACTGCTCCGGCTCCATGAGGGGCGAGCCCATCGCCAAGGCCAAGCAGGCCATGCGCAAATGCATCACGCACATGCAGCCTGAGGACACCTTTCGCGTCATCCGCTTCTCGGAGAGCGCGTCCCAGCTCTCGCAGGAGCCGCTGAGCAACACCACCGAGAACATCAAGCGCGCGCTGGTCTACATCGAGCAGATGAGCGGCAGCGGCGGCACCATGATGATCGAGGGCATCAAGGCCGCCCTGGACTACCCGCCCGATCCCGAGCGGGTGCGCATCGTGTCCTTCATGACCGACGGCTACATCGGGAATGAGACGGAGATCCTGGCGGCCATCGAGGACAAGCTCGGCGAGGCGCGGCTCTTCTCGTTCGGTGTGGGGACCTCCGTGAACCGCTACCTGCTGGAGCGCATGGCGGAGGTCGGCCGAGGCGTGGTGCAGTACGTGCGACCCAACGAGGAGACCACTGAGGTCGTCGATCGCTTCTACGAGCGGATCGCCCGACCCTACTTGCTGGACATCGAGATCGACTGGGGCGGCCTGCAGGTGGCCGACATCTACCCCGCCCGCATCCCCGACCTCTTCGCCGACCAGCCGCTCGTGGTGCACGGGCGCTACACTGAGCCGGGTGAGGATAGCATCACCATCCGCGGGCAGCTTGCCTCCGCCGAGTGGTCGCGGCAGCTCGACGTTGAGATGCCCCGGCAGCAGCCGCGCAACGAGGCGCTGGCATCGCTGTGGGGCCGGGCGCGCATCAAGGACCTTATGGACCGGATGTTCCACGGTGAGGATCCTGAGATCGTCAAGCAGGTCACCGACCTGGCGCTGGAGTTCCGCCTGATGTCGGCATACACATCCTTCGTCGCGGTTGAGGAGAGGGTCGTCAACGAGGGTGGAGAGCAGCGCACCGTGCAGCAGCCGGTGCCGATGCCGGAAGGGGTCAGCTACGAGGGCGTCTTCGGTGCGCCCTCGCGCCGCGAGATGAAGGCCGGAGGCTACGGCGGCGCCGCGTACCGCGGCCGCCTGAGCCAGGCGGCTCCCATGGCCCCGGCGGCGACGTCGCAGAGGCCACAGGCAGCGTCGGCCACGGCGGAGGTGGGAATGCCGGGGCCGGCCGGGCCGCGGGGCACCACCGGGCCAGCGGACCGGCCTACGGGCGTGGAGGCTGGGCGGCCCACGGCCGCGACCCCCGGCCCGCCCGGGCCCGAGGGAAGCGAGTTCATCGCGCTCTCGCCGTGGCTCTGCACCGGGGAGGGCCCGGAGGCCGTCATCGCCGTCGGGCGCTTCGACGACCAGGAACAGGACCGCGTCGCGAACCTCGCCTACGTCGCCTCCGCCGCGTCCAACCACGTGGACGTGCCGATCGGGATGGTCTATCGCGAGACCGTTGCGGTTGCCAACCTCGACGAGCTGCCCGAGGGCATGAGGCTCAAGGCAGTGTACCTCAGCGGCCCCGGGGCCACTGGCCCGACGGACGATGAGCTCGCGGCGCTGCAGGCCTTCGTTGCAGGTGGGGGCTTCGTCATCTTCGACGGCGGCGCGACGTCCGCCGCCCGAATCGAGGCATCACTGACGATCGGCGAATGGGACGTCGAGATCCGGGGCCTGCCGGCCGACCACCCGCTGTTCCGAGCAGACGCGACGGCCTATGACATCGATACGCCCGGCCTTGGCGGCATCTACCTCGGCGAGCGCCTCGTGGGAGTGATCAGCGGCCACGACCTTGGCGTCGGCTGGACCAGTGAGGCCGGCACCGAGTTGACCCCGGCCTGGGCCCAGGGCATCAACCTGATGGTGTTCCTGCTGGCCCGCTGAATGCCGGGCAAGGGAACGCCCCGACGGCCCCCCGCACGCACTGCGGGGGGCTGTCACTCCTGCCGCATTCCTATGCCACCGCGGAGGGGCTCGCCCGCTCGCTTCGCTGGCGACGTCCCCCCCACCCGATGCGCGGGCGGCAATGCAGGCAACCGGCGCGGCGCCACCGCCCCCCGCGCTGATTGATGCACACACTCTGAATGCTGGCCACGGTGATGGCGGCCTTGCCTCCGGGGGCGGCAGCGGTTACAATACCTGGGAACCTTCGCAACATCAGGCACGGCCTCGGCTCTGATGCAGTCACCCTTAGAGGTCTGTACCGTGTACCACAGCCAGCCTGTCCCCGTGGACAGGCTTTCATGCTGGGAGGAACATGACAGTGGAAGAGTTTGGCCAGTTGACAACCTTCGAGACCGCGGCGGTGTGGGCCACGCTTGGTTCCGCCGTCGTCGGCATTATCTACGGTCTCACCCTGCGCAGCGAGATCCTGCGCAAGGACCCCGGGACCGAGAAGATGCAGCAGGTCGCCGGGCAGATCCAGGAGGGCGCGGGGGCCTACCTCAACCGCCAGTTCCGCACCATCATCCTCCTGGTGATTCTGCTGTTCATCGCCCTCACCATCACCGGCTGGATGGCCGGCAGTGAGGAGATCTCCGGCGCCTACCTCGGGCTGGGCAGAGGTCTCGCCTTCCTGCTCGGCTGTTTCTGCTCCGGCCTGACGGGGTTCGTGGGGATGACGCTGGCCGTTCGCGGCAACGTCCGGTGCGCCAACGCCGCGCGCACGAGCATAGTGGACGCCCTGGCAATCGCCTTCCGCTCCGGCGCCGTGGCCGGCATGTTCACCGTGGCCATGGGCCTGGTGGGCGCTACGATCATCTTCATGATCTACAAGCAGTTCGCGACCGAGGTGCTGCTGGGCTTCGGCTTCGGCGGCTCGCTGCTGGCGCTGTTCATGCGTGTCGGCGGCGGGATCTACACCAAGGCCGCCGACGTCGGCGCTGACCTGGTCGGCAAGCTCGAGGCCGGCATCCCGGAGGACGACCCGCGCAACGCGGCCGTCATCGCCGACAATGTCGGCGACAACGTCGGCGACTGCGCCGGGATGGCCGCGGACATCTTCGAGTCTTACGAGGTCACTCTGGTCGCGTCCATGATCCTGGCGCTGGCGCACTCGATCACCGATCCCTCGCTGGCGCGCATCTGGATCATCTTCCCGCTGCTCGTGCGGGCCATCGGCGTGATCACGTCGATCATCGGCACCGAGATCGTGAAGATGCGCGAGGACGAAGAGGATCCGATGAGCCCGATTACCCGCGGCTTCGTGTGGTCCGCGTTGCTGTCGGCCGTCGGCTTCTACTTCGTCGCCCAGTTCTACGCACATGACCTCCGCCTGTTTGGAGCTACCTTTGCCGGGCTGGTGCTGGCGGTCGGCATCTACAAGCTGACCGAGTACTACACCTCCGTGCAGTATGAGCCGGTGCAGGAGATCGCCGAGGCGTCACAGACAGGCGCTGCCACCAACCTGCTGGCCGGGTTCGGCGTGGGGCTGGAGGGCACGGTGTGGGCCCTGCTGGTGATCTGCGCCTGTATCTTCTTCTCGTCCCTCGTCTTCGGCGTCGAGGACCCCATTGCCGCCCTCTACGGCGTTTCGCTGGTGGGTCTGGGCATGCTGACCACCACGGGTGTGGTCATCGCCATGGACACCTACGGGCCGGTGGCGGACAATGCCCAGGGCATCTGCGAGATGGCTGAGGTGCCCGAGGCCATGCCCGTCGTCGAGAAGCTCGATGCGGTGGGCAATACCACCAAGGCCGCGACGAAGGGTCTGGCAATCGCCTCTGCGGTGATCGCAGCCATCGCGCTGTACGGCTCCTACCTGTCGAAGGTTGCCGCCGCGGAGGTCGGCGGAGCCGCGGGGGAGATGGTGAATGCCGCGGCTCTGCAGCGGTATGATATCCCGCTGGAGGAGCCCTACGTGTTCGTGGGGCTGCTCATCGGTGGCGCCATGCCCTTCCTGTTCAGCTCCATGACCATCCGTGCGGTTGGCCGCGCCGCGTTCTTCATCATTAACGAGGTCCGGCGGCAGTTCCGCGAGATCCCGGGCCTGATGGAGGGTGAGGCGATGCCCGAGTCCGCCAGGGTCGTGGACATCTGCACGTCCTCGGCCATCAAGGAGCTCGTCGCGCCCGGGCTGCTGGCCGTGCTGGCACCAGTCGTGGTCGGCTCCTGGTTCGGCTGGCTGGGCCTCGGTGGCTTCCTGGCCGGGATCATCGTCACGGGGCAGCTCATGGCGGTGATGCTGTGTGACGCGGGCGGCGCCTGGGACAACGCCAAGAAGGTGATCGAGGATGGCGCTTACGGGGGGAAGGGCTCAGACACTCACGCCGCGGCAGTGACCGGCGATACCGTCGGGGACCCCTTCAAGGACACCGCCGGGCCGGCCCTGAATCCGCTGATCAAGGTCATGAACCTGGTGGGCCTGCTGGTGGTCCCGATCATCGTGAAGTTCGAGGGCACGCCGGGCCTGTGGATCACCGGGATCGTGCTGGCCGCAGTCATCGCCATCGCGCTGATGATCGCCAAGCGCAAGGGCGAGGCGGAGGTGGCGGTGCAGGAGCGCGTCGGCGGTGATGAGGCCGCCTGACGCATCTGCCGTCACAGCAAGCTACCGGGGCGGCCTCTGCGAGGCCGCCCCCTTTGCATGTACGCTACTCGCCGCCCGGCGCCGGGATGATGCCGGCCGCGACGAGTGCGGCGGCCTCCTCTGCGACCTCCTCGGGGGCGTCCGCGGGCGTGATGGCGAAGAGCGTCCGCACGGCCTCGCCGGCGCCTGTGGGCACATGCTTGGGATCGGTGTAGAGCAGCATCGTCCCGAAGCGGGACTCTCCGAACACCTGGTCCGAGATCCAGCCCACGCCGGGGAGATCGCCGCGGCGAGCGGGCAGGTACACCCAGCCCACCGGGCCGATCTCGTCGTACTGCATGGACCACTCGTGCTCCCCCTGGGCCGTGACGTAGCCGTCGCCGGGCAGCCAGCCCCAGAAGCAGTACAGCTCCCGCTCGGCGTCGGCCAGGTTCGTCGCCTCCGCCATCACCATCAGCGCAGGATGGTCGGGGTGCACTCCGAAGCGATAGCTCAGGTGCAGGCCGGCCTCCTCGTCGGAGAAGGGCTGGCCATCCTTGTCGCGGAGCGCGGCGTCGGCCTGCACGATCTGCCAGCCGTTCCGTTCGCCGAGGACCTCAAGGTTGCGGAACTCCCGGCAGTAGAGGTAGGCCCCGCCCGCCTGCACGGTCAGATACGCCGAGACCTCAGCGGCGTCCACCACCACGTTCTCCTGCCACTGAGCCCTGGCGGTGAAGCCCGCCCCGCCGCCGGCGAGAGAGACACTTTGCCCGTCGGCCGCCACCTCCGCACCGGCGATGGAGAAGCGAAGCGGGACCGCGGCCTCGTTCGCCAGCGGGGAAAGGTCGGCGACTGTCAGCGAGCCGTCGTAGGCGCCTGGGCCCAGCCCGCTCAGGTCGAGTCGCACGGTGGCGGAGCGCGCCTGGCGGTCCTCTGCGACTACCTCGAAGCGGGCCGCGTCGCCGCCGGAGACCTCCAGCCGCATGGACTGCGTATCCACGGGGTTGGCATCATCCACCACGTCGAAGCTGATAACCCGCTGCTCATCAGCCAGCCCGCCCAGGTCCATGCCCCGACCGGCCTGCAGCGCGACGCTCTCCTCGCCGATGGCGTAGCCGACGACCCGGGGCGGCTGCGCGTCGTCGAGCACCATCCAGTCGGGCTTGTTGATGACCACGAGCGCTCTGCCGCCGGCGGCCTGCTCGGGCGCGATGGAGAAGCTGACCACCCCGCCGGCCTCCTCGGCCTCCACCTCCTGCCACTGACCGTCGCCGCCGCGGATGTGCACCGTCGCGGCCTCGGCGGGGCCGACGAGCGCACACAGCGCGATGAGCGCGAGCGCACGGTGAGTGCGGCTCCTCATGTGTGTCCTCCTCTGGTCGGGCTGGTCTGCGCGAGCATCCCGGAGCCCTTCCTGCACCGGCCCGCGGTCTCCTCGCCGGGCTACATTGCCATGATCCTGCGGATCTTCTCAGCCGTGCCCTCCAGGGACTCGAGGCCGGGGCTGACCTCCGAGATGAGCGCGTCGTCGTAGCCGATGTTGCGCAGCTCCTCCATGACCGCCGGGAAGTTGACGTCGCCCTCCAGAAGCGGCTTCCACTGGTATCCGTCGCGCTGGAAGTCCTTGACGTGGACCTTCTTGACGCCATTGCCCACGATCTTCACCCACTGCGCGGGGTAGCTCTGGATGACCATGTTGCCGGTGTCGAAATACAGGCCCACGTGGGAGGACCCCACCTCGCCGAGGAAGCGCGCGAACTCCATCGGGGACAGCAGGAAGCGGTTCCAGACGTACTCGATGGCAATGACCACGTCGATGTCCTCAGCAAAGGGGGCCAGGTCCAGCAGCGCCTCGCGGGCGTTGTAGTATGCGTCGTCGTAGTGGCACTCCTCGCTGACCCGGCCGGGCACCAGCAGCCAGGTGTCGATGCCGAACTTGTTGACGACCTCCAGGATGCGCTTGATCTCGTCCACGCTCTCCCGGCGGCGTGTCTCATCGTTGGTCATGATGTCCGGCCGGGGCTCACCCGAGCCGACCGCGGAGGCCAGCTCGATCTCCATGTCCTCCGCCATCGTGACCATGTCCGCGATCTTCTGGTCGGTCATGCTCGCGAGCGCCGTGTCGCGCTGCTCGCGGAAGGTCAGCTCGAACGCCTCGTAGCCGGCGTCCTTTGCGTTCCGGAGCGTCTCCTCGTAGCTCCACTCGTTCGGGGTGATGATCCCGCTCAGTCCAACCTTCATGACAGGCCTCCCATCGTGTGTGCGCGGCCAGAGGCCGCGGATAGCGTCCGGTGTGTGCGTGTTGGGTCCAGCAATTCTACGCAGGCAGCGCGACGCCCTTCACCGCTCAGCCCCGATGCGCGTAGGGACGCCCGCGCCGGGGCGCCCCTGTAACGGTTGCGGTGCGCTGAAACAGTCGGCAGTGACGAAGCGCATCACGGATAGTTGACGTCCACGCGCACATCGCGCCAGACCGGCGCCGGCTCCCGCTCGGCGCGGAGCGTGACCTCGACGTCATTGTAGCCCACCGCGAAGAGCTCGTGCTGTGGCGTGAAGCGCAGCCAGTCCTCGTCCCTCACCCCGCCGGTCACCTGCTGCCCGTTGACCTGCACCTCGACGTCTCCCGGCTCCTGCAGGCCGGTGATCTGCACCGAGAGCGTGACTTCCGGTTCCGGCTCCGCGGCGCCGAGCCCCTCACCGATCTCCACCCGCGTGCGCTCGGCCTCGCCACGGTGCAGCTCCTCCGGACGGTCGGGGCAGAGCGTGGGCAGCTCGTTGTACTCCTCGCCGCCGGTGAGGAAGCCGCCGATGGCACGAGGACCGCGGACGGCGGCGAAGTAGGTCTTGTCCATGGTGCGCAAGTCATCCACCTCGCCGAGCTCGCGCCAGATGGGGCTGGTGGGGTTGAACAAGTTGAACAGGTAGATGCCGGCGCAGCCGTCCTGCCAGGCGTTCATGGCCCTGGCCCGGTACGCCTGCGGGGTCATGCGGGCGCGGCGGGCCTCATCGTCGCCCACCCGAGACTCGCTCAGCCCCGCGTAGACCGGCACCCCGTAGCGCCTTCCCAGTGCGACGCTGTCGCCCCACGGCCGCAGGCGAAAGTAGCCGCTGACGGTCATGATGTCCACCAGGTCGTCCGCCAGCCATCGCTGGATGTTGAGGCCCACGCGCTCGGAAAGCTCCACCGAGTCCGGCACGCGCACGGAGATGAGGATGGGCCTGCCGCGGGCGGCGCCGACCTCGTCTGCCATCCTGCGCACGCGCCGCAGCAGATTCGTCATCTTCTCCAGGTCCTGCCTGGAGGCGGCGCCCTCGGTGGCGTGGTTGCGGAAGTAGATGAGGTGGCGGAAGAAGTCCAGCTCGATGCCGTCGATGTCGTAGCGGTTGCAGACGTCCTCGATGATGGCGAAGGCCCGGTCGCGGACAGCCTGTTCGGCGTAGTTGACGCCCGACCAGCACCTGCCCGAGCCCAGGCCCGGGAAGCGCTGGCCCTGCTGGCCGATGAGGTACTCGGGATGATCGCGTTTGAACTGCGGGAACAGCTCGGGGTAGTAGAGCTCGCCGTCGGAGATCGCCCCGTCGTGCACATCGTTCATGCGCATTGACCAGAAGATCTCCACATCGTGCTCGCGGCACCACTGCACCATGATCTGGAGGGGATCCGTCCCCTGCTGCACCAGCGCGCCGGTGATGTTCTTGTCGAATATGCGGTCGGTGGTGTCGAACAGCTCCGCGACGTCCGAGCGCATGGTGAACTGGCCGAAGCCAGCGCTCCAGGGGCAGTAGAAGATCGCATCGACCTGGGAGTCCGCGAGCGGGGCGGTGCGCTTGCTCAGCAGCTCCTCGCGGGTCGCCTCATCGCACTGGTAGACCGCGTCGTTGCCGTCGTTGTTGAAGATGATCCTGCGGGTGCGGTGGGCCGCCTCCCGTCGCATCTCTCGCATACTTCGCTCACCGTCCGTGGCCCGGCTGGCCGCGGGCACGGCCACCAGGATGATGGTCGCGAGAACGAGCAGTCCGTGCTTCCTCATCGCGTCGCACACCGCCTTCGTCTCAGAGCTCCCCGACGAGCTTCGTGGTCAGAAACTGCGCCACCTGCGTGGCCATCAGGCGGCGATCGCCGGCGTCGCTGAAGAAGTGGCCCGCATCCGGGATGGGCGCCACGCGCGCCTCCAGCTCGAAGTGCTCCACCAGCGCCAGGATGTTCGTGATGGCGCTGAACTGGTCCTGGGTGCCGCTGACGAAGAGGAGGGGCTGCATCACGTCCTGCAGGTGCTGGAAGTCGGCGGGCTCGACGGGATCGTGGCCGGTCGGGAAGCCGATGCAGGCGCAGGCCTTCACATCCTGCCGGAGGGCGCAGGCCTTCAGCGCCACCTGTGAGCCGAAGGAGTAGGCGGCCAGCCCGCAGCGCTCGGCATCCACCTCCGGCCGCGACCGCAGGAACGTCAGCGCCCCCAGCACGTCCTGAACCTCGCCGCGGCCCTGGTCATGGTCCCCCTCGGACCCGCCCACCCCGCGGAAGTTGAAGCGCAGCGTGGCGATGCCCCGCTCCAGGAGCTGGTCGCGCACGGCCAGCACCACGGGGTCGCTCATAGTCCCGCCCATGAGCGGGTCGGGATGGCAGAGGACGGCGCCGGCGACGAGTGTGTCGGCGTCGGCCCGCAGAGGGATGCACAGCTCACCCTCCAGCAGGGGCGCGTCCTCGCCCGCCGCGGGGAAGCTGACCGGATCCTGCACCGGCGGCACCGGCTGGTCGGTGCCGGTCTCCTGCGCCCATGCGCATGTGACGACGGCCAGGGCCAGCACAGCGGACGCCATCGGCACGACGCTGCGTGCGCTCATCTCTCGCCTCCTCGCCGGCGGGCCCCCGCCGGGATCTCCGCCGGTGTGCTGGTGGCGCCCAGCGCCATCAGCGGCAGGTAGCGTTCGGCCAGCGCCTCCTGATAGTTGAAGAGGGCGAAGCCCTCACAGCCCAGCCGTCGCGCAGCCTGCACCTGATCCAGCACCCCCTGGGGCGCAATCTTCGGCTCGATGTCCGCGAAGGGGCCGATGCCCATGACCACGGGCGCCTTGCCGCCTGCCCACGCCTCCTGCTTGCGCACCCAGCCCTGAAACTCCTCCATGTCCGCTGTGTAGGTCATGGGGCAGACGAAGTCCACCAGCCCCTCGTCGATCCAGCCCTTCCAGTCCTGGCCGAAGGTGTGCCGGTGGCTCTCCCAGTTGATGAAGACCGCCGCGGAGACGGTGGCGTCGGGGTCGGCCTGCTTCACCTTCTGGCGGATGGTGCGCAGCAGCGATGTGATCTGCTCCCGCCGCCACTGCTGAAAGCGCTCGCGCAGCGTCCCGCTGAGCACATCCTCCGGCCAGCTTTTCACCGTGACGCCGGTATCGGCCTGGAAGCGCTCCCGGCAGGTCTTGCAGACGCAGCGGTCCTTCCATGAGTAGCGCAGGTAGTCGAGCTGCACGCCCTCGGCGCCCCAGGTGCTGACCATCTCCACTGCGGTCTGGATGATCTGCAGCCGGTTCTGGTGATCGGATGGACACAGCCACTGCGTGTCCGGTCCCGACGGGGAGAGCGCGATGCGGCCCTGCTGCTTGAGCTGCTCCTTGTGCTCCGGCGAGGCGCCCATGGTGAACAGGCCCAGGATGCGGGGATGCACCTCGACCCCGTGCTCCCGCCCCCAGCGAATGGCCTCCGCGAGAGGATCGCCCGCCGAGTGGTGGGCGCGGGGGAGAATGCGGCTGGGGTACCAGGCCGCGGCTCCTGAGGCCATGTAGGGGAAGACCATGTTGAAGTGGGCCTCATCCAGTCTGCGAATGGCGTCCTGCCATCCGCCGTCCACGGTGGGCGAGGCCCAGACCGCGCGAATCTCCGGCGATCGCGACGGGTAGGAGCGCCACCAGGCGCGCTGGGCGAGCTGCCGGGCCCGCCGTGACGCCGCGATGGCGCCCTCCTGATGCCCCTCCAGCAGCCGCCGCGGGATGCCGGCCAGCAGCTCCTGGGCCTCGCGCACGTCGGCCTTCGAGCCTGCCAGGTGCTGCCCCTGGGCCTTGCGGAGGGCGGCGGCGAACTCGGCGAGGGACGCATAATGCCCCACCGGGCCGATGCGGCGGGGAGCGCGGGGAGCCAGCGCCGTCCACAGGCCGGGCACGAAGTGTCCCACCAGCCCTCGCAGCAGGTTCGTGAGCTCGCCCTGCCTCTCCGGCGACGGCGGGCAGCCGATGACCGCCCCCCGGTCGGAGAGGATGATGGCGTCATCCCCGGCGGCGCGGTTGAGGCCCGTCATCCACCGCCCGATCATGAGCCCGCCCTCGGCGGGCCTGAGATCGCGCACGACCTCGCCCCCAAGCACCATGCTCTCCGGCAGGCCCAGGGGTCGCCGGTCGGTGAGCCGGATGGCGGAGTACTGCTCCGGGAACTGCTCGTGCAGAAACGCGCCGAGGTCGGCGCCGAGATCGGTGGCGAGCTCCGGGCGCGTGGTGTAGAACGCGATGAGATGGGCGGGGCGGTCAAGGAAGGCGCGCAGGTGGCGCAGCTCGTCGTCGCTGATGGCGCGGTTGTAGGGGAGAATGGCAACGGGCACGTCGGGCAGACCCCAGTGCTCGACCGTGCTGTCGGACGTCTCGCGGACCGGGATGCCGGCGCTGCGCAGGGCTTCGACGACGGTCGTGTAGCGCTGGCGGGCGACCTCTTTGGTCTCCGGCCCCGCGCCTCCGACGAACTCGCCCTCGACCACGGCCACCTCCGGCACCTGCGCCCCGCCGGTGGCGGTCGTCAGGAGCAGGCCTGCCAGCGCCAGGGACGCGGCCGGCCTCGTCATCACATCCGCTCCGGGGCGCTGACGCCCAGCAGTCCGAGAAGGTTGCGCAGCACCTGGCCGGTGGCGCTGACGAGGGCCAGGCGGGCCTTGGAGAGGTCTGGCTCCTGCTCGTCGATGACGCGGCAGGTTCCGTAGAACTGGTGGAAGGTGGCCGCCAGCTCGCGGGAGAGATGGGCCAGGCGGTGCGGCGCCCGCCGCCGGGCGGCGTCGCTGACCTCGCCGGGGTAGTCGGCCAGCCAGCGCATCAGCCGCCGCTCGTCCTCATGGTCCAGCAGCGACAGGTCGGCCTCCTGAAGGTCGTCGGTGGCGAAGCCGCGCTCCCGGGCCTCGCGCAGGATGCTGCTGATGCGGGCGTGGGCGTACTGCACGTAGTAGACGGGGTTCTCCTCGCTCTCCTTGCGGGCCAGCTCCAGGTCGAAGTCCAGGTGCGAGTCCACGGAGCGGGAGAGGAGGAAGAAGCGGGTGACGTCCCGACCCACCTCCTCGATCAGCCCGGGGAGGGTGACGATCCTGCCGGCGCGCTTGGACATGCGCACGACCTCGTCGCCCTCGGTCAGCCGCACGATCTGGTGGATGATGAACTCGGTGGCCTCCGGGTCCACGCCGGCGGCGGCCATCCCGGCCCTGACGCTTGGCACCTGCGCGGCGTGGTCGGGCCCCCACACGTAGATGCAGTGGTCGAAGCCCCGCCCCAGCTTGTCGTCCACGTAGGCCAGGTCGGTCATCAGGTAGGTCTTCGCCCCGCTCCGGCGCACCAGGACGCGGTCCTCCTCGTCGCCGTAGTCGGTGGTGCGCAGCCACAGCGCCCCGCCCTGCTCATAGACCACGCCGCGCTGGCGCAGCTTTTCGATCTTCTCGTCGATGGCGCCCTCCTCGAAGAGCGTGCGCTCGCTGAACCAGACGTCGAACTCGACGCCGAGCATCTGGCAGGTGTCCCTGATCTGCTCGACCACCAGCTCCTCGGCCAGCAGGGCGACGCGGTAGTGGCCCTCCTCATTGGTGGCGATCTCCGACACCACCTGCCGGCCGTGGCGGTCGATCAGCTCCCGGGCGTAGTCGATGATGTAGTCGCCCGTGTAGCCGTCCTCGGGCATCTCCCAGTCGAGGCCCAAAAGCTCTCTGGCGCAGGCCTGCACGGAGGCCCCGAAGAGCAGAAACTGCGTGTTGTCGGGCCCGTCGTTGAGGAGGTACTCGCGCTCCACCTCGTAGCCGGCGGCCTCCAGGAGACTCGCGAGGGCGTCGCCGTAGGGGCCGCCGCGGGCATTGCCGATATGCAGAGGGCCCACGGGGTTGGCGGAGATGAACTCCACCTGCACCCGCGTTCCGGCTCCCTCGCTGCTGCGCCCGTAGCTCTCGCCCAGCAGCAGCACGTCGCGCACGGTGTCCTGCAGCCAGGTGGGGGAGAGGTGGAAGTTGATGAAGCCCGGCCCGGCGATCTCCACGCGGTCGAGCACCGGGCACTGTGGGAGGCGCTCGACGAGTATCTCCGCCACCTCTCGCGGGGACATGCCGGCGTCACCGGCCAGCCGCATGGCGATATTGCACGAGAAGTCGCCGAGGTCGGGCGAGGGGGGCTGGTCGAGAAGGATCTCGGCCTCGCACTGGGGCAGATCGCCGCACTCGCGAGCGGCCTCCAGGGCGGTGCTGAGAAGCTCGATCAACTGCGCCTCTGCCATCCGGTCGCTCCTCCGGTAGGATTGCTGCGCGGAAGCGGCTCAGAAGTCGAGCCACAGGTGGAGGTAGTGGGAGTAGATCCAGTTGGCGAGCGACAGACCGGCCATCATCCCCACGAACATCTGAATGAGGCCGCGGCGCCAGATGCTCACCAGCGGTGCGACCGGCTGGCCCTGTCGCTCCCGCCACAGCCGGAGGATCTTCCGCCCGGCCTCCAGACCCGCCCTGAGCTGGCGGTCAGTCGGCTCCTTGGTGGCGAAGGTGGCCTGGATGAGGTAGCCGGTGTGAAAGCGGAGGCCCCAGCCGAGGATGATCACTGCCGCGCCGGCCACGGGATCGATGCTCCACAGCGGCTGGGCGAACAGCAGCAGGGGCAGCAATCCGGCCAACAGGTTCGAGCCGCAGCGGCGGTGCGCCCGGGGCATCTGCCGGGCGCCATCCATCGTCGGCTCCCCGAAGTGCTCGATGGCGCTGATGACCTTATGCTCGGCGGCGTGATAGCCCGACAGCGGCGAGATGCGCATCAGCACCAGGAAGCTCAGGATCATGAGCAGGTTAATCACGATCTGCAGCCATGGCGCGGTCTCTGCCTCCAGGCGGCTGGTAGGTACCATCAGCAGCATGGGCGTGAGCGGGAGGCTCCAGGCCTGCTCCAGCAGCCACGAGACCACGTAGGTGAGCACCATGGCGCCGGAGCCCAGAGCGGCGATGGAGAGACCGGTGAGCAACAGCCACGTGTCCCCCGCCGTGCGATCGGTGCCCACGGACATGAAAACGCCGCCGGGCATGGCGGTACCGCTGATGCGCGGGGGACCCACGGCGGGTCGGGGCCGCATCCAGTCGGGGTAGATGGACTCGCCGGGCTGGCGCGGGATCGCGATCGGCTCGTCAGCACGCGCTCCAGGTTGCGGATGGCCGCGAGTTAATGCTATCATATCAATCCCGAAAAATGTCGGCGGCCGGCGACGGTGGCCGGCTTGCTTTGGAAAGGATGCACCGAGATGGCCAAGTGCTACATTTGCGGCAAGGGTCCCAGCACGGGCAGTAACGTGAGCAACTCACAGCGGCGCACCAAGCGCACCTGGAAGCCCAACCTGCAGCGAGTGCGCGCCATGGTGGACGGCGCGCCCCGGCGCATCAAGGTCTGTACGTCATGCCTGAAGGCCGGCAAGGTGAAGAAGGCTACTCGCGCCTGATGGATGTCGCTGATGACAGGCTATCACGGCCGGGGATGGCCCCGGCCGTTTATCATGCCACCGGCGGCCCTCCGCCGCCGCGCACGGGCTGGATTATAGCACAGCGACTCTGCGCCACGCAACCGGCGCATGCCCGCGCCAGCGACGGCCGGAGCCGGGGGTGGTGATGGTCCGTGGCTGACGGCCCCCGCGTGGCCATCAAGACCCTCGGCTGCAAGCTCAACCAGTACGAGAGCGAGCAGATCCGCGAGGACTTCGAGGCACTGGGCTTCCAGGCCGTGGACTTCGATCAGCCCGCCGAGGTCTACCTGATCAACTCCTGCACCGTGACCCACCGCACCGATCGCGATACCCGCAGGCTCTCGCGCCAGGCCCGTCGCCGCCAGCCGGAGGCCATGATCATCGTCACCGGCTGCTACGTGCAGATGCAGCCGGAGGTGGTGGAGGGCCTGGGCGTGGTGGACCTGGTGGCGCGTAACGAGCGCAAGGGGGAGCTGGCACGCGCAGCCGCCGAGTGGCTGGAGGCTCGCGGACGGCTGGACGCTATGCCCGGCGGGGAGCGGGATCCACAGCGGCTGGTCAGCAGCTTCCCCGACAACACGCGGGCCTTCGTGAAGGTGCAGACGGGCTGCAATGCCAACTGCGCCTATTGCATCATCCGCAAGGCCCGGGGGCCCAGCCGCAGCATCCCGCCCGACCTCGCCCTGCGGCAGGCGGAGCGTCTGGCGCTCTCGGGGCACCCGGAGGTGGTGCTCGTCGGCATCCACCTGGGGGTCTACGGGCACGACCTCGACGAGCCCGGCCTGGACCTCGATGAGCTGACGCGCCGGATGTGCGCCCTGGAGGCACTCCCGCGGCTGCGGCTGAGCAGCATCGAGCCCATGGAGATCAGTGACGACCTCATCGCGATGGTGGCCGCCGGCGGTCGCGCCCTGCGGCCCGATCCGTCGCTGCCGGGCCGCGGCATGCTCTGCCGCCATCTGCACATCCCCATGCAGAGCGGCTGCGACGAGACGCTGCGGCGGATGCGCCGGCCCTACGACAGCGCGTCCTACGGCGACGTGGTGCGGCGGGTGCACGAGGCGGAGCCGCTGGCGGCCATCGGCGCCGACGTGATGACCGGCTTCCCGGGCGAGACCGACGAGGAGTTCCAGCAGACGGAGGCGCTGGTGCGGGAGCTGCCGGTGAGCTACCTGCATGTCTTCACATACTCGGCCCGACCGGGCACGGACGCGGCCGAGATGCCCGACCAGGTGGACCCCGAGGTGCGGAAGCAGCGCACGCACGTGCTGCGGGCGCTCTCCCGCGACAAGCGGCGGGCCTTCGCGGAGCGGGCGGTGGGAGAGACGCTGGAGGTGGTGGTGGAGACGCCGCGCGAGGAGGGCCGGCTCAGTGGCATCTCCGACAACTACCTGCGGGTCGCCTTCGAGGGCTCTGATGAGCTGATCGGCGAGCTTGTCCCGGTGGAGATCACCCGAGCGCGCGGCGCCGAGGCCATGGGGCGGCTGATCTGAGCCGCGGGGGTCTGCCGGGCGCGCAGGGCCCAATGAGGCGTGGAGCGTGGCGAACACGTGAGACCGACGGTCTGCCGGAGACCGCAAGCGGTCTCAGCTCCACCCCGGCCCAGGACATCCATCTGTGCCGATGCCGAACGGCATGGAGGCGAGGGCGCCTGCACTACTTGGCGGCCGATGGGGGTGGAGCCTCTGAGGCCCCTTGGCTTCGTTCGCGCCTTATGCCGGATGCGGCCGCCGCCCCTCGCTGGCAGCGTCATGTGCGCCATGCAGCGCCCCTGCTCCAAAGCGGCGATGCGCTACGCGTCGTTGTCCACCAGTCCCGTCTTCTCGGCGGGCTGGGGGGCGTCCATGATGGCGGCCGTGTTGCTGTCCGAGCGCGGCTCCATCACGAAGGTCTGCCGCATGTAGACCTCGTCGGGATCGTAGCAGTCAAGCGTTATGGTGCCGCGCTGGGTCACGTAGCCGGTGCGGCTGACCAGTATCTCGATGGTGCACGAGCGGCGGGTGCAGTCACGGATGTCGATCCAGTAGGGCCCGCCGGACCAGTTGTACTGCCAGCCCCGCCATTCCGGCGGGAACTGGCTGCCGAGCTCGCGGTACTCGTCGCTGGTCTTCTCGCCCTGTTGCGTGCCATCGACCCAGACCGTAACACCGGGCATGGCATTGCCGTCCTGATCCGCAACGTTCAGGTAGACGAAGAGCGTCTTGTCATAGCGGCATCGGCCGTCGTAGTCGTAATCGTCGTCCCAGTCGCCTCCGCAGCCGCCCAGCACCAGCAGCACGCCCGCCAGACAGAGGGCCACGGGGCCGGTCGTGAGCAGTCTCCGCATGTGCAGTACCTCCCGATCCCGCCAGCAATACTACTCCCCGTAGTTTATACTACAGCATGTAGTAGGTCGTTGTCAAGCCCTCGGTGCAGG
>JAYENL010000100.1:20781-39881 GCA_034722055.1 Armatimonadota bacterium
AGAGGGCCACGGGGCCGGTCGTGAGCAGTCTCCGCATGTGCAGTACCTCCCGATCCCGCCAGCAATACTACTCCCCGTAGTTTATACTACAGCATGTAGTAGGTCGTTGTCAAGCCCTCGGTGCAGGCGCGGCAGCATCTCAATTCGTGTTCCGGATACTTGCATTCACGCCGCGCGTGGTTGACGCCCTGCCGTCCCGTTCCGTGGCACGGACACTCCTGTCCGTGCGCCGTTGGTGCGCGGGCTCAGCGAGGAACGACAAAGACCGGGCGGGTGAGATCGCTTGCCATCTCCGGAAGCCCGCCCCTCCTGAACGGCTATGCGCCGAATGGAGGGGATGTCCGAGCACCGTGAGGACAGGGGAGGGGAGCTGTCATCGGGGCCGATAGCCGGAGATTGTGAGGCAGGTGATGCCCGGCAGAGCAAAGAAGGGCGTTTGTGACCGATAGCATATGTGACGGAGGCCGGTGTCGTGAGAGCCGTCGTGCAGCGCGTCGCCGGGGCGTCCGTGGACGTCGATGGGGAGGTCGTGGGCGAGATCGGCCGTGGCCTCGCGGTCCTGGTGGGCTATGGCGAGGGGGACTCGAGTGAAGATGTGGCCTTCATGGCCGACAAGATCGCCAACCTGCGCGTCTTCGAGGACGAGGAGGGGAAGATGAACCTCTCGGTCTTGGAGATCGGCGGCGGCGTGCTGCTGGTGCCGAACTTCACGCTCTACGGTGACTGCCGGAAAGGGCGCCGCCCCAGCTTCACCGCCGCCTGCGCCCCGGGTCCGGCTGAGGCGATGTTCCAGGAGTTGGCTGAGGAGATCGCGAATAGGCACCTGCAGGTCGAGAGGGGAGTCTTCGGAGCCAGGATGTCGGTCGCCCTGGTGAATGATGGGCCGGTGACGCTGCTTGTGAGCAGCGAAGGGACCTTCTAAGTCGGAAGCGCATCCCGGAAGAGCAGCCCGCCGTCGGTGGCGGGCACGAGATACCGATGGCCACCGCACGCAAGGACAACAGGCACAGCCACCAACAGCGGCTGTCCGGCCTCTACTGCGAGGTCGGCGACGTGCAGGCGCTGCAGTACGACGTCTCCGGCGCCATCTCCAGCTTCCAGCGCGCCACGGAGCTGGATGGTGACAGCGCCAGAGCTCACCTGGGTCTCGGGGACTCCTACGCTCTGGCGGAGCGCCATGATGACGCCTACGGCGCGTATCTCCGGGCGCTTGACGCCGACCCGAGCAATGGGGAGGCGCACTTCTGCCTGGCCGACCTGCTGGCGCGAGGCGGGCGGCTGCGGGACGCCATCTTCGAGATGGAGATGGCGGTGGAGTGTGAGCCCGACCGGGCCTACTACTGCTACCGGCTTGCGGACCTGTATGCCCGCGCGGGCGACGAGGAGATGGCGGAGGAGGCGCTGCGGTGCGCTATCGGCCTGGAGCCCGAAGAGGGGCTGTATCGCTACAAGCTGGGGGAGCTGCACTGCCGGGCGGGAGCCTGGCTCTCCGCGGCCGAGGCCTATCTCCAGGCCACCCGCTGCGCGCCGCTGGATGACTTCTACCACGTGCGGCTGGCGTCGGCGCTGATCCGGCTGAACCGCCGCGAGGCGGCTGTGAGGGTCCTGCGCCGCACGGTGCGCATCGCCCCCGACAACCGCGCCTATCGCTACCTGCTGGGCGAGCTGATGGTCCTCGATGGCGACCTGGAGGGCGGGAGTCACCAGTTGCGCCGCGCGGGTCGCCTCGACGACTACGATCGGGACTACGTGCGGCGCGTGAAGACCCGCGCCGGCCAGCTTGACGAGGACGAGAAGCTGGTGCTCATCAGCGCCGTGGACCTGCCCGCCTGAGGGAGCTCCTCGGATGATCCTCGAGACCCTCGTCGTCGGGCCCCTGGAGGCGAACTGCTACCTGGTCGGCTGCGATCGCACGCGGCGCGGATTCATCGTGGATCCCGGGGCCGAGGCCCAGCGCATCCTCGAGGCCGTAGAGCGGCTTGAGCTGAAGGTGGAGTATCTCTTCAACACCCACGGCCACGTGGACCACATCGCCGCCAACGCCGCGCTGCAGGAGGCCACCGGCGCCCCCATCGCCGTCCATGAGGCCGACGGCGACCTGCTGGAGCACCCGCACCCCTTCTGGGCCTCGCTGGTCGGCGGCATCCGGCCATCCTCGCCGGATGTCCTGATGGCGGATGGCGACAGCTTCCAGGTCGGCGACCTCACCGTCCGCGTCATGCACACCCCGGGACACAGCCCCGGCGGCGTCTGCCTCCTGGTTGAGGACGCTATCTTCACCGGCGACACCCTCTTCGCCAGCAGCATCGGCCGCACCGACCTTCCCGGCGGGAGCATGGAGACGCTGCAGGAGTCGCTTCGGCGCCTGCGCGAGGAGGTCCCTCCCGAAACGCCCGTGCTTCCCGGCCACCGCGGGCCCTCCACGATGGCCCACGAGATACGGGCGAACCCCTATATACAGCAGCTCTGAGGGCCCGACTTCTTTCGCGCCCTGCAAGGAGCGGTGAGCATGTATGAGACTGCAGGCAGTCTCCCGAGGACGACGGTGACGCTGGCGCTGATTGCCTCCAGCGCACTTCTCGCCGCTGAATCACCGGCCGACGACGGCCCGCCGGTGGCGGAGGTTCATCAGGTTCCAGAAGAGCCACCGGAGCACGGCCACCCCATGCTGGTCGTGGACGGCGATCCCTGGGCGCCCATCATCTATCGCGAGAACCTCCCCTGGCGTGAGCTGGACCTGGGCGTGCAGCACTACCGGCAGATGGCCGACGCCGGCGTCCGGCTGTTCCTCGTGGGCACCGGCATCGGTCTTACGCGCTCCCGCGAAAGGCGAGAAGCGGGGTGGGAGCAGTACTTCGTCCCAATTATCGAGAAGGTCCTGAAGGCCGTGGGCCCGGACTCCAGGCTCATCCTGCTGCTGACAACCACGCTGCGGCGCAACTCGTACCCCGACTGGGCTGAGGCGAATCCCGGCGAGATGATGGTCTGGCCGCCCGACATGCAGCCGGGCGACCGGGCCTCCGTGTCGTCCCTGAAGTGGCGCCAGCTCGCCCACGAGGCGCTTCGGCACATGTGCGACTGGGTCAACCGCAGCCCCTACGCCGACCGCATCGTGGGCTACTTCCTCTGCGGTGGCGAGGGCGAGTGGCTGGACTACTGGGATTACAGCCCGGCGGCGGTCGCGTCCTTCCGCCGGTGGCTGGCCGACCGCTACGAGACGGACGCCGCGCTCCGCGAGGCCTGGGCGGACCAGGAGGTCAGCCTCCAGACGGCGGAGCTGCCGGCGTGGGAGGAGCTCTTCCAGGCGGATGTGGGCCTGTTCCGGGATCCCGCCCGGTCGCGGCACGTGACGGACTTCATGCAGTGGTATCACGAGGATCTGGCCCGGGCCGCGTCGGAGCTGGCCGCGACCGTGAGGGAGGCAGACGGCGGCCGGCGCCCGGTGGGGCTCTGGAACGGCTACTACTTCCTCGCCGGCTGGTCGCGGCCGGAGCGGGGAGTCTTCCGCCGCAGGCAGGGAGCCTTCAACCTGCTGCTGGAGGACCCGAACATCGACTTCTTCGTGGCGCCATACAGCTACGGGGAGCGCTATCCCGGCGGCGTGTTCATCCCGCAGTTCCTCAACGACTCCATGGCCCTGCACGGCAAGCTGGCCATCGTGGAGGAGGACTCCCGCACGGTCATGGCGGCGCAGGTGGACGCCGCCTACGACCCCGAGAGGTCCGACCGCCCCTACGTGACCATCGGCGACAGCTTCGGCCGCAGCCGCAGCATCGCCGAGAGCGTCGCGGTGATGAAGCGCAACTTCGCGGGCTGCTTCACCAAGCCTGGGACGGGCCTGTGGTGGTACTGCCTGGGCAGCAAGGGCGGCTGGTACGACCATCCGCGGCTGCTCGAGACCGTCACCGCCCTGAAGCAGGTCGCCGAGCGCACCATGCGCCTCGACCGCCGGCGGGCCGAGATCGCGGTGATCGTGAGCAACAGGTCGCTGTGGTACCAGAAGTTCAATGCCCTGCAGCAGGACCTCATCGCCAGGCAGACCATCCAGGGCCTGGCGCGGATCGGCGCCCCCTACGATGTCTATCTGGACACCGACCTGCAGCACCCTCGCTTCCCGTTCGACCGCTATCGCCTCTTCATCTTCCTCAATACCTTCCACCTGACCGACGAGCAGCGGCGCGTGATTGCCGAGCGAGTTCAGACGCAGGACCGGACGCTCCTGTGCCTCTACGCCACGGGCTTTGTGGGCGATGAGTCCCTTTCGGTGGAGGGCGTGCGGGAGATCACGGGCATGGAGATCGCGCTCGCCGAGGTCAGCCTCATGAAGGGCGCCGAGGTCGTGCTGACCGATCTCGACCACCCCATCACGGCTGACCTGCCAGGCGCGACGCGCTTCGGCACCTGCCATGAGATCGGGCCCATCATGTGGTGCGACGACCCCAGGGCGAGGGTCCTCGGCGACCTCGTGGCCACCGATGAGTCAGGCGGGGTCTTCACGCTGGCGAAGCGTGGTGGGCTGGCGGTGAAGCGCGCCGAGGACTGGACCTGCGTGTGGTCGGCAGTTCCCGGACTGCCGCCCGCCCTGCTGCGGGGCATCGCGGCCCGGGCGGGCGTTCACATTTACGACACGAGCAATGACGTCGTCTTCGCCAGCGAGCGGCTGCTTGGCGTGCACGCGCTGCAGGGCGGCCCGCAGCTCATACGCCTTCCCCGCCGGAGGCGGGTCATCGACGCCATGACCGGCGCGGTGATCGCCGACGCCGCGCGGGAGTTCAGCGCCGACCTGCCGGCGCGGGGAACCGGGCTCTGGGAGCTCAGGTAGGGCTGGCGGGCGCCCCCGCCCGCGCGTTCCGTGGACACTACGGGTTCGCACTCCGCCGCAGCTGCTTGTCCGCGTCGCCCGCTTCGTGTTAGAATCCCTGTGAGTTGACGCAGATTCGCAGCCCATAAGACCGCGCAGTGGTCTGCCTGAGGTCGCTCCGTGGTCTCCCGCAGCCAGTATCATCGGAGGAGACGGTCATGGCCTCGCGCAAGCGCTCCCTCGGTCAGCGGCTCGTGGACAGCCTCAAGTTCTGGCTGGTCGTTGCCATCCTGTCCGGGATCCTCGGGGCCGGGGCCTGCTACTTCGGACGCAACTACGTGGGCCGGCATCTGCACGAGATGGAAGTCAGGCAACGGGCCCCGGAGATTACGCCACAGCCGCCGACGGCGCTGGCAGCAGATGAAGCCGATGATGAGCCGCCGGTCAAGCCGGTGGTCATCGTGCACGAGCGCGAGCCCTCCTCCCGGGAGAAGCGCCGGGTGGTGCGCGAGTTGAGCCGCCCTCAGGACGGCGCTCAGCTCCACGCCGCAGAGGCGGCCCGGGAGGAGGCGGCTGCCGAGGAACAGCAGCCGGCCGAGGACGAGGACGAAAAGACCCGTGAGGCTGAAGACGAGGCTGGGCGGGCGAGTGCGCCCGCCCCCCAGACGGCGGCTGACGAGCAGCCGGCGGAGACGGCTGGTGAGCAGTACGTGGTCTCCGCCGGCTCCTTCGCCGACGCGAGTAACGCCAAGCGCCAGGTGGAGCGCCTCACCGAGCGCGGCTACCAGCCTTACATCACCACCGTCGAGAAGGACGATATCACCTACAGGCGGGTCAACGTTGGAGTCTTCGGGGAGCGGGAGCAGGCCGAGCAGGTGAAGGATCGCCTTCGCTCGCAGGGCTTTGACGCCGCCGTGTGGACCGAACAGGGGTAGCGTACACTGCCGCAGGTTGAGCGCATCGCGGTCGTGGTGCTGGACAGCGTCGGGGTCGGTGACGCCCCCGACGCGGCCGACTTCGGCGACCAGGGAAGCGACACCCTGGGGAACACCTCGCGGGCGGTCGGCGGGCTGGCGCTGCCCAACCTGCAGGCTCTGGGTCTGGGCAACATCCACGACATCCAGGGCGTGCCCTCGGCGGGGCAGCCGCGCGCGGTCCTCGGCCGCATGGCGGAGCGCTCCGCCGGCAAGGACACCCTCACGGGCCACTGGGAGCTGATGGGCCAGGTCAGGGACCGGGCCTTCCCGACCTATCCGGATGGCTTCCCGGACGAGGTCATCGCGCAGTTCGAGGAGCGGACCGGCCGGGCGGTGATCGGCAATCGCCCGGCGTCCGGGACGGTCATCATCGAGGAGCTCATCGACGAGCACCTCGACAGCGGCGCCCTCATCGTCTACACCTCCGCCGACAGCGTCTTCCAGATCGCGGCACACAAAGAGGTCGTGCCGCTGGAGGAGCTGTACCGGGACTGCCGCATCGCGCGCGGGATCCTCACCGGCGAGCATGAGGTGGCGCGAGTGATCGCCCGGCCGTTCGTGGGCGAGCCGGGGGCGCTGCGGCGCACCGATGAGCGGAAGGACTTGGCCCTTCCGCCGCCCCAGCCGACGGCTCTCGACCTGCTGCAGAGCGCCGGCGTGGAGGTCATCGGGGTGGGGAAGATCGAGGACATCTTTTCCGGTCGGGGCCTCGACGCGTCCCACCACATCCACGACAATGCCGACGGATGCGAGATCATCATGGACCTGCTGCGCGACCGCGCCGGTGGGCTGGTCTTCGCGAACCTCAACGATTTCGACACCAGGTTCGGCCACCGGAATGACCCCGAGGGCTACGCCGGGGCCCTGGAGGAGTTCGACGGCTACCTGCCACAGATGCTGGACGCGCTGGGCGAGCGGGCGCTGCTGGTGCTGACGGCCGATCATGGCACAGACCCGACCACGGAGAGCACCGACCACTCCCGGGAGCGGGTGCCACTGCTGATCGCCGGCGAGGCTGTGCAGGAGGGGCAGCACCTGGGGACGCGGGAGACCTTCGCCGATCTCGGCGCCACGGTCTGCGACCTGTTCGGCGCCGAGGCGCCGCCCGGCGGGGAAAGCTTTGCGGCCGAGCTGCTCGAAGCGGGGCCGGCGGCATGAGCTACGACATCCGCAGGCTCAGCGAGCGCAAGCGCCGCGGCGAGGCGCTCGGGGGCGATGAGATCCGCTGGGTGGTGGAGGCCTACACCTCGGGGGAGATCGACGATGCGCCCATGGCGGCGTGGCTGATGGCCGTCTGCTGCGGGGGGATGACCGACCAGGAGACGTGGCACCTCACCGACGCCATGGCGCGCTCGGGGGAGATGCTGGACCTGTCCGGGATGCCGCGGCCCACGGCGGACAAGCACTCCACCGGCGGGGTGGGCGACAAGGTCACGCTGGTGGCGGCGCCTGTCGCGGCAGCCTGCGGGGCCTGTGTGGCGAAGATGAGCGGCCGCGGCCTGGGGCACACCGGCGGGACCATCGACAAGCTGGAGGCCATCCCGGGCCTGCGCACCGAGATCGCGCCCGACGAGTTCCTCGCGCAGGCGGAGGCCATCGGGCTGGTGGTGGCGGCGCAAAGCAGCCGGCTGGCGCCGGCCGACGGCAGGATGTATGCGCTGCGGGATGCTACCGGGACCGTTGACAGCCCGGCGCTGATCGCCTCCAGCATCATGAGCAAGAAGATCGCCGCCGGCGCGGAGGTCATCGTGCTGGATGTCACAGTCGGCAGCGGGGCCTTCATGCAAAGCCTCGACGAGGCCCGCGCGCTGGCGGAGCTGATGGTGGCGCTGGGGCAGCGTGCCGGCCGGCGGGTGGCCGCGCTGCTCACGGACATGGAGGCGCCTCTCGGCCGCGCGGTCGGGAACGCCGTCGAGGTCGAGGAGGCCGTGGCGGTGCTGCGCGGGGAGGGCCCCGCGGACGTCCAGGAGGTCTCGGTGGCCGTCGCCAGCCGGATGCTGGCGCTGTCGGGCGTGTGCGCCGATATTGCCCGGGGGCGGTCGGCTGCCGTGGAGGCCATTGACTCCGGGATGGCGCTGGACAAGCTGCGGGAGATGATCCAGGCCCAGGGCGGGGACGCCGAGGCGCTGGCGCGCCCCATGCTGGGTCACGAGCCGATGGCGCGAGAGACGCTGAGGGCGTCCCGAGCAGGAGTCATCAGTCGCATCGACGCCCGCGGGGTGGGATATGCGGCGCTCGCGGCGGGCGCGGGCAGGCGGCGGAAAAGGGACGAGCTGGACCCCGGCGCCGGCCTGCGGCTGCTGCGCGTGGAGGGCGACCGGGTGTCGGCGGGCGAGGTCCTCGCAGAGGTGATGGCAAGCTCGGGGGAGCGAGTGGACGAGGCCGTGGCGGAGCTGCGCGCGGCCATCGAGATCGGCGACGGCAGCCCCGAGGAGCGTCCGCTGGTGATCGACAGCATTCCGCCGGAGGTCGCGCGATGATCGGCGGCAAGAGCTGGCTGGACCTGGCGGTGGTGGCCGGCGCGGTGATGGGCTTCGTGACGCTGATGCTCGTCATCCAGGGCCGCGACCGCGGACGCACGAACCGCGAGATCGCCTGCACCGCCGCCCTGGTGTGCGCCAGCGTGGCGCTGACCATGGCCCTCGCATGGCTGCTGGAGAGCCGCTGGGGCGGACCCATCTTCGACGTGCAGATGGCGCCGGGCCCGCGCGTGGTGACGCGCTCTCTGACAGGCATTGAGGCCGTGGCGCTGGCCGCGGTGATGGCGGTGCTGATTGGGCTCTACATCACGTCGATACTGGCGGTGAAGCGTCTGCTGGAGCCCGAGAGGGGCGCGCAGGCGTCGCGAGACACAGGCGAGGGGGAGCGCACGTGATCGCGACTGCAGTGATTCTGTGGCTGGCGGTGATCGTGGGGCTGGCCTTCGGCTACTACGTGCGCTACATCGAGCCGGCGCGGATCGAGGTGACGCACACCGAGGTGCACCTGCCCGACCTGCCGGCGGCGCTCGAGGGGCTGACGGTCGGTCACCTTTCGGACTTCCACTGCCAGCATGACCCGGCCATCGAGCATAGCAGCCGGGAGGCGATCCGCCTGGCCATGCGGGAGCACCCGGACCTGATCGCCATCCCCGGGGACATGTTCGAGAACTGTGAGATGGCCCGCGAGTGCGGGGACCAGCTCCGGGGGCTCAGCGCGCCGCTGGGCGTCTTCGCGGCGCCTGGGAATCACGACCGGGCGCACCAGGACCCCTTCAGGTGCCTGGAGGCGCCCGCGGAGGACGTCCGGGACCTGCGCGCCGCCCTGCGGGAGCTGGGCATTGAGCTGCTGGCGAACGAGAGCCGGATCGTGACGGTGGATGGCGCGCGTATCGCAGTGGCAGGAGTGGACGAGTACGCCTTCGGGCGGGACGACGCCCGCCGCGCCCTCGAGGGCACCGCCGATGCGGATATCATCCTGCTGCTGGCGCACACGCCGGACATGCTGGACGATCCCGCGGTGGCGGAGGCCGACCTGGTCCTGTGCGGCCACACCCACGGAGGTCAGATCCAGATTCCGGGCATGGGTGCGCCCTGGGCGCCCGTCTGGCGGGATCGGCGCCGGGCCTCGGGGCTGCTGGAGGCGGGCGGAGTGCTGGCCTACGTCAGTCGCGGCGTGGCTTCCGCCACGCGGGCGCGGTTCTGCTGCCGGCCGGAGGTGGCCATGCTGACGCTGCGCCGCGGCGTGGAGACGAATGCGACGCAGGTCCCGGTCCGCTACGCGGTCCGGGATCGCGAGGATGTCGAGGAGGTACCCCTGTGAGACTGCCCTCATTCGTAACCGGCCTGCTGGAGAGGGTCGGCCTGAGGAAGAAGCAGATGCCGCTGTCGCGCGATCAGGCCTTTGAGGCCCGTCCGGTGCGCAATCCGAGGCTGAAGTGGCGCATCAACGACGACGAGTTCGTGGAGGTCATCATCCCTCGTGGCAAGGACCTCTTCAGCCGGGCCATGGGCTTCCTGTTCTTCGTCCCCAAGAGCCGACCGGTGGTCCTCGACGAGGTGGGGACGCGGGTGTGGCACCTCTGCGACGGCGAGAACACCGTGGACGAGATCATCCGCGCGCTGTGCTCGGAGTACAAGCTTGCCCGGCGGGAGGTGGAGGCCTCGCTGACGGAGTTCCTGCGCACGCTGGGCAAGCGCGGCATGGTCGGCTTCGTGATCCCCAAGGAGTTCCTCGAGGAGTTCGACGGGGAGGTGGTGGGCCTGCAGGAGGTGGGCACCGCCCGCGAGGACCTGGAGGCGGCGCAGCAGGAGGCCGCTCGCGCCATCGAGGAGATCGACGAGGGCGCCGAGGCTGAGGAGGCTCCGGAGGCAGCGACATCGGCCTCCGATGAGGCGGTCGCCGCGAAGCAGCAGGCTCCGGCCGCAGAGGCGTCGGCCGACGAGGGCATCGCCGAGGCGGAGGGTGACGTGGTCACCTGCTGCGTGTGCGGGAGGGAGGCGACGGTCCGCTACTTCGAGCCTGACGAGATCGCGCTGCTGGGGCCGGAGGACGTGGAGGAGCTGGAGGCGGAGAACATCGCCCTGCGGTGCCGCGAGTGCGGCGCCACCATGTGCTTCGCCTGCGCCGCGGAATCGGCTGAGGAGGCCGGCACGGGGGTCTGTCCGGAGTGCGGCGCGGCGGACGGACCCTACTTCTACATGCGCTGAGGGGGGACGTGGCGCGGGCGCGGGAGGCCGGGGCCACACGGTCGGGAGGTGCGGCCATGATCCGCAACATCGTCGTGGGCTACGACGGATCGCGCTCATCTGAGGTCGCAGTCGAGCAGGCCATCAACCTCGCGGAGCTGTGCGATGGGCGGCTCTACCTCGCCGCCGTCCACACGGTGACGGAGGCGGACCTTGAGGGGGAGTCCGTCGATCGGCAGCAGGACCTCGCCGAGATGGCCCTGGGGCCGCAGGCCCGGGAGGGTGAGGACGAGGACCGCCCCGCCACCGAGCTGCCCCTGTCGCTGGACGAGATCCAGCGCACCTGCCAGGACCTGCACATCGTCTGTGAACAGGAGGAGCTCTTCGCGCGCAACCCCGGACCGCGCCTGCTGCGGCGGAGCTGGACGGCGGAGCTGCTGGTGGTGGGCCGCGGCGACGAGCGCCGACCGGGCGTGCCCGGCCCCAACACGACCTTCCTCCTCAGCGAGCTGGTCACGCCCACCCTCGTCTGTGCCCGGCAGCCGCTGGAGATCCGCTCAGTGCTGATCCCCTACAAGCTCTCGGTCAGCGGCGGGCGCGGCCTCTCCTTCGCCGCCGGGCTGTGCGAGATGCTCAACGCGGAGCTGACCGTGCTCGTCTGCGAGCCGCGGCGCAGCGACGCCCGCGACGCGGTCGAGAGCGCTGAGAAGCACCTGCGAGCGTATCACGTGGAGAGCGCCACCGAGGTCTCCCTCACACGGCCGCATGAGGCCGTGCGGTCGGCCGCCATGGACCGCGACGCGTCGATGGTCATCGTCCCCGGCGCTCACAAGCGCTACTTCCTCTTCCCCTGGCAGCGCAATGAGACGCTGTGGCGGGCGCTGGAGGTCCCCGGCGCAGCCGTGCTGGCCTACCCGTGAGCGGCAGCGACGAAGCCGAGCAGAGCCACGATACCGCGCAGATGGGGCTGCCTACCTATGGGCACTTCTCGTGCCGCTTGGAGCGGGGCGCCTCCGCTCGCGCCCGGCCATTGCCGTGCCGTATGTGCCGTATGGAGGGGCCGGACCACTGTCCTGCCCGCTGTTCCGTCAAGCCCTCCTGGGGGCGCCCGCCTCCTTAAGGCCGAGCCGTTGAGACCGGAGGTCTCCAAGGGGCACGACTACGCTCGCACCCGGACGTTGTCTCCGACGCATGACACTGGTACATCATGGCCCCACGCTCGGGCGTGGCGATGCGGAAGCCCTCAGTCAGGACTCGATCCCTTGACGCGCCCTCACGCCGTGCTCGTAGTAGTGCTTCACCTCGCGCATCTCGGTGACCAGGTCCGCGGCGTCGATGACGTGCCGGTCGGCGCGGCGGCCGGTGATGACCAGCTCCACGCCCTCCGGCCTCTCGTGGATCAGGGCCAGCAGCTCATCGACGGCGAGGAGGCCGAAGTGCGTGGCGATGTTCGCCTCGTCGAGGATCACCACGTCCCAGCGATCCGAGAGCAGCTCCTCGCGGACCTCCGCGAGGCCCGCGCGTGCGGCCTCGACGTCCTCGGCACTCGGCTGGCCGTGGATGAAGGATGCGCGGCCGTACTGCCGGACCTCGATCAGGTCGTCGAAGCGCTCCAGCGCGTCGAGCTCGGAGTAGTGCATGCCCTTTACGAACTGGGCGATGAGCACGCGCAGACCCGCGCCGGCGGCCCGCAGCGCAAGGCCCAGCGCGGCGGTGGTCTTCCCCTTCCCGTCGCCGGTGTAGACCTGCACGTAGCCGCGATCCCACTGCGCGCCCATGTCGGTCACTCCGTCACTGTGACGCTGGCGTCAGGGCGCAGCGGGTTGGTGCGCGCCTGAAAGGAGTAGAGGAATGGGTACTCCTCATTCAGATGGGACATGTACTCCAGCCACTCGCGGAGCAGGTGTCCGTACACCCTGTGAGTGTCGCCGATGAGATGGTTGAGGTCGGGCTCGGGCAGGTCTGAGAGGTCACCTCTCGCCGCCAGCTCCTCCTGGAGGTGGGTCAGCGCCCAGAGCAGATCGGAGAAGTCCTCATCCTCCAGCAGCGCCGGGTTCTGCAGCAGCCGCAGCAGGAAGTCCCGGTGGTCGGTCAGCAGGTCGCGCAGGGCCTCGATATCGGATACGTCCGGACGCATCTTCAGCCGCAGCTCCGGCACGGTGCCCTTGAGCTGCTGGATCTGTTCGCTCGTCCAGTCCGGGCCGATGGCCAGGCACTCGCGCACCTCCTCACGGTTGTCAAGGACATCGCACATGCGCTCCAGCAGCGGCTGGCCCAGCGCGCTGAAGAAGGTGCCGACGACCATGTTCATCTTGTGCCGCAGCGCCTGGCGCTCGCGCTCGTGAAGGACGCGGTCAACCACTAACGATATCACGAGGACCTCGACCGGCAGGAATGCAATGTCGCCGAATCCGTAGATCAGCACGTGATGCAGGTCCTGGAAGATCAGGTAGTGCGCGGTATGCAAGATGAGCGCCGCTATGACTAGGACGACCGCGATCGCGATGACCTCTCGTCGCGACATGGGAACACCTCCCGTTTGCTCACCATTCAGATCGTGAGCAGGTCCCTCTCATCTGGCACGTCTCAGGCATACCGGTCGGCGATCTCCCGCACGATCTGCACCCACCGGCGCAGCCGCCAGGGCTCGTGCTCGATGGTCTGAACGTCCTTGAGGGTGATATCCACGTGGCAGCCCCTGGACGCCTCCATGCCCTCGCGGATGATGCGGCGGATCAGGTCCTCGTTGAAGCCGCAGCACATCATGTCGGTGGGGTTGGGCCGCCACGAGAACACGTAGTCGTCGCGGATCTGCTCCGCGCTCTTGGCGACGTCGGCTCATTGCGCATCGCTCTCCTCCTTTCGGGCCGGCTTCGTCGGTCCCTTCGGCCCCTCCGCGTCGCTGATGATGGGGAGGGGCCGCCTGCAGCGAACGCGCGGAGCGTGTGAGCAAAGTCGGCCCGGCCCCTTCACGGCCATGACAGGACCGCTGTGTGCGGCCACTCCTCCCACCGTCGGCAGAAGCCGTCCGCGACCGGGTTCTCCAGCACATACGCGATGTGCTCCCGAAGATCTTCGTCGGTGTCAGCGTGGGTATCGTAGTAGCTGCGCTGCCAGGAGAATCGCTCCGTCAAAAGACCAAGTCGGTTGATCGCGCCGCTCGCACCGCTCTTGAAGCTGCGCATGAAATCGGGCAGCGGGCTGGCCCCGACAACAGAAGCGATGAAGTGGAGGTGCGTGGGCATGGCGCAATACATGTGTATGGTGACGCCAGCGGCCTTGGCGCGCTCTAACAGTAAGGCAATGGCTGTCTCGGCGATCCGGCCGGTGAGGAGGGGACGCTGGTCCTTGACGCACACCGTCACGAAGACGGGCCGATTGTAGGTGATGTACACCTCATCTCGCAACCGGTGCGGATGCCGCCTGTCAGGGCGGCGCCTGTCCGGTCGCCAACCTTCTCTTCCCGGCGACCTCTCATTGCGCATCGCTCTCCTCCTTTCGGGCCGGCTTCGTCGGTCCCTTCGGTCCCTCCTCAGGTCGGCCCCTCCGCGTCGCTGATGATGGGGAGGGGCCGCCTGCAGCGAACGCGCGGAGCGTGTGAGCGAAGTGGGCCCGGGCAGGACAGCAGCCCAAGAGCGGTCCAGCCCGGCGTCGAGGATCTGGCGTCGGACGTGATACAGCGCGCCGATGCAGTCCATAGCCTGCAGGTAGCCGTGGTCGTAGGGCCGGTCGCGGCGCAGCTTCCACTCATCGCCGCTCTGCAGGTAGTTCACGCTGACCGCTACCACGTCGTAGCGGTCCGAGAAGGTCTTGCACCACCCCCGGTAGATCTCCTGGCCGTAGACGCCGCCCCAGTTGTGCAGGCACAGCATGAGGCCGGTGCCCTCGCCGATGCCGCCAGGCGGCCCCTGCACCCACATCTTCACGCTTCGCTCGCCCGGCTCGAAGGGCCACTGTAGTGCCACGAACTCCTGGTCCTGCTCAAGCATGTGATTATCTCCGCTGCTTTGGGCTGCTCGCGGGACGCCACTTCGCCAAAGCCTGCGTCCGGCCCTGCATGACGACCTCCGGGGACGGTCTGCCGAAGGTGACGGCGCGGGGGAGGGCGAACCAGACCGCGAGGCGGTCGAGCACGGGGAGTCACTTCCAATGCAGCCGGCCGCCGCCCGAGTCCCGCTGGGCGCCCATGGTGTGTATGGGCTTCGCTGTGGCCCAGCGGAGCGCTCGGAGCCAGGCCATCAGGGAGTATGAGTTGGGCGGGCGGATGCTGGACGTGGCTGCAGTGACGACCTGACGGTGAGGGAGCTGATCGTGATGCGCCTGATAGGCATTGCCTGTGGAGCACTGCTGGCGTCGGCCGCGTGCGCGGCGGGCGCGGGTCTCGAGGACCTCGCAGAGGGCGATCCTCTTGTCGAGAGCGCGCCGCCGGGCGCACTGGTAGTGGATGGCCGGCCGGCGGCGACGATCGTGGTTCGCGAGCTGCCCACCGAGGAGCTTGTCTTCGCCGCGCGCACGCTGCAGGACTACCTCCAGCGCATCTCCGGCGCGGTGCTGCCCGTGGCGACGGATGAGGAGCAGGTGGATGGCAACCGCCTGCTGGTGGGCCTCTCGGACGCCACGCGGCAGGCCGGGCTGCGTGTGCCCGCGGACATCGACCCCGAGGGCTACGTCCTGCGCAGGGCGGGCCGCGACATCGCCATCCTGGGCGGCAGCGACCGCGGCACGGTCTACGGCGTCGCCGGGTTGCTCCACGACCACCTGGGCGTGCGGTGGTACGTGCCGGGCGATGAGCTGGGCACGTGCGTCCCGGAGATGACCGACATCGCGCTGACGGAGCTCGACGAGCTGCGCGAGCCGAGCTTCCCCATGCGCTGGATCGGCCGCGGCACCGACTGGGCGCTGCTCAACCGGCAGAACTGCCACGGGGACTCCCTGGCCGCCAGCTTCAAGATCGAGCCGGGCATCTACCACACCCAGGGACGGCTGCTGCCCCATAGCGAGCACTTCGAGGAGCACCCGGAGTACTACGCGCTGATCGGCGGGGAGCGCTCCGAGCACCGCCACTGCAAGCTCTGCTACTCCAGCGATGAGACGGCCTCGGCGGTGGCGGATGCCATGAGCGCGCTGCTGGAGGAGGACCCGGGCATCGACCTGCTGTCCTTCTCGCCCACCGACGGGCAGTTGTGGTGCGAGTGCGAGCACTGCACGGCGCTCGACGAGCCGGACGTGCCGCGGGACCGGAGCATGTCCCGGCGGAGCCTGATCTTCTACAACAAGCTCGCGGAGCGCATCCGCCAGAGGCATCCCGACGCCGAGATGCTCGTGGGCGCCTACAACGTCTACAACTGGCCGCCCGAGGACCGCTCCATCACGGCCGACCCCATGCTCTCGGTGATCGTCACACACTACGAGGACTACTGCATGGCGCATCCCATCGCCGATCCCACCTGCCCGCGCAATCGCCGCTACGTGCACCTCCTGCACGCCTGGGACCGCCTGGGGACGCCGGTCTACTACTACGAGTACTACTGGAAGGTCAACTGGCTGGACCTGCCCTGGCCCATCGTGCACTGCATCGCCGAGGACATCCCGTGGTTCCACGGCCGGGGCGACCGCGGCGTCTACACCCAGTTCAACCCCCAGAACGCCTGGACGCTGTATCCGGCCTACTACGTGGCCGCGCAGCTACTGTGGGATGTGGAGGCCGACGTGGGCGCCATCTTCGATGAGATGTGCGACCGCCTCTACGGCGCGGCCGGCCCGGCGGTGCGCGAGTACTACCGCGTGATGGAGGATGCCTTCGCCGAGGCCGAGATCCACTTCCCCGGCCACGGTGTCTCAGCCGGCTCGCAGATCTTCACCCCCGATCTGCTGGAGCAGATGCGCGCGCACCTCGACCGCGCGCGGGAGCTGGCCGACAGCGACGTGGTGCAGCGGCGACTCGCCAAGCTGGAGCTGTCCTATCAGTACACCGACCGGCTGATGGCCTTCGCACGCCTGCGCCGGTCTCAGGACCTGGAGACCGCCGAGCGCGCCCTGGAGATGCTCGAGGAACTGGTGACCGAGGTCCGCGCCGACCGCGAGAAGTGGGATGGCGTGGTCAGCACCTCGGTGGTGCGCGAGGGCTCCTACCTGGGCCGCGACCTGAACAACTTCCGCGAGCACGTCGAGAAGCTGCGGGCGCAGGCGGCCACCGGTGAGGTGCTGGCCCGGCTCACGGACGGCTGGCGCTTCAGGCTCGACCCCGACGACGTGGGAGTGGAGCGGGAGTGGTTCGCGCCCGCTCTCGACGACAGCGACTGGGACCCCATCGAGGTCGGCAAGCCCTGGGAGGAGCAGGGCTATCCCGACTACGACGGCCACGGCTGGTATCGGCTGGAGCTTGAGGTCAGGCCCGAGTGGCTGGAGCGTGGCGCAGTCCTGCACTTCGGCGCGGTCGATGGCGAGGCCTGGGTCTACCTCAACGGCGAGATGATCACCCACCACGAGGGCTGGGACATGCCCTTCACGGCGCCGCTGCACGCCGACCTCGTGAACGCGGAAGAGACGAGTCTGCTTGCCGTGCGGGTGTGGGACGGCAGCCATCAGGGCGGGATCTGGCAGCCGGTCAGCGTGACGGTCCCTGAACCGACTGAGTAGCCCGCGCAGGGGCGCCGCCGTTGCCCTGATGAGGCGTCACGGGAGCGAGGCAGATGCCAGAGGAGCTGTTCGAGATCACGGATCGCCCCCGGGAGTTCGTGGCGGGCCAGTTCGTCACCGTCACCTTCCGCTACACGGTGGGCGACGAGGGGCTGGCCGAGGGCAGCAAGCTCAAGCTCGGCCTGCCCTCGGCGGGGTGGGGCGAGCCGCTGGTCAACCACAAGCGCTACTGGGAGCTGGATCCAGAGGAGCCGCGCAGGTGGCTGCACTACAAGCGCCTCAACACCAGCTTTGAGCTGAAGACCGACACCGAAGCATTCCTCGAGCCCTACGCCCGCCACGAGCAGCGGCCCGGCGACGACCGCTGCATGCAGCGGTGGTGGATCACCTTCGAGGTCATCGGGGCGGGCTTCGCACCCGGCGATGAGATCACCATCACCTACGGCGACACCACGTGGGGGGAGGCCGGCGGGCGGGTGCAGCCCGTGGTGGAGCCGCGGGGCGACTTCTCCCTCTTCATCCAGGAGCCGGGCGCGCGGCCGCCCCTCGAGGGGAAGGTCCGTGAGGCGGCTGGCTCGCCGATCTGGATCGAGGTGCTCGCGGGTCCGCCAACGCGGGCCCTGCTGCGCATGCCGACCATCTCGACGCCCGGCGAGAAGCCGGCGCCGCGGGTCTACACGATGGACCGCTGCTGCAATCCGGCGCGCGGCGCGGCGCCGGAGATCAACACGCGCGTGCAGCGCCACGGGGACGTGCTGCGGCCGGCGGCGGAGGCATCCGGCATCGACATCGAGACGCAGCCCTCCATCGTGCAGGAGAGCCCCCGGGAGCGCATCTACTGGGGCGACATCCACGGCAAGACGAGCTTCTCGGGCGATGGTCTGGCGCCGATCGACGAGTACATCCGCTACGCCCGGGACGTCGCCGGCGCGGACTTCACCTGCGTCACGGACCACTCGGGCTGCAATCGCCCCTCCTGGATCACCACTCAGGAGCGGGCGGCGGAGTACACCGAGGACGGGCGTTTCGTAGCGCTGAAGGGCTTCGAGTACTCCTACGCGCACGGCCATCGCAACGTCTACTTCGACAACCACGAGATCGAGGACGTGTGGCCTGGCGAGCGGCTGGACCTGGACCTGCAGCCGGACGGCACGCGCCCGTTCTTCGAGTACCTGCGCACCCGCAGGCACGAGCTGGTGAGCATCCCGCACCACACGCTGGTGTGGACCGACTGGGATGTCTACGACCAGGAGCTGGAGCCGATCTGCGAGGTTTACTCAATGTGGGGCTGCTCCGAGCGGCCCATCGGCGAGGGCACCCCCCTGTGGGACAAGTCCTGCATCCCGGGTGGGGGCGCGCAGGCCGGCCTGGCGCGCGGCTATCGCTTCGGCTTCATCGCCGCCAGCGACACGCACTCGGGCCTGCCGGGCCGGCAGCACCCCGACTACTACGGCTTCTGCTTCAGCTACAAGTCGGGCCTGGCCGCCATTCGCGCGCCGGAGCTGACCGCCAAGGCCCTGGTCGATGCGCTGAAGGCCCGCAACTGCTACGGCACCAGCGGCGCGCGGATCTACCTCGAGTTCGCCGTCAACGGAGAGCGCATGGGCAGCGAGATCCCGATGAGCCCTGCGCGGATGATCACCGGCCGTGTCGTGGGCACCGCGCCGATCGCCCGCATCGACGTGGTCCGCAACAACGCTGACTGGCGGACGCTCTCCCCGGACCGCGACGACTTCGAGTTCGAACTGGAGGATCAGGACGGGATCAAGCCCGGCTCCTGGTACTACCTACGGGTGTGGCAGTCGGACGGGGAGATGGCCTGGTCGAGCCCGGTGTGGCTGGACTGACGGCGACGCGACGAGCCGCTCGGCCTGGAAGCCGAGCTGCGCCGAAAAGAGCCGTCGCACCCATTCATCGTCAGCTCGCCGCGCGCAGCGTGGAGCCGCCGTCCGCCCCTCTCACATCAGGTCCAGGCAGGCCAGCGCCTCCGTGTTGCGGATGATGAGCTTGCCGTCG
>JAYENL010000101.1:0-10910 GCA_034722055.1 Armatimonadota bacterium
TTGGGGCGGCGTCTATACGGGCAGCACGCTGACCGGTCTGGTGCACCGCGGCTATGGGGCGATCTGCACGGTTGTCGGGTATGCCGGAAGCATCAGGTACGACAGGGCAGAGTGGGGTGGAGTTCCTGCTGTGGATGCCTCTGGGTATGGGCAGCTTCGGTCTGACATGCAAGCGCCGGCTGAGAACATACTGGCCTGTGACGGAAGCAACTGGAATATCCAGCCGTACTTCTGGGAGCGGACCGATAACAGCAGCCAACCCACCCCGGCAGTAGCGGATATGTATAACAATGCCTACTACGTCGTGGACAGCAGGCACAACGAGATGGCCAACGCTGCATTCGCGGATGGTCACGCAAAGGCGCTTCCCCGGGGCATCCAGAACTGCCCGCGACCTCACAGCAATCCGATAGCCGGTGCGGGTGACTGGATGTACTACCACTTCCATTGACCAGCTAGCATCCCGGCGCGTGAAGGTCCCGGCGGCGCGGCGAAGAATGCCCTTCGCCGCGCCGCGAGCATTACCATGCGCGGAGGAGTGGCGCCGGATGCAGTCTCACCTGTCTGCAGCCCTCACCATCCTGCTGGCCAGCGGCACGCTGCTGGCGGGGGCGGCCGCCGCCGAGCTGCCCTCGCTGCCCCAGCCGGAGCCGCTGCGTCTTCCGCTGGACGCGGAGACCGCGGTCATCGTCCGCCCCGCTCGGGCGGAGTACGCCACCATCGCCGAGCGGCTGGCCTCCGGCCTCCAGCGGCTGACCCGTCAGCGGCCAGCGGTGGTCGAGGACACGGCCGATCCCCAGGAGTTGGGCCCCGGGCCGATCATCGTGGTGGGCAATCTCATGGACAGCCGCATCGGGCGGCGGCTGTACCTGCAGGCCTATGACTTCACGGACTACTCGTGGCCCAGTCCGGGCGGTCACGTGGTGCGGACGATCCGCGACCCGTTCGGCACCGGAGCCCACGTGCTGATGGTCGGCGGCAGCGACGCGGAGGGCGTGGCCGATGCGGTGGAGGCGCTGCTGGGGCACGTCGAGGCGCAGGGAGCCGATCTGGGCTATCTGAACCTGGTGAAGCTGGGCAGGTGGGGGGAGGAGATCGAGGGCTACACCGAGCGCTTCCTGGGCGGCGACGACAGCGTGTGGACGCGCGTGGGCGGGGCGGGGAGTTGGAACTACCAGATCGAGATCGCGCTGGCGGGCATCGGCTACCTGCGCACCGGCGATGAGCGGTATCTGCCCGTCTTCGCGCGGGAGCTGCAGTACTGGTTCGACCATTACGTGCTCACCCTGCGCGAGGACGCGCCCCCGATGACGCACGGGTTCCTGCATAAGCTGCTGATCGTGTGGGACCTGGTGCGCGATCACCCGTACTTCACCGCCGAGGAGCGGCGGCGGATCGACCGCCAGTTCCTCTATGTCTGGCGGTCGCCTGAGGGACCGGATCGGGTTGCCGGGAGGACAGGCGTTCGGATCATCCGCAACAACCACGGCACCCGTACGGCCCTCGACGCCCTCTACGGCGGCCGCTTCTTCCTGCGCCGCTTCGGGCTGGAGGACGAGGGGCAGGGGTGGATGGAGATCGCCGAGGGGTACTTCGCGCCGCAGCTTGAATCCTCGAAGCCCGTTGAGGACTCGTGGGGACACCAGTGGAACGCCTCGCTGTTCAATACAGTGGATTACGCGCTGGCGACGGGCCGGGAGGACTACTTCCACTCGGACGCGCTGCGGAATGCCGCTGAGCGGGCGCTGATGGCGCACAGTGCCGGTTCCGGTCCTCGTGCGTATCTGTCGGCGTGTGCGGTCGCGACGGGGGATACCGGGCTGCTGAGCGGCTATCCCAGCGGCCAGGAGTACGGCCGGATGTGCTCGTGGATGATGGGGCACGGGGACGAGTACATGCGTGCGTTCTGCAGCGATGAGCCGATCGAGCCGCGGAAGGACCTGCTGGGCGTGACCGTGGCGCCGCTGGATGAGCTGTGGTACGAGACGATAGACGACGCGGGGTTCAACCCCGGTGGGCTGTTCCAGGTGACGACGGAGCGGGAGGAGAGCTTTGACAAGCTGTCCATCCGTGAGGGGTGGGAGGCGGATGACTTCTACCTGCTGTTGGATGGCATCTCGGGCGGGCATCACAGCTACCAGAACGGGAACTGCGTCGTCACGCTGCAGGAGGATGGCGTGGTGTGGTCGGTTCTTCATGGCCGCAGTCTTTCGGGTTCCGGAACGGTTCAGTCGCACAATGGGGTGGCGGTTGCGCTGGATGGCTCCGGGCCGGGACGGCTGCATCGCTATGCCCGGCTGCTCTACTCCGGCGACAGCGGCGAGTTCATGGCCGCGGGCGCGGCGCTGGAGGGCGTGGGCGAGGCCGACTGGCAGCGCCATATCGTCCGCAGGCGCGGCGAGTGGACGCTGGTCGTGGACCGGGTGGTCGCTGACAGGCGCGGCGAGGTGCTGGCTGAGCGCCACTGGCACCTGCGGGGGGACCTCGCTCCTGGCGACCACGGCCTCACCGCGTCAGCCGTCACCGGGGGCCGGTATCGCTATCTGCACCTGGACACCAGGGGAGTGGCGCCGGAGGGAATGAGCGGCCTCTCCGACCGCGTCGAGACGGTTCGGGCCACGGCCAGGCCCGGGGAGCCGGTGGAGTTCGCCACGCTGCTGCACGTGACCGGGCGGCCTGACGCGCCGGAGGGATGGCTCCGGCTGCGGGCGCTGGACGCGGCCTGCGTCGGCGATCCGCCGGCGCCGGAGGGGATCGGCAGGCTGGAGAGCCTGGACATCGTGGTGCTGCGCGCCACGCAGCAGGGGCAGTGGGTGGAGATGCCCTTCGCGATTGACGAGCCCGTCGCCGGCGAGCTGTTCGTGGAGTTGCTTGACTACACCGACCGCGGCGCCGTCCGCGTGCTCCTGGACGGGCGCGAGGTGGTGGAGCGGTACGATCACCGCGCGCCCAGGCCGGTGCGGCGGCTGGTGCCGCTGGGGCGGGGGGAGCTTGCGGCCGGCGAGCACCGACTGCGGCTCGAGGTGGCGGCGGAGCCGGACGAGGGCGGCAAGAGCTACATCGGGCTGGGCGGGCTGGTTGTGCGGCCCGAAGGGGCGCCGGGGGCCGACGTTGCCACACCGCCCGACCAGCCTGCCTTCAGGCTGACCAGGACGGCGGCCGGCGGTTGGCGCATTGACGGGGGCCGCAGGCCCGAGTTCGTGCGTGTGGGCCAGGCGGGGGCGACCGTGATCACCGGCTCCGGGCTGAGGACGATCGGCACGCCGCCGGACGACCTCCCGCGGACCTTCGCTGAGGCGCTGGAGGCGCCGGAGGTACGCGCCGAGGGCCTGCTGCCTTTGCGCCCTGAGTGCCCCGCGGTGGAGTCGCCGTGGCGCGAGCTAAGGGTCGGTGAGGCGCCGGTGACGGCCGTAGTGCCGGGAGCCGGCGGCCGGGTGGCCGCGGGGGACGCCGACGGCGCCGTGGCGGTCTTCGACGCCGGCGGCACCAGGCTCGTGTCGGCACGCCTGGAGAGCGAGATACTGTCGCTGCACTTCGTGGGCGATGACCTGATGGTGGGAGAGGACCGGGGGGCGCTGACGAGGCTGGCGCCGGATGGGAGCCAGCGCTGGCAGGTCGAGATCCCCTATGTGCCGATGCCCTGGGACTACTGGAGCGAGAAGCGCAGCCGGGTGCGCGAGATCACCTCTGCGGATATCACCGGCGACGGCACCCCCGAGATCCTCATCTCCAACTCGGACCGCCGGGTTCACGCCTTCACCGCAGATGGGCAGCGGCTGTGGGAGGCGCCCGTAGAGTGGGGCATCTTCACGGCCATGACGCCGGGCACGTTCCGCGGCGAGTTCGGGCTGATGGGGGGCACCTCGCGACCGTCGATCCACGGCAGGTGCATGATCTTCGGGGCAGACGGCAAGCTCAGGACGACCCTCGCGCGCCCGGACCTGGTGTCATGGTCGATACCCTCGCAGTTCCGAGACATGCGACAGGCCGACCTGGATGGTGACGGCACGCCGGAGGTGATCAACGCCCTGGACACGAACTGCCGGCAGCTCGTGATCTATCGCGAAGGCGGCGAGGTGTTGTGGGACGCGGACATGGCTGGGGCGGCGGAGGCCATCGCCCTGCGCGGAGGGGGAGAGAGCGACGGGGTGGTGGTCTACTGCGGCGGCGCGGCAGGATACGTGGCGGCGTTCGACGGCAGCAGCGGCGAGCGGCTGTGGGCGTGCTACCTGGGAGAGCCGACGCTGCTGCTGGCGCTGACCGACAACCAGCGGATTGCGGCGGCCACGCCCTCGGGGACGGTCTTCCTGTTGCGCACTGACGGACGGCTGGCGGCGCGGGTGGAGCTTGGGGCGGAGGTCTCTGCAGTGGTGAGGCCGGGGGATCACCGCGCCGGTAACCCGCTGCTGGCGGGAACGCAGGACGGTCGGGTGGTCGCCGACGGCGGGCTGTGACGGCGGTCGCCGGCAGGTGGCTGCAGGCCTACGCCAGATCGAGATTCGAGGAGAGACCGATGATCGACCTTATCGCTATTGCGCTCGCGGCCGGCGCCACGCAGGCGCCTGCCCAGGCCGTCGTCGTGGCTGCCGACATGGACGCGATCGAGGCGTACGAGCACGGCTTCGCCTACAACGTGATGCGCACGCCCGATGATGACGCTGTCATGCTCGAGGACATGGTCCTGATCGAGAGTGACGGCCCCGGAGCGGGTGAGAGTGAGAAGGGCACCTGGACAGAGGAGATCTGCGAGGGGGTGCTGGCTCGCAAGACCTTCCGGCTCGAGGACCCGTCGGCCTTCGAGGCGCACCTGGTGCTGTACATGACCCCCATGAGCGAGGACAGGGACGAGCAGGAGCCGTTCTTCGCGGTGGTCAACGGCAGACGCGTCCCGGGCCCCGAACTGTCGTGGCATGAGGAGATGTGGCACTGGGTGCCGGTTCCGGTTGAGGCGCTGAGGGCGGGCGAGAACCAGGTGATCGTGGGGTGCGACGCCCCGCGGGGTCAGGGGTACGAGCTGATGATCGCCCGGGCGGATGAGTACGAAGGGGGCGGCGGCGCCCAGCGGGCCGGCCTGAACACCGCTCTGGTCAGCGCGGGCCAACTGGGGCGGGAGGAGGCCGGCGCCAGACCCCAGCTTGAGGCCATCGACGTGGGAGCGCACTCCGCGAAGTCGGTGGACGGCGGCGAGACGTGGGTGACCGGCAGGCTCGGGACCACCGACGACGTGGTCGGCGAGTACACCATCCGCCTGAACCTGAGACGTCACAAGCCGCGCGGAGCCCTGCTGTCCCCGCCGATCGATCTCTGGGACGGGCTCGATGGGCAGGAGCGGATCAAGCCGCGGTGCTCGGTGTCGGATCTGAAGCTGCTCTGCCTCGGTGACGCGCCGGAGGGGACGTCACTGACCTGGCAGGTTCGCTTCGCTGATACGGCGGACATGACCAGCGAGCAGTGGGGCGCCTTCCGCACCGTGGGCAGTGGTGAGGGCCTCGCGGCGCCCGTCGCGCACCAGGGGAAGCGCTACCTGCAGTGGCGCGCAGAGCTGACCACCTCCGAGCCGCTCAAGACGCCGCGGGTGCGGGGCGTGAAGGTGGTCCGGCGCCTGACCTTCACGCCTCCGGCGAGGCGCTTCTACGTGTGGGATTACGAGAACGTCAGGCACCGCTACAGCTCCATCAGGTTCCACTACGAGGACCCCGGCCATCCTCGGCTGCGCGAGCTGCGTGAGCGGCTGAACCTCGATGAGGTCATCGCCGGGGCCACGGGAGACTGGGACAGGATCAACCGCGTGCGCCATCACGTCTCGCAGCTATGGCATCACGACCGCCCCACGCCTGACTATCCGGAGTGGGACGCGCTCGAGATCCTCGACCGCCGCGACCGCGTCGGCAAGGGCGGCATGTGCATTCAGTTCTCCATTGTCTTCATCCAGTCCCTGCTTTCACTGGGCTATCAGGCCCGCCACATTAACGTCTTCGCGCACGAGACGGTGGAGGTCTACGTCGATGAGCTGGGCAGGTGGGTGCACGTTGACCCCGAGAGCCTGTTCGACTCCTACCAGTACCACACCGCGACCGGCATGCCTGTAAGCTGCCTCGAGCAGCACCGCTACTTCCTACAGGAGAGCGGGCTGTCCGCGGAGGATCCCATCGACTGGCAGGCCACGGAGCCGTGGGCCAGGTGGGGGCACGAGGGGACGTTCGTGAGCGCGCCGGTGCCGCTGGACTTCTCCACCTTCACCGGCTGGATCAATGACCCCGACAAGCCCGACTACCCGCCCCAGCACCAGTTGGCGGGGTTCATGCGCATGATGCCCCGCAACAACTACTTCTCGCGCCCCTTCCCCCGCCCGCTCTGCCAGGGCACCACGAACTGGCCCTGGAACGGCTACCTCAACTGGTACGACCGGGCAACGCCGCGGAAGCTCCAGTACGCCCTGCACACGGACCGGGAGGCCGACTTCTACCCCACCCTCAATCGCGTGCAGTTCGATGCCGTGCACGGCGAGAGGGAAGGGGGCATCCTCATCCGGATGTTCACCTTCGCCCCCAACTTCGACGGCTTCGAGATCAACGTCGATGGCGCCGGCTGGCGGAACTCGCCTGCACAGTTCACCTGGTCCACGAGGCCCTCGGCGCTCAACACCCTGGAGATGCGGGCGAAGAACCGGCTGGGGCCGCCCGGCAAGCCCTCCCGCCTACAGGTGATGGTCCACCACAAGGAGCCCTTCTCACCCCGCCCGGAGGACTGGTGACGGCTCCCGCTGCCCGACTCGCGGTGGCGCAGCTCAGAACCACACCGGCAGCTTGTTGAAGCCCTCGCCGCCGTAGCTGGCGATCAGCGCCCATACCGTGCCGGACCAGAAGTAATGTCCCACCACCACGCCGATGAAGAAGGGCAGCAGGCGGTTGAACAGCCGCATCCCGCCCAGGCGCAGCACGATGGTCTTGATGACCAGCGACAGCAGCAGCATCGCCCAGCCGATGCTCCCGCCCCCGGTCATGGCCAGCACGAAGCCGGTGGGATGAAGCGGGAACTGCAGGAAGACCCGTCGGAGCACGGCCAGGATGATGACGATCACTGCGCCGGCACCGAAGGCGATCGCCTCACTGCGATTGGGCTCGGCGTGGCCGCGCATCCACGCCGCGAGCTGGTTGTAGGACTGGGTCATCAGGCTCACCCGCGTGCCGCCGGAGGTCGTGCCCCCCTCCAGCACGTTGGAGCCGAACTCGTAGGCGGTGTCGATGTGCATCCACCAGCTCACCACCGAGCCCAGCACCACCGCCCAGATCATCAGCGACACGATCTGCCGGCGATCCACCTTGATCTCCCCGCCGATGCGCAGCGCCTCTGCCTGGTAGGCCACGAGCTGCACGAAGTAGCCGCGGTAGATGAAGTTCTGCAGGCACAGGCCCGTGAGGCTGCCGAAGTCCCCTCCCGGCGCCAGCCGCTCGCTGCCGAAGAAGCTGATGAGCATGTCACGCTCCTCGTTCAGCGGCTTGATCCACCAGGTGGGGTAGCCGGTCTCGGCCCGCACCCGCATGTATCCGATGCCGTGGCTCAGCAGCAGCACCAGATACAGCGCGATGACCCACCAGTGCATCCCGAACAGCAGCCAGAAGCCCACGACCGCCGCCAGGCTGGCGATCAGGCCGACGGGCAGCCACGGTGAGACGTCATTGCGCCTGTGCAGGGCGCCCAGGACCTGCGCGATGCGGTGCCGCGAGGCGTAGATCAGCACCAGCGCAAGCGCCACAAAGCCGCCCAGGGCCTGCGGATAGTCGAACGGATAGCCGGGCACGTCCACGCCCATCATGGCGCCGGCGAGGCTGAGGCCCTTGAAGTAGCCGAAGAACAGCACCAGCGCGGAGATGACGATGTCGCTGGGCATCATGTAGGCGATTCCGAAGATGGCGGGGCGGTACTCGATGACCACCGGCTGCAGCGCCGTCAGAGGATGCTCATTGAACAGCGGCGATAGATTGGTGCTCAGCCCCAGGGCCGGGACGGCCGGGTTGAATGCGTTGAGGACATTGAAGAGGTTGTGCAGGCCCACAGTCACGATACCGAGCCAGAAGACGGGGTTGGTCCAGACCCCGTGCAGCGTCTCCCTGCGGTAGCCGGCCAGCATCAGTGGCAGCTCCGCCATGGGGTATGAGAGGTGCTCTCCATCCTCCCACACCGGGCGAAAGACCAGGGCGATGCAGATCAGAAGGAGGTAGAAGGCCACGAAGAAGACCAGCCAGATCGCCAGCGGCTGCAGCCACGCATCCCACGGCACGAGGCCGGTCTCGTTGCCCTCGAAGTACTGCCGGATGACCTCATCCCCCTGCGGGACCGCCCAGCCCGGGATGAACTGGTGGAACTGCTGCCAGCGGTTCTCGGTGGAGGCGAAGTAGTAGGGAGTGGTCAGGGCGGGGAGGAAAAAGCGCATGGCGGCCCCGGAGGTCAGCGCCACCGCCATGGTCAGGAAGAGGTACACGCCCATGACCTCGCGGCGGCGAATGCCCACGTGGCGCAGCAGCCCCACCGCCGCCAGCAGCACCAGCAGCGTCACGAGGGCGGGCACCGGAGGCACTGCCATTGCCACCTGCGCCGCCAGGGTGAGCAGCGCGCCCTGGCGCACCCACAGGTTGGCCAGTATCAGGACGATCAGAGCGACCACCAGCACCCGACCGGTCCGCACCCGCAACCCACCTGTCTCATCGTCGCTTCATGCGCAATCGTACACATTCTCGGCCTCGACCGGGCCGAGGGCAGTGCGCGCTGATGACCGCGTGGGACGATCAGTGCTGGTCGTCTCATTCTCGCCCATACATGCGCCACCTCCATTCCATGGCCCCACAGCCCCCTGGCCGCCGCGTTGCCTTCAGCCCAGGCCTCGCCTGGCGGCGCGCCACGAGGGGTAGTCGCGGAGGTGAGTCATGACAGTACTGGGCGCCAGCCCGGTCGCGGGCGTTGAGCCGCCGCCCTTGGCAGTGAGCGGGCGAGCTGTGCGGGGGGTGAAGAGACGCGCCCCATCCCCGCTACACGCGGCATTGCGCACGGTAGCATTGGCCTGCCGGTGCTGGCCCTCAGAGGGCGCGATCGCCGCTATGGCCCCCGGGCCCGGTGGCGCGCTGGAGGCCGGGGCCTCACAGCGAGTCAAGCCACTCCTGGTCAAGCAGCGCGCCGTAAACCTGTGGCAGCCCGTCCCGCCGGGCGGTGAATATCAGCCACCGGTTGTCGGCCGTGAGATACGGGTGGGCGTGCGACCACTGCTTGCCGTCGTAGACCGTCCGGCTGAAGACCGCGCGTCGGCAGTTGCCGGACTCGAAGCTGCCGATGTAGATGGGGACGCCCTCCCCGCCGCTGTCGCCAATCCAGTAGCGTCCATCGGCGGAGACGCTCACGTGGCCGAAGCGCAGATCGCCCGAGTAGACGAGCTTCGGCCCCGGGTCCCCCACCCGGGCCGTCCAGACGTTCCCTGCGCTCTCGGGGCCGGAGCCGGTGGAGAAGAAGATGCGATCGGTCGTGCCCACCCACGCCTCGTGGCCGGCGGGGCGGGGGGTGTGCTGTCGGTCCGCCGGGAAGAGCTTCGTCTCGCCGGCGAGGTCGATCTCGCCCAGCAGGACCTGCTCGACGTCCGGCATCTGGTTGAGCTGGATGAGCACGCGGTTGCGCCCATCCCGCGAGAACTGCTCATGCTTGGCGTGGTAGCCCTCCATATCCAGCACCACGGACCACTCGCCGGTCTGCAGGTCCAGCAGATGGACCTGAGAGGCTGCGTCGCCCTCCGGTCGCACCGCGACGGCATAGTAGCGATGGTCCTGCGAGACGGTTCCGTAGCTGTACCGCCTCCGCTCGGTGGGCAGCACCGCGATATCCTCCACCTCCAGGGTCAGGTAGTGGCAGCGGCGGAGCATGAGCTGCTCGCCCACGCGCTGACGATAGTAGAGGTACTCCCCCCAGGCGTGGAAGGCCGGGAACAGCGGCGTGCCCTCAAGGACCTGGTGGTGAGAGCCGTCGGCGAGGTCCACGATGCTCAGGCCTCCCGGCCGCTCCTCGGTGTCGTAGTAGCGCACCGCGATGCGTCGGCCTGAGGGGTCGCTGTAGGGCTGCTCGCCGTAGATGTTGTCGGCAGGCCGCTCGCCATCGCTGAGCAGGTAGATCTGTGCGCCGCTGTCGGGATCAGTTTCGACCGGTTCGCCGAGCATCGTGGTTCCTCCCTGATTCGTGACGACATTGGCACCTTCGCGGTCGCTGCGGGTCTGGGCCGGCGCGGGGCGAGCCCCGCCGACGCCCAGGACCAGCAGGGCTGCCATCAGCGGGAGCAGCCTGGTGGTGACTGGACGCGGCGTCCCGAGGCTCTGAAAGGCCGTCAATCCGTTGCTCACTTGAATCTCCTCCATGTGTTGCTCGCAGGACCTCGTGCCCCGATGTCAATAGATCAGCTGGTGGCAGTCGCGCCGGGCCCTGAGGCGGTCGATAGGCCTCCGCAACCCCACCCGTTCGCTGCGGTTGGGCTCCGCCGACATACCCGCCCGGCGGGAAGATCAGGCGCTGCGCGCCTCGCGTTCGCCTTCCTGCCGGATCCTTGCGCTCTGCTTCAAGGACGCGTGTGCCGTAGTTGGGGCTTGGAGGGCTGGTGACCTCCCTGGTGCCTGCTGTGTTGCGATGGCTGTGGGGCACGGAATCAGGTTCCGCAGGCGACCTCGGACCGGCCCAGGCCGTCGCGCTCGGTTGTACGCCAGTATCGCTGCAGCATCCAGATTCATGTGCCCAGCGCCAGGGCCGCGGAGCAGACTGTCGGAATCCCGGTGGTAGTAGGGGAGGGGCCGCCTGAGGCTCCAGCGTGGTTTGCTGGAGCCGAAGCCGGCCCGGCCGTTCGCCGTTCGAAGCAGCGCCTCGCGACGCTGTCTCGTGGGGTC
>JAYENL010000102.1:0-10860 GCA_034722055.1 Armatimonadota bacterium
AACCAGGGAGTGCCGCAGCTGACGGACGAGCAGATCAAGCGCCTGGACCAGATGTGCCCGGTCGCGGCGGATGTTGACCTGGGCACGCTGCTGGACCTGATCAAGGCTATGCTCGACGACCACGAGACGCGCATCGACGACCACGAGGCGCGCATCACCGCGCTGGAGACCCCGTGATGACCGCGGGCCTGAGTAATCACAACGAGGAGGGCCGAGCATGCCTACCATCAGGAGCGAGAGGTGGGCCGACGAGCAGGTATGGCTGGGCGATGGGCTGGTGCGCTTTGACGCCGACGGCAACGCGGTCGGTGTGATCAAGCGTGCTGGCCAGCAGATCAGCCCACCGGAGCCGGTTGGCCCGTCGCAGGTGGACGCGGCGCGGCAATCCGCCAGTTACACGGTGGATGAGGCAGCGGACGAAGCTCCACCAGAGAGGCTGCCGGACGAGGACCAAGCCCCAGCCGAACCGGCCACGGCCGCGGAGCTGGCCGAGGCCAATATCGACCTCGACGATGCCAGCCGACAGGAGCTCTATCACTACGCGGTGGAGGAGCTGGGGCTGGAGATCGACTGGCAGCACGCGACGAAGGAGGCCCTTCGCCAGGCTATCGAGGAGGCCCTGACGGGCTGAGGACAGGAGGCGGCGGCGCATGGCGGTCATCGAGCACAAGCACGTCCTGCGGCGGCTGGTGGGATTGGAGCCGTACCTGGACCAGGTCCGCAGCATGCCTGACGTGGACCTCGACGAGCTGATCGACGAGAACATCGGCGCGGCCCAATCGCACTTCGAGCGCGAGCTGGAGATGTGCCTGGAACGCACGGTCATCAAGCAGGACCCCGACGAGGGCGAGGTGGAGGGGGTGGATTACGACCTGCACGAGCCGCCGCTGGACTTCGAGCGGCACAGCTTCCGCAGGCTGCCGCGCTTTCGCATGCGCCGCCGCCCCATCATCAGCGTGGACAGGATGGTGATGCGGTTTGCCGAGCACAGCTCCATCCCCACCTTCACCGTGCCGGAGTTCTGGATGCGGATACAGCACAACCTGGGGATCGTCAGCATCTTCCCCGTGCCAGGCGCCGGCATGGTCCTGACACAGGAGGGCTTCCCCTTCCTGCCGCTGCTGTTGGAGGGGGCGCCGTGGCCGGTGATCCCCCAGCTGATCCGCGTGAACTACACCGCCGGCTATCAATCGCCAGCCACCGACCCGGAGCTGCGCGACCTGCGGCGGCACCTGGCGGCGGACGCCGCCTACATGACCATGCAGGACATCCGCGACCTGCTGCCCTCCAGCGTCTCCATCGACGGCGCCAGTCAGCAGTTCGACGCGGTGATGCAGCGGCTGGAGAACCGGCGACAGGAGATCGACGACTTCTTCGACGAGTGGCGCGCCAAGCACCTGCCGGCCAAGATGCTGGTGATCTGACATGCTCAACCCCGTCGCCTGCCAGCAGCTGATCAGCACGCAGGGCGAGCGCATACGCTGGCTTGAGGCCCTGCCCTGCGACTGCCGGGACCCCGGCGACCCTGACTATGGGGACCACCGCGGCTGCGCCAAATGCCAGTACGGCTACGTCTACCGCGAGCGCGTGCTAGGGCCGGACGTGCGGGCGATGGTGACGCAGGTGCGACGGGAGTTCATCCACCGCGAGCTGGGGTTTCTGCAGGTGGGGGAGCTGCTCATTACCACTATGGCGGAGGAGATCCCGCTCGGCAACTGGGACCGGGTGGTGCTGGTGGAGCGGGCCATGCCGAAGAAGGAGATCGTCCGCTTCGGCGACGACGAGCTGGCGGAGGACTTCCCCACCGCCGTGCTGTCGGTGGCGGACGCGGACACGGAGTTCGTGCAGGCGCACGACTACCGCTTTGACGACGTGGGCGGGAAGATCGTCTGGCTGGGGCAGCGGACGCCGGCCGGCAGCATCTACACCGTGCACTACTATTATGCGCCGGTGTACTGGTACGTCGGCGCCCCAATGCAGACGGCCCGACCCATCCGCGGGCGGGCAATGCGCATGCCGCAGAGCGGCAAGCTGGAGATCAAGCACCCCGTGGAGGGCTGACGGTGGACCTGGCCCACTGGCGCTACATCGAGGCCACGCATCCAGTGTACGATCGACCGGTTGATGTCGAACGGTGGGAGTTCGCGACCGCGGGCTTGGAGCCCGATGAGTACCAGGTCCCCGAGGAAGAGGAAGCCGAGGAGCTGCCCACCGGCCAGCCGTACCCGCAGCAGGAACCCCTGCACATGGATGTGGAGGGGATGCCGTCGCTGGACTGGTATCAGAAGGACGCCAGCGGCAACACCATCCTCACCATGCGGCTGAACAGCCCGTGGGTGGGGCGGATGGACCTGCGGGAACTGGTGGCCCAGGCGCGGGCCATGTTCGAGGCCTTCAAGCGGCTGAGCCGCGGCCCGCTGTCATACGACGACCTGGAGGCGCTGAGGCACCCGTACGGATACGGAATACCCGGCGAGCCGTTCAGCTGGGAGAGGTTGACCCGCCCGCGCAAGGTGCCACGCTACCGGGTGACGCTGCTGGGGCGGCGGAGCCTGGGGCATATCCGCGGTATGCGCGGGAGCGTCCCCACCATGTCGGTGGTGAACATCCACACCGGCGAGTTCGAGCGCGCCTGGCGGTGGACGTACTCGATGCGGGGAGACGGCCTGACGCTGACTTTCTGGAATCAGCGGAAGTCAGAGCGTGGGGCGCCGGTTGCTTGGTTTCTCGCCCACGCCACCTATAAGATGCAGGCGCACGGCCCGTGGGAGGTCGTGCCCCGCCGCTACTGGCCGCGGATCGTGGCTGCCTGGCGCACCGCCGCCCAACGGGCGGCGCTGGAGGCCAAAACACGAGCGGGGCTATATGGAAGGGAGGCAGTCTGATATGCCAGCGAACGTGGTGAAGACGAAGCGGGACGAGCACCTGTGGGAGAAGGCGGAGGCGGAGGCCCGCGAGGGCTACCCGGACGTCGACCAGGACAGCGATCGGTTCTGGTCGATAGTCATGGGCATCTACAAGCGCATGGGGGGGAGCGTGGAGAAGGCACCCGGCCTGGGTCGCATGGGCGGCGACGCCGCAGGCGCTGGCCCGGGCGGAACCTGCGTGTGCCCGAACTGCGGCTATGAGGAGCAGCACGAGCGGGCGGCACCATGCAACGAGCGGACCTGTCCCGAATGCGGCGCCACCATGACCCGCACGTTGGAGAAATCCGCGCGACGCCCACTGCTGATCTTCGGCGAGGACAGCCCGGAACTGCGCGAGGCGTTGGCGAAGGCGGCTGACGACGACGGGAAGTGGATCGCCGGCGCGATCAAGCGCCCTGGCGCGCTGACGGAGAAGGCCAAGGCCGCCGGCGCCATCACCGAAGATGGGACGATCTCGGTGGAGTGGCTGAAGGAGAAGTGCTACGGCGAGGACGTGGAGCCCACCACCAAGAAGCAGGCCTGCCTGGCGCTGACGCTGCGAGGCTTCAAGAAGGGTGGTAGCTGATATGGGCCGACCACTGATCGTATCGAAGAACGTGCGGGTAGTGCTGGACGATCTGCTCAAGGCTGCCAAGCAGCTGTCGCTCTTTGAGGAGGCCGAACATCCGCGGCACCCGGCAGGGTCGCCGAAGGGAGGCCAGTTCGCCCCGAAGGGTGGCGCTTCTGATGCAGCAGGCACGCCGACAAAGCGCGGGCGGGAACCGGCGGAGTCTGAGACCAACCGCCCGTGGGAAGAGGCCACGGAGGAGGGCGAGAGGCGTAGAGGCAACCGCAACGACATCCTCGCGGTCCTGCAGGAGTACGGCAAGCCGATGGGCCTGCAGCTGCTCCAGCAGCAGACCGGGCTAAGCACTCGGGCGTTGATGCCTGCTCTGCGAAGCCTGATAGTAGACGAGCTGGTGGAAGAGACCGGGAAGGGCATGTACGTCCTGCCCACAGAGCCCGGGGACGAGCCCCCCGCCGAGGACCGGACCGATCCGGTGCCGGTCAACGAGGAGGGCGAGGTCGATTACAGCGGGGCCGAGCGGGGCGCGGCAGACCCCGACAACCTCACCCGCGACGAGGCCGCTGTGCTGGTGGCGCAGGCGGAGGATCCCCATTGGGACTGGCGGCATATGGACGAGGTCGCCCGCGGCAACAGTCTGTGGCCCGCCCGCCGCCTGGTGAACGCCGGCCTGCTGGAACTCACACGGGGGGGCTATGAACTCACGCCGGCTGGCGAGGCCAAGCTCGATTACGCACGCCGGCGGCGCGAGCAACCGGACCAGTGGGAGCAGCTGCCCGCGGACGCGCCACGGCCCGGAGACGACTGGACGCTCGATGACAGCTACCGCAAGGTGCCGCCGGCGGCCGCCTACGTGGATGGCCTGACGGGCGTGTGGGAGCGGACCCTCAAGGGGGGGGAGAAGTTCGAGCCTCGCTGGGTGGACCAGCTGGAGGAGATGATGCGACGCCTGTACACGCTGGGCTACAGCGACGATGACATCAAACACCTGGACTGGGAGGCCCAGGAGCAGTTCGAGCAGGCGCACGGCATGAACAAGGCCCCCCGGTCACTGCTGGTATTCGACGAGAGGTGATCCCCTGTGGCACGACCACTATTGATACCGAGGAACGTGCGGCCGCTCCTCGAGACGCTGGTCAAGGCGGCCAAGCAGTTCTCGCTCTTTGAGGAATCAGAGCACCCCCGCTATCCCAAGGGGCACCCGCAGGCCGGGCAGTTCATGCCCAAGGGTGGTGGCGGTGGCGGCGGCAAGGGCAAAGCGAAAGCCAAGAAAGAGGAACCGGAGCGGCCACAGCCGCTGCCAGACGGTTGTGACCTGGTAGAAACGGATCGTGGGAAGTTAGCAGCGTACACGCCCTACAATCAGGACTTCATCGCAGCCGCTAAGAAGCTGGGTGGAGGGTGGAACAAGCGGCTCAAGTGCTGGGAGTTCGCCAAAGAGAAGCATGCCGACGTCCGGGAGCTCATCATCCGCACGTACGGTGAGGAGCCGCCACCAGCGGAGCCGGGACCTGAGCCACCACCGCTGGAGGATGTGCCGGAACTGCGGGGCGACGTACGCGTCAAGCGCGTGGAGATGAAGCAAGGCCCCAAGAAAGTCAAGGTCGTGGCCCCCTACAATGACGAGTTCATCGCTGCCGCGCGAGACCTCGGAGGGAAATGGAGCAAGCAGAATAAGGCCTGGTACTTCGGTCTCGACAAGGAATCTAACGTATACGAGCTGTGTCTTGATGCTTATGGACCCCCACTGCCGACTGAGGAGCCACCGCCGCTGGAGGACAAGCCCGACCTGCCACCTGAGGTACAGGTCGAGCGAGTGAAGACGAAAGAGACCTTGAGCGGGACGCACGGCCTGGAGGACCGCTGGAGGGTGGAGGTGCGATCACCCTACAAGGACAGCTTCGTCCGGGGTGCCCGAAAGCTAGATGGCCGCTGGGATAAGTATGGCAAAAAGTGGATCTTCGACATCAGAAAGGAATCCCAGGTCTACGAGCTGTGCAAGAAGGCGTACGGGACCCGCAAGCCGGAGAAAGCGGAGGTGCCATCAGGGGCGAAGAGGATGCAGGCACGTCACCGCGGGGTCTGCGCACAGTGCGGTGGTACCATAGAGCCGGGCGATGAGATCTACTGGTTCGGACGCAAAAAGCATGCGATACACGCCGAATGTCCCGCATCGCCCGAACCAGCCCCATCCAACCTCGAACATGGCGGTGGCACCGACTTCAGGTACGTTGGCGCGGCCGCAGACATGTACCGCGAGGGTGAGGTACTTCGCCCGGACAGCGATACGCCGCGCATAGTGACAGAGGTAGTGCCTGACGACTGGCGGGAGAACGGCGGTTACTGGTCCCGGCCTGCGACCCCGAGCGAGGTCAAGGACTATAAGGCGGATCAGGCAAGGCGCCGTGCCAAGGCGGAGGCGGCGGCGAAGCTGGATGCCGAACGGAAAGATCTGCAGGGCCACATAAAGGAGCAGGGCGAACGCCCCGATCCCGCTGACGGCATGAAGAAGCCGGCGGGTGAGCGGTACGACGACACGCAGAACATCTACGGTGGCGGAGACTGGTTCGTCGTCGGACCCAAGTACATCTGGTACGTCCAGAACAATGGGGCAGACGGTGATAACTGGGGCTACAACAACGTCGCGACCGTCGGGGCGGGCGCTATCGGCTGGCGGGTCCCGTACGACGAGGAGATCGCGGAGCGGATACGCAAGCTCGATGAATCACAGGTGAAGAAATCATCTGGGCGGGCACTGCTCTCGTTCGGCAGTCGTAATGCGCTCGGTGTCCGCGATGGGGTGGCATAATGGCGGAGTTCACCACGGAGCAGATCATCGCGAACCTGAACAGCATGCCGCGGGCGGTGCCAGCGCTGGATGAGATCCTCAGCATCCTGCACGACAACATGCCGCAGGTGCTGGCGGCGCGCGGGCTGCCCCACATCAAGACGTGGGACTACGCTGGCGTGGAGATCGACCCGGGAAAGGTCCCGGCGATCCTGGTGGCCGGCAGCATCCGCACGGAGGAGATGGCCAACCGCTTCGCCGACGAGGGCCACGTGGTGGTGACGGCGGCCTACCCGCCGCACATCACCAAGCGCCAGTTCCAGGACAGCCTGGACCTGGTGCAGGTGGTGCGCGGTGTGCTGACCATGCCCGCAGTGATGGGCATGCGCAGGAACGCCACCGGCATGATGCTGTGGACGTGGCTACATCCGACCGGCTTCTCGCTGGTCCCTGCCGACTTCCCTCATTACAGCGGCTGGCAGGCGGAGTTCCGGATGACGCAGACGCCGGCGCAGGCCGACATGTGGGAGTGATTGCTATGGCGCATTACGAAGCTGTCTATCAGGGGACGTCGCCAGTGCGCATCCCCTGTCTCGGGCGGACGTTCGAGCCTATTGACTGGGAGGGGGTAGAGCCTACCCCGCTCAAGCCGGAGGAGGCGGAGCGGGCCATTGCCCTGCGTGTGCCGCTGACCATAACCTGCGACGGCCGGCAGGTCTGGCCCGTGCTGCCGGAGGGGGAACGGGGGGCGGTCTTCCTCAAGCCCGGCGAGAGGGTGCCGCCACCTGGCGGTCAGTACATGCCCGTGGACGAGGACGGCAACGTGCAGCAGGACCGGGAGGCCGGCCTGAACGCCGGCGACCCCGCGCCACCGCTGACAAAGGGACTGCGGTGGATGCTGGTTGACGCGACCCGCTGGGCCGAATCTGAGTAAGCCCAGGCTGCCGGACAAGTGAGAGCGGCCCGCCCCCCCCATGGGCGGGCCTGCGCGGTTTTGGAGGTGCCACCATGGCACAGTACGCAGACGCGGTGTATCGGGTCGGCTATCAGGGCTATCTGGCGTATCTGGCGGAGACGGCCAAGGTGCTGACGCCGGCTAGTGAGGCGGACCCCAGTGAGCAAACCTGTACGAGCGTCGCGGGCTACATCGAGAAGCCGCAGCATCAGACTACCGAGGGCCTGCAGGAGATCGACGCTGTGGGCGAGATGCGCACAGTCACCACGGTGGTCGGCCGGCGGGAGAGCAGCGTGGGCACACGTGTCCTCGTGGCCGATGGGACGTTCCTGGAGTACGCCGTGCGGGATCATGCGACGCCCACGGGGGCTGGCACCGTGCATGGCCTGCCGCTGCTGGCGCTGGAGTACGGCGCCGCCACCGACTGGGGCTACGGCTACGCCAGGCAGGGCATCGACTGCCTGTTCAACGGGTTGCGCCTGCAGTACGCCGAGAATCAGCCCGTGGTGGCGACGGTGGACGTGTGGCCGGAGTGCGTGATCGAGGCTACGGGGCAGGCGGCGTCAACGCCCACGGCGGCCATCCTGCACTGGTGCCACTGCAGCTGGACGATTGGCGGCACAGACTATTACCCCATCATGGCCGGCTACACCCTCAACATCGCCAACGGCCTGCAGCGGGTGGGAATGCGGAAGCAGTTCGGTGCGGTCGGGAGCGAGCTGGCCATCAGCCGCACACCGCTGAAGATTCAGCCCACGCTGGAGAAGCTGCAGACACAACTGCGCCTGCGCGACAAGCTGCCGGCGGAGCTGAAGGGCACCGACGACTGGGGTGTGCTAACCGTGCGGGCGGAAGAGCCCGGAAGCGGCGCCGGTCGGCAGTATCTGGAGATCAGCATCGACCACAACCTGCTGAACAACAACGTTGGCGAGCAGGCGCCCGCTGGTCAGCTGCTGATGTGGTCGGTGACGCCGCTGTCCTATGTAATCACCATAGACGCTGGGGTGACCGCCAGCTAAGGAGGCTGCCTGACATGCCTGTACAACTGCGCAACGCCGACGGCTACTACGCCGCCACCGTGGAGATCGACGGCACGACGTTCAGGATCGCCGACCTCAGCGAGCATTACGACGAGTTCGTGGACCGCTACACCGCACTGCGGGCGGAGACAGGCGTAGACGAGCTGGACGAGTTCGATGCCGAGGCGCTGGTCAAGCTGGCGGTGGAGCAGTCCCGCGATGCCAATGCCATGAAGCGGGTCCGGAAGAACATCGAGCAGCTGCTGGACTGGATGCTGGATGTGGCGCTGGTGAGCTGGGACATCGCCGGTGCCGAGTGCACGGCCGAGACCAGACGTCTGCTCCCCCCACGGGTGAAGAGCGAGCTCGCGCAGGCGATCTTCGATGAGAGCCAGCTGACGCTGGGTGAGGCGAACTTTCTTGGCGGACTACGCAATGCGGCTGGTGGGCGAGAGTGACCCGCTGGCGCACGTACCCGACTGGGCACAGCCGCTGATCGACGGCTACTGGCTGATGGTGGACAGCGGTCGCATGCCGTGGGAGATGGGGATTCGGGTGGGTCGGCGCCGCTACTGGCAGGCGGCCCGGATTCTCAGCCGGGTGTTCGGCCAGGCGGACCTGCTGCGCAGGCGCACACCGCAGTGCCCGCTGTTAGGAGGAGGTGACTGACCGGCCATGTGGGAGGACAACGATCCCGAGGTGCAGGAGATCGCCGGCGAGCAGGGCCGGCAGTACACAGCGGGCAGCTGGCGCGGCTGGACGGACAAGCTCGGACGATGGAACGCGCGGATGCACTGCCCCGCGCACGAGCAGGACCGGCTCAACGAGCTGGTGATGGAACGTAAGCTGCAGAAGCAGCGCCAGGAGGCGGAGGAGGCCCGGCGGCGGGCGGAGGAGGCGGAGGAAGCACCCGAAGAGCCGCCGGCGGCTGAGGGCCGCCGCCCGCGGAGCCCCTTCAGCCGGGTATCGCTGCCCCACCACGTGGCCGGCTTGTGGGGGTCAGTCTTGGGTGCGGGCGCTGGCCTGGCTGGCGTCGGCATGGGGCTGGCGCTGACGCCGCTGGGGGCCACCGGCGCGGGCGTGGCGCAGGTGGGGCGGGCGCTGGTCAACCTGCTGGCCAGCAGCCTGCGGATGGTCGGCACGGTGGGGGCGGGCCTGCTGACCGTGGCGCTGGGCACGGTACTCGCCGGAGCTATCGGCGCGTCGGCGGCCATGGTGCTGTCGGCGGTCAGCAACCTCTTCGGTCAGATTGCCGAGACCATCACCTCCGCGCTGCAGGGCGTAGCCGGCGTTGTGCGGGACGTCTTCCGCGAGGCGGCTGACTATGTGCGGTCCGTCATGCAGATGGTCTACGTCGGCGGGCAGACGCCAGCGGAGGCCGCCGGCGCGGCGGGGGCGCTGGGCGCCTTTGGCCTGCGCCCGCAGGAGACGGCGGGGCTGCTAGGCCAGTGGATGATGCGGCCAGAGTTCCTCGCGCCCCGCCTCGCCCCGCTGGGCGGCCTCCGCTATGGGGCCGACGGGGAGATCGACTGGGAGGCAACGCTGCGGGGCATGCGGCAGGGGCTGCAGGCCTACCCGGAGATGGCGCAGTATCCGGTGCTGCAGGGGCTGATGGGCCAGCAGGGCGCCCGGATGCTCATGCCCATCATGCAGATGGAGCAGCCAGCGTTCGAGCGGGCTCTCGCCACAGCAGGCGAACTGCGGCCTGAGCTGGCGAACGTGCGCGCGCTACGCGAGGAGCTTATGCCGCTGCAGGCGCAGGTGGGCATGCTGGCCTCTGTACTAAAGGTGGAGCTGGCCAGCGCGGCGCTGGAGCCGGTGCTGGCGCTGCTGCGGGCGATGGTGGACCTCGTGCGCGAGAACCGGGATGTGATCAACGAGTGGCTGCGGACGCTGCCAGGGCGGCTGGCGGAGTGGATGGCGGAGGCGGCGGAGAAGGCGGATGAGCTCCTAACCAGCCTGCCGCACATCGCGCGGAGCCTGAGCGAGATCGCGGATCACCTGCGGGCGCTGTGGGACTGGCTGCAGAGGATCGGCGACTTCATGTCCGCCCACCCCACGCTGAGCGCGGTGATGCGCAGGCTGAGGCTGCCGATGGTCGGGGCGGCCATCGGCGGCCTACGCGGCGGCCCCGCAGGGGCGCTGGTGGGCGGGCTGATGGGGGCCGGCGCAGAGCTCGGTGGAGCAGCCTTCGGCGGCTGGGGGACGGTCGGTGGCGGCGCTCTGGGACTGGTCAGCGGCACGGCGCTGCTGCGCCACATGGCAGCGCGGGCGGCGGCGGAGACGGCGGCGGGGACGGCGGCGGGGACGGCGGCGGCTGGCGGCGGGCTGGCCGCGGCAGGGCTGGGCAGCGTGGTGGCCATGATAGCCGGCATCCTCGTGGCCAGCACAACGATAGCAGCGTGGAGGAGCGGCTGGTGGGACGCCTACAGGCAGCAGAAGGCCGCCGAAGGACAATACCGCGAGCTGGAGGCCGGTACCCGAGAGCTGGGCTACGTCACCCCGGAGATGGCGGCTGAGTCCTTCGGCCCGGAGATTGCCCGCCGCTTCCGCCTGGACGAGCTGACGCCACGCGAGCAGGAGCTGGTGGGTGAGCGGTACTATGA
>JAYENL010000103.1:0-17046 GCA_034722055.1 Armatimonadota bacterium
CTCCGAACGGCGAACGGCCGGGCCGGCTTCGGCTCCAGCAAACCACGCTGGAGCCTCAGGCGGCCCCTCCCCTCCTACCACCGGCATTCCGACAGTCCGCTCCCCGGCCCTCGTGCTGGGCACACGAATCTGGATGCTGCCACCCCGTCCCCTCAGCTTGACTTGCCCTCAGCCCGCGGCATATAATGCCGTCGCGTGGTGCAGAGGGCCGATTGCCAGGGAGGAGTGTCGTCGTGGCCAACGAGGATGCGGAGCGCGCCAAGGCACCGGCCGACGAGGAGGTCGTGGAGGGGGAGGAGGAGCGTCAGCCGGCGCAGGCGGCGGGCGCCCGCAAGCCCGGATGGTTTGCCCGCGTGGTGGAGCGCTGCCGCTCGGCCGTGGGCCGGATTCACCTGCCCGCTCTGGACTGGCGAACCTTCGCCTGGGTTCTGCTGGCCCTGATCGTCCTGGCCTTCATCATCCGCAACTGGGCCCCGGTGCGCATCGCGTTCTTCGGCTGGTATCTTGATGCCCCCCGAGCGGTGGTCTTCGCCATCTTCTTCGTGCTGGGCGTTCTTGGGGCGTGGCTGTGGGAGTTCCGCGGTCGCGCCGCTGTGGCCCGCGAGGCCGAGGAGGCCGAAGAGGCTGAGGAGCCTGAAGAGGCCAAGGAGCCTGAGGAGGCCGAAGCAGCGGAGACGGAGGCTGCAGAGGAAACCGCCGAGGAGCGCGAGGAGACCCCCGCGTGGGAGGCCGAGTCGGGCGGCCTTGAGCCCGGGGACGACGACGAGGCGGGACTGTCAGGTGCGGGGAGCTGATCGACGCGTGAGGACAGGCCTCCGGACGTCCGCTCTCATCGCCATCCCGTTCGCGCTGCTCTTCCACGCCGACCGGGTGGTCGTCAGCACCACCGTCTACAGCGATCTCTCCGGTGTGCGGCGCGTGCACACTGAGGGCAACAGCACCTACGCCCCGGAGCTGCGGCGCTGGATCGGCAGGATGACGCCGGGATTCGAGACCGATCGCGTCCGCCGCACCGGGGATACCATCGAGGTCTCTCGCAGCACGCAGCGGAACAACCTGGGCGCACCTGATGACGTGCAGGCCCAGGCCCTGGATGTGGTGCAGAAGCCGCTCTCGCTGGTCACCGAGTACCAGTGGCGGGAGACCATCGCGCTCAACTACGTCACTGAGGAGGAGCGGGAGGTCCAGCCGCTCGATGAGTTCGAGTATCGCCTTGTGATGCCCGGTCGGATCACGCAGGCCTCGCCCGCAGCCAGCATCGACGGCCGCACCGCCGTCTGGAAGCTCAGCACCAAGGAGCCGGAGTACGAGGTAAGTGCCGCGGCCGTGAGCTGGCGGTGGGACATCATCGTCCTGCTGGTGTATGTGGTCGGCTACCTGGCCTACCGCACCACGGCCTTCCTGGTCCATCGCGCCCGTCTGAGGCCGCGCAAGATATAGCCGGGTCATCGGCATCAGCGCGGCCGCGGGCGGCAGTCCGCGGCCGCTTTCAGTTTCTTCGCATGCGAGGGAGCGACCCGCCGTGCCCACGCCCGGAACCGGCAAGATCGACCTGCGCAGCGACACCAAGACCGTCCCCGACGCCCGGATGCGCCTGGCCATGAGCGAGGCGGAGGTGGGCGACGACAAGGCCGGCGAGGACCCCACCGTCAAGCGGCTGGAGGAGATGTCCGCCCGGCTCCTCGGCAAGGAGGCCGGCCTCTTCGTGGCCTCCGGCACCATGGGCAACCTGGTCTCCATCAGGGCCCAGACGCAGCCAGGCCAGGAGATCATCCTGGAGCGGCAGGCCCACATCTACCTGTGGGAGGGCGGCGGCATTTCGACCATCTGCGGCCTGCTGCCCCGCACCATCCGCGGCGTGCACGGCTTCATGGACCCCGACGACGTGGAGGCCGCCATCTCCGACGGCTCCAACGTCCACAAGGGCGCCACCGGCATCGTGGAGCTGGAGAACACCCACAACATGGCCGGCGGCGTCGCGCTCTCCACCGAGCAGACCCGGGCGCTGTGCGACGTGGCGCATCGACACGGGCTGCCGGTGCATCTCGACGGCGCGCGCATCTTCAACGCCGCCGTTGCGCAGGGCGTGGACCCCGCGGAGCTGGTCGAGCCGGTGGACAGCGTGCAGTTCTGCTTCTCCAAGAGCCTCGGCGCGCCGGTGGGGTCAATGATCTGCGGCGACAGGGAGCTCATCGAGCGGGCCCGCGGCGTCCGCAACCTGGTGGGCGGGGCCATGCGCCAGGCCGGCGTCATCGCCGCAGCGGCCATCGTGGCGCTGGAGAACACTCCTCAGCGGCTGCACCAGGACCACGAGCACGCCCGCACCATCGCGGAGACGCTGGTGGAGCTGCCCGGCATCCACGTGGACCTCGATACGGTGCAGACGAATATGGTCTACCTGCAGGTGCGGCGCGAGGACGTTGACGCGCCGTCGCTGTGCCGCGCGCTGGAGGCCTACGACATCCTGGCGATCCCTCGCGACGACGCGAACATCCGCCTGGTCACGCACGTGCAAGTCTCCGACGAGGACACCGAGCGCGTCTGCCGGGCACTGCGAGAGGTGCTCGGCTGAGCGATGCTGGAGCATACCTTCCTGCATCTGCCGGGTGTGGGGGAGAAGACGGAGCGCTCCCTCTGGGAGCAGGGCATTGTGACCTGGGCGGACGCCATCGACTCCGGGGCCTGCCCCACCGGCTTCTCGTCCGGGCGCTGGGGGCAGACCTGCAGGCTGCTCGAACAGTCCCTGCGGAGCCTGCAGCGGGGCGATCACCGGCACTTCGCCGAGGCGCTGGCCAGCGCCGAGCACTGGCGGGCCTGGCGGGACTTCCGGCGCGGCGCCGCCTACCTGGACATTGAGACCACGGGCTGCAGCTCCCACGACCAGGTCACGGTCGTGGGGCTCTACGACGGCGTGCGCACCTGCAGCTTCATCTCCGGGGACAACCTCGACCAGCTTCCGGAGGTCATCTCCCAGTACTCCATGCTGGTGACCTTCAACGGATCGAGCTTCGACGTTCCCTTCCTGCGGCGCCGCTTCCCCGGCCTGCAGTTCGACCACCTGCACGTGGACCTCATGCACGTGCTGCGGCGCCTGGGCCTGAGGGGCGGGCTGAAGGCCATCGAGCGGCGCGTGGGGATCGCGCGGCACTCGGACATCGCGCACCTCGACGGCTGGGACGCCGTGCGCCTGTGGCGGGAGTGGTGCCGGGGCAGCGACGAGTCCCTGGAGCTGCTGGTGCGGTACAACACCGCGGACATCGAGAACCTCGAGCGCCTCGCTGGCCTGGCCTACCGCCAGCTCCGCTCCTCGCTGCGGCTGCCCTGTGACGATGGGGGAGAGGGGCAGTGAGCTCCCGGGACAGGGCGGACTCGCTCCAGGGCATCACCCCGGTGCACAGGCTCATCATCGCCGCCTTCGTGATGGACATGGGGGTGGCGATGGTGGGCATGGCGGTGCAGTTCATGGGCAACGCCCTGGAGGCGGCGCCCACCATCCTGGGGCTGCTGGGCACCGCCTCCCCCGCGGCCTACACGCTCGGCTGCCTCTTCACGGGCCGCCTCTCCGACCGCTTGGGCCGCCGGCTGCTCAACAGTGCCGCCTGCCTGGTCTGCGCCGCGGCCTGGCTGGCCATGACGCAGACGGAGACGGCGCTGCAGCTTCTCGCCATCATCCCCGTCTCGGGCGCCGCCATCTCCATGTTCTGGCCGCCGCTGCAGGCGTGGCTGTCGGAGGTGACCGTCGGCGGTCGGAGGCGCCTGGTCAGGAACATCGGGGCCTTCAACATCTCCTGGACCATCGGCCTGATGCTGGGGCCGCCGGTGGCCGGGCTGGCCTGGGACATCGGGCCCGCCGCCCCCTTCATCATCGCCGCCGCGGCGGTCATCGGAGTGCTGGTGCTCCTGCAGACCATCCCGGCAGAGGTCGAGGGCGGGGGAGAGGAGGGGCCGGAGGACGAGGCAGGCGGCCCCGACGGCGAGATTGCCCGGCGCTTCCTGTACCTGGCGTGGATCGCGAACTTCGCGAGCTGGTTCGGCCGCGGCATGAACATTGTGGTCTTCCCCAAGCTGGGAACCGATGCGGGCCTTCCCGCCCGCGTCATCGGCACCACAGTTGCCATGTTCCTGGCAGGCCAGCTTGTGATGTTCCTGTATCTGCGCACCAGGTCCGGCTGGCAGTACCGCCTGTGGCCGCTGCTGGCGGCGCTGGGGGCCGGCAGCGCAGGGTGGCTGATCGCCTACAGCGCGGCATCGCCTGCGCTCTACGCTGCGGCCTTCGCCATCGCCGGCATGGGCGCGGGCGTCACCTACGTCTCCAGCCTCTACTACAGCCTCCAGGGCCACACCGTCTCCCGCGGCGCTCGCACCGGCATTCACGAGGCCGTGCTGGGCAGCGGAATCTTCCTGGGCCCGCTCTTCGGTGGCCTGGTCGCCGACCACGTTGCCCTCAATGCCCCCTATGTGCTGACAGCGGGGGTCTTCGCTCTCTTCGCCGCAATCGTCTACGCCGCCTGGCGGCGCATGCGCATCAATGCCCAGCGGCGCGCCGAACAGGCGGAGGTGCTTGGGGAGTGAGCCTCAAAGCGGTCCTGCTGGCGGCCGGCGAGGGCACGCGTATGCGCCCGCTGACCCACCGGCGGCCCAAGCCCCTCGTGCCCGTGGCAGGCCGGCCCATCATCGAGCACATCGCGGGCGGCCTGGCCCGGGCGGGCATCTCCGACATCTGCCTGGTCATCGGCTACCTGGGCGAGCAGCTTCAGCAGCGGCTCGGCGACGGAACGCGCCTCGGCGCGCGCCTGCACTACCGCTGGCAGGAGGAGTACGGTGGAACGGGCGCGGCGCTGCTGCTGGCCGAGGACTTCATCGGCGGCGACCGCTTCGTGCTGGGCTGGGGGGACATCATCATCCCGCCGGGCAACTACCGCCGGATGCTGCAGGTCTACGAGCGCGAGCGCCCGGAGGCCATGCTGGCCGTCAACTGGGTGGAGGACCCCTGGGAGGGCGCGGCGGTCTACGTCCAGGACGGCTTCATCGACCGGATCATCGAGAAGCCCGAGCCCGGTACATCGACCACCAACTTCAACAACGCCGGACTCTTCGTCTTCGGGCCCGAGATGCTCGAGGTCCTGCGGGAGACCCCGCTCTCGCCGCGCGGCGAGCTGGAGGTGCCGTCGGCTATCGACGCCATGCTGCAGGCCGGCGCGCGCATCAGGGCCTTCGAGATCGAGGGCTACTGGTCGGACGTGGCCAGGCCCTCCAGCGCCGTGGCCATCTCCGGGGAGATCATCAAGGGCATGTCGCACTCCGGCCGCATCTTTCATCCCCTGGCCCGCGTGGCCCCCGGGGCGGAGGTGGTCCCGCCAGTCCTCATCGGTCCCGACGCCGTGGTGGAGGCGGCGCGCATCGGCCCCAACGCCACCATCATGGCGGGGGCCTGCGTGGGGCGTGACTCGGCTGTCGCCGATGCCATGGTGCTTCCCGGGGCCGTCGTCGGCGCAGGGTGCGACCTGCGAGATGTGGTGATTGAGGCCGGGGCGCAGGTGCCCGACGGCACAGGAGTTGCGGGCGAGCAAGGAGAAGTAGCAGTTCTGGGAGGTGCCTGAGTGTCAACCACGCAGTCGGGGGCCGTCTTCGAGCTCAAGCCGCTGGGGCTGGCGGACCTGCTGGACGTGGTGTGGCGCATGTACAAGGCGCACATCGGGCGCTTCCTGGGCATCGCTGCGGTCGTCTACCTTCCCCTGGGCGTGCTGCAGATCGCGGCCGCGGCGCTGATGATGCAGGGCTGGGACATGGCCTCGCCCACGCCGGCCTTCTCCGACTACAACCTCATCGGCCTGGGGTTCTTCGTCATAGTCATCTTCCTGTTCTGGGCCGCCATCCCGGTGATGCAGGCGGCCATCGCCAAGGCGGTCTCGGAGTACTACCTTGGCTCTGAGCCCACGCTCGGCGGCGTCTATCGCTTCGCCCTCCACCGCTGGCCGTCGCTGCTGGGCGTGGCCATCCTGACCGCTCTGATCGGTGCGGGCGTCTGCGGCCTGGTGATGGTGCCGGCGGTAGCGCTGTTCGCGGGCATGGGGGTGATGGCGGAGGACGTAGGCCCCAGCATGTGGGCTGTTGCGGCGCTGGGCGGCCTGCTGCTGGCTCTGGTCGCCGTCAATCTGTGGATCGCCGTCGTTGTCCGGCTGTTCTGCGCCGCTCTGGCGGTGGTGCTGGAGGACCGGGGGGCGATTGACGCACTGCTCCGAAGCTGGAACCTCACCCAGGGACGCTTCTGGCCCACGCTGGTGACCCTGGGCATCCTGTGGCTGCTGGTCAGTGTGCTGACGGCCATCGTGGTGTGGCCCTTCCAGATCCCGGCGTATGTCACCGACTACGTGCCCGAGAACGTGGAGCAGAGCATTCTCAGCGCGCTCTCCATCACCGCCCAGCTCCTCTTCCAGCCCCTGCACATCGTCGGCACGGTCCTGCTCTACTACGATCTGCGCATCCGCAAGGAGGGCTTCGACCTGACCATGATGGCCGAGGCCATCAACGAGCCGGGCCTGGCGGAGCAGGTCCCGGAGCGGAGGCCTGCCGAGGCACTCTACGGAGGCGAGGCCGAGGAGCCCGCGGGCGCCGAGCCCGCGTCCGGTGCGCCGCCCGGCGAGCAATCACCCTCATGGCCCACAGCGGGAGATACGGATGACCCGGCAGATACAGATTGGCCTTCGCGACCGTGATGTGACCGCCCGCATCGAGCTGTGCGACGACACCGCCCCCAATGCCTCCGACCTGCTGTGGGGGATCCTGCAGACGCCCTTTGTGGGCCGCGCGGTCCACGCCATCTACGCCGGGCCGGCCGTGCTCATCGCCATCCCCCAGCGCCACGGCGAGCCCCGCGGCGGGCAGATCCCGGTCGAGAATGAGACACAGCGCCCGCCGCCTGGAGCAGTGCTGCTGCTGCCCCCTGTGGCCGATGATGCTGAGGACATCTGGGGCGAGCCCGGCGCGGAGGCCGGCGTGACCGTCGCGGTCTTCTACGGGCGGCAGGGCCGCCCGTTCACGCCCTCCGGCTGGCAGCCGGGCGTGGTCGCCGGACGAGTCAGCCAAGGCCTGAAGCGGCTGCGGGAGGCCTGTCGCCGGGTGCGCTTCGAGGGCGCCCAGGAGGTCCACCTGGGCCGAGAGCCGTCCGGGAGCGAGGTGGCGTCGGCGATCCTGTTCTCAGATGGTGCGTCCCTGGGCAACCCCGGCCCGGCCGGCGCCGGCTTCGTCCTCACGGCTCCGGACGGCCGGCTCCTCGCCGAGGGCTCCGTGCCGCTGGAGCCGACCACGGTCAACGTGGCGGAGTACCGGGCGCTGATCGCCGGTCTGCACGAGGCGTGCAGGCAGGGCGTCACCCGGCTCCAGGCCCGCATGGACAGCCTCCTGCTGGTCAAGCAGCTCACCGGCGAGTACCGCGTCAAGGCCCCGCATCTCCGCCCGCTGTACCAGTGGGCTGGCAAGCTCATCAACAAGCTCGACAGCTTCTCGGTGGCGCACGTCCCGCGCGAGGAGAACCAGCGCGCCGATGAGCTGGCGGGAGACGCCGCGCGACGCTCCAGGGAGCAGAACGCCGACGATGGCGAGTGATGACTGGCGGATGGCGATAAGCTGGGTGATCGAGGGCGAGGTAGCGGCCTTCTCCGCGCTTGTCCTCAGGCAGCCCGAGCGTCTCCAGGAGGCGGGCATCGGCGCCATCGTGTCCCTGACCGAGGACCTGCCCTCGGACCTGAGGGGGGAGAGTCGGTTCGAGGTGCTGCACCTGCCCATCCAGGACATGACGCCGCCCGACATGGAGCAGGTGGAGCGCTACGTGCGATTCGTGGACCGTATGCTGGCGACCGGGCGGGCAGTGGGGACGCACTGCCTGGCGGGCCTGGGGCGCACCGGCACCATGATCGCCTGCTATCTCGTCTCCCGGGGATACAGCGCCGAGGAGGCCATCCGCAGGGTCCGCGACGCCCGCCCCGGCGCAATCCAGACGGAGACGCAAGAGCGCGCCGTCGCTCGCTGGGAGATGATCCAGTCCGGCGACTGGGACGCCATCGCCGACTTCCTGTAGCGCCGAGTTAGAGTCGATCGGCGCCGGCTTCCCAGCATGAAACACTCATTCTTCCTGGGACGCGGGCGCCCTCGCCCGCGTGCGGGCCGAAGGCCCGCTCACTATGGCCAGGCCAGGAACACGCGGACGAGTGCTGAGCGGTAGGAGTTCAGGTGTTTTCCCCGGGTCAGGAGAGCACGCCTGCTGCCGAGTGTGGGGGGGCGCGGACAAGCCACCCCTGTTCCTGGGACGCGGGCGCCCTCGCCCGCACGCCGTAAGCGGGTGGAGGTTCGGTGAAGCTGCTGGTGATCAGTAGCGCTGCGCGCCACAAGCCGGCGAGGGCGCCGGCTTCCCAGGATGAAGTGAGCGCGCGGGGTATCAGCTTCCCAGGATGCAGTAAGCGCGCCGGGCGCCGGCTTCCCAGTTCAGTTGAGCAGAAGAGGCAGCCTCGCCCGCAACCACTAACCCTTGCTGGGCTGCGGGCGCAGTCGCCCGCAACGGACAATCTGAGGACGCACCCGCATCCAGCGACTTCCGCAATTAACCAGTAGCTCAGCCCTGCGCCTCGTCGCGGGGGACCATGGTGATGGCGTTCTGGGGGCAGATAAGCTCACACAGGCCGCAGCTATCACAGGCATCCGGGTCCACCTGCGTGACGTCGTTCACGCGATCGATCGCTATCCAGGGGCAGACGCGCACACAGTCCCCGCAGTTGCTGCACTGCCCGCAGTCCATGCAGCGCCGAGCCTCGGCGCGGCCGATCTCCTCGGGGAAGCCCAGGGCCACCTCACCGAAGTCCCTGGCCCGCTCATCGGCGGGGCGTCGCGGCATGCGCTGGCGCCGGGTGAGCACGATGGGCTCGGCCTCGCGGATGACCTCCTCGGGCTCCACTCTCTCCAGCGCCGGCTCGGGGCGCCAGAGCTGCCGGCCCCGGAGGTAGGACGCGATGGTGAATGCCACGCGCTTGCCAGCGGCCACCGCCTCCACCAGCGGAGCCGCGCCCGTCACGCAATCGCCGCAGGCGAAGACGTCCAGGTCGCAGGTGGCGCCGGTCAGCGCGTCGGCCTCAATGGTGTCCCCCGAGCACAGCCGCGAGAGCCCAAGGTGTTCCAGCCATCCGATGTCCGGGAGCTGGCCGATGGCCACGATCACCGTGTCGCAGGCCAGGAGCTGCTCCTCCTGCGTCGCCTCAAAGCCCACGCGGCCATCGGCGCCCGGCTCGGTGGCGCGGGTGCGGGCGAAGCGCACGCCCGTGACGCGGCCATCCTCGCCCACGATCTCCACCGGCTGAAGCTGCTCCACCAGTGCCACGCCCTCCTCCAGCGCCTCCTCGACCTCCTCGCGGCGCGCCGGCATGTCCTCGTAGCGCCGGCGGTAGGCCAGCGTCACGCGGTCCGTCAGCCGCATCGCCACCCGGGAGCTATCCACCGCCACGTCCCCGCCGCCGATGACGAGGACGTGTTCGCCCAGCTCCACGCCCTCATCCAGCGCGTGGGCCCGGAGCATGCCCACGCCCTCCACCACGCCATGAAGCTGTTCGCCGGGGACCCCCAGCTTCCGCTGCCGGTGGCCGCCGACGGCCAGCAGAATCGCCGCGTAGCCCTCCTCGCGCAGGTCGTCGATCGTGACGTCCTCGCCGACTGACACGCCGGTGCGGATCTCCACCCCCAGGCGCTCGATCTCCGCGATCTCGTGCTCCAGCACTGCGCGGGGGAGGCGATACTCCGGGATGCCCACCGCCAGCATCCCTCCCGCCACAGGCAGCTTCTCGAAGACCGTGGAGCGGTAGCCCATCAACGCCAAGCGGTAGGCGGCAGTCAGTCCCGCAGGGCCTGAGCCCACGACGGCCACCAGCTCATCGTGGAAGGGCGGCGGCTGGGGCGTCTCCGGCAGGTAGCGGCCGCCATGGTCGGCCGCGAAGCGCTTCATGGCCGCGATGGCGATGGTATCGTCCACGTCCGAGCGCGTGCAGGCCGTCTCACACGGGTGGTGGCAGCAGCGCCCCAGCACCCCCGGGAAGGGGTGATTCTGCTTGATCAGCCGCAGGGCGTGGTCGTACTTGCCCTCCGCGATGAGGTTCAGGTAGCCCTGCACGTCCTCGTTGATGGGGCACTCCCAGCGGCAGGGCGGCGTGCCCCGGGCCTGGATCTCGGCGACGATGAGGTGCCGCCGGTCCACCTCCTCCAGGGGCGTGATGCGGTCGTTAATCACCCCGCGGATCTCATCGACCGTCTCCAGCCCGTGGCGCTGCATATACTCCTGGATCTGGGCGTTCACCCGCGTCAGGATCTCGTAGCCCTGGAGGTAGATCCCCGTGCAGATCTGCACCGTCTGCGCCCCGGCCATGATGTAGGCGATGGCGTGCTCGCCCTCGGAGACGCCGCCGCTGGCACTGATCTCAAGCTCGGTGGTCGGCGCGATGGTGTTCACCCAGCGCAGGACGAGGTGCCGCGACCAGGGGCCGCCGTGTCCGGCGTAGCCGCCGTGCATGACCGGCCGGCCCTCCTCCACGTCCACCTCCAGACCGGTGAAGCGGTTGAACATGGTCACCCCCTCAACGCCGGTCTCCTCGATGGCGGCGACCAGGCTCGGCGGCGTGGTAAGCTGCGGGGTGAGCTTCACGATCAGCGGAATCTCGACCTGCGCCCGGACGCCCTCCACCACCTCCAGGATGCGCCGCTCCACGTCCTCCCCGGTGAAGGCGATGGACCCATGCGGGCAGGAGACGTTGATCTCCATGGCCGCAGCGCCGGACTGTGCGATGATGGCGGTGCTGTGCAGCCAGCTCTCCAGCGTCTGGCAGTCCACGTTGGCGATGACAGGGATGGCGAGGGCCTCCACCGCGCGCGACAGCTCCTCCGCGTACTCCTGCGCGTCGCGGCTGCTGGCCTGCTCGTAGCTGTAGAAGGTGAAGGCGTCGCGGTCGGCCAGTTCGTGGCGGATGATGCGGTAGCGGGGAGCGGGCGAGGTGCGCATGGCGACGATGTCCGAGAAGCCCTTCATGACCACGGCGCCTGCCCCGGCGTCCTCGGCGCGGCGCATGGCCTCCAGGTCCTGGGTGATCGCCGCCGAGCCCGCAATCAGCGGACTGCGCAGTCTCAGCCCGACGAAGTCAGTGGTGAGCAGAGGCAACAGAGCTTCCCTCCAGCGTCCAGCCACGGCCATTCTGAGACAGTACCGCGAAAGCTTAGCACCTGCCGCACGGAGCGTCAACCGCAAGGCCGCTGCCGTCCGCGAGACCGCGCCATCACGGGAACACGCTGGTTGTCGTCAGGAGGGCGCAGTTCCCCGCCGGCCCGGTCGTTGTCCTCGGCTGCATCTTTCGCGTAGGTCGGGCTTCCAGCCCGACAACGCCAAACGAGGCACGGACAGGAGTGTCCGTGCCACGGAACGGCAGACGGCGCACGCATACGAGTGTCCGCAGTCCCGCTGTGACCGGCCGACGGCGCGGCCACAACGACAACCGCTCACGGCAAACGGCCAGCGAGTCTGAAGACACTCCCGGTCCCCACGGCAACGCCTCCCGGCCATCCTCGGCCACTGCGTTGTGGCCCAGCCGTCAGCTTGAGGCTCGTAGCTTGTAGCTTATTGAGGACACAGACGCCGCTCCCGGCCGCAGGAACCATGGCAGCCGAGGGAGAATAGAGTGTCGAAAGCAGATCGCCCATCGAGTCAGCTCATCCCGGGAGTGGCATCCCCATGAGATCACGCAGCAGGCTGACGACCCTGGCGGTGGCGATGATAGCGTGCGCAGCCCTCTTGATCCCGCAGGCTGTGGCGCAGAACGTGCAGGTAACGCTGGACGGCGAACCGATGGCCTTCGACAGCCCGGTACTGATGGTTGACATGGTCTTCCCGTTGCTGCCCGCCCAGCGCTTCCTCGAGACACTGGGGGCATCGGTGACGTGGGACCCCGCGCAGCAGCAGCTCAACGCCTCTAACGGAGACGTGCAGCTCCAGATGGTGGTGGGCCAGGACACCGCGACCGTCAACGGTGAGCAGCAGGCGCTGGAGTACGGACTGCAGACGTTCTCCGGCCAGCCCTACGTGCCGCCGGCCGCCGCCATGCTTCTGGGCTACGACGCGCAGTGGGATCCGCAGACGCTCCTGCTGCAGATCACCTCTCCGGCCCGGGCCGAGCCGGCGGAGACGCTGGAGGCCACGCTGCTGGAGGTGGTGCAGGCGGAGGAGCCGGCCTCGCTGCTGGTGCGGACGTTCGATCCCGTGCAGGTGGGGCAGATCCCCCTGGAGGCCGGCGCCAATGTGCGACGCGGCCGGGAGGGGACGGCGCCTGCGCTGGCGGAGGTCGCCGATCTGCAGCCTGGGGATCTGCTTGAGCTTGGAGTGGGAGAGGCGGGGAGCGTCAACTCGGTGCGCGCCAGCTTCACCCAACAGGTGGGGACGATCGCTGAGGTGCGCGGGAACCAGCTCCTCATGCAGGGCGGGGACACCTACCCACTGGGGGAGGGCGTGCAGGCGAGGGGCTCGGACGGCACGCCCCTGCACCTGCTCGGTACCGAGGGGGAGGCCGTCATCCTGCGGCTGAGCCCGCGCACGGGCGAGGTGTGGGGCATCCTCGCTCAGCGTCGCGGCGATCCCAGTCCCCCGGAGACCGATCAGCCCCGCATCGCGGCCTTCTTCGTCCCGGAGTACGGACGTGCGCTGGGCGCGGGGCAGACGATGCGGCTGGCGGTGCACGGCAGCGGTGGAGGCACCGCCACCGTGCTCATGGCCCCGGCCGGCACACAGGTGCCGCTGACCGAGGCCTCGCCGGGCGTGTACACCGGAGCCTTCACGGTGCCGGACGGCATGGAGCTGGCCGGCACGCGCCTCACCACGCGGCTGCAGGTGGGCCGGAACACAGTCGAGGCGCGCAGCAACGTGGCCGTGACGGTGGACACCTCCCCGCCGCGCATGTACAACCTCACCCCGCCTCCCGACGCCGTGCTGCGCGAGGCCGCGCCCGCCATCGGAGCCAGCTACCAGGACGTGGGCCCCGCGGGCATCGACCTGCAGAGCGTGGCGCTGGCGATAGACGGCCAGGACGTGACCGGCGAGGCGCAGGTGGCTGCCACGCAGGTGGCGTGGGCGGCTGAACAGCTTGCTGACGGGGCGCACAACGTCAGCGTGCAGGTGGCCGATCCCGCCGGCAACGTGGCGGAGCAGACGTGGCAGTTCCAGGTCCAGGCCGGCGGGCAGATTCAGGCGCTGGAGCATGACGCCGCCGGCCCGCTGGGTGAGGGCGCCACGCTGACGGTCACCATGCAGGTGGCCGCGGCCGGGCGCCAGGCGTCCTTCTCCATCGAGGGGCTGCAGGAGAACCTCACCATGGAGGAGCAGGCCGCGAACACCTACGTCGGCACCTACCAGGTGCAGGCGGGCGATCAGGTGGCCGACGCCCGGGTCACCGCCACCTTCGTGGCCGCGGACGGCTCCGTCCACCAGGCCGCGGCGCCGGAGCTCGTCACCATCAACGCCCCGGTGCAGGAGGCGGAGTTCTCTATCACTCGGCCCGAGAACGGCGCTCAGACGGGACGCCGCATCCGACCGGCCGGCACCGGCCCCGCCGGGCAGCGCGTTCGCTGGGCCGTGGAGTACCGCAAGCTCATTGTGGGAGGCGAGGTGGCCAGCGGCACCGCCAGGATCCGGGAGAATGGCGTGTGGCGTACCGACGAACAGGTCGATCTGAAGGTGCTGCTGATCGGCATGGCCGACGAGTACACGCTCACCGCGGAGCTTCTGGACGACGGGGGGAACGTCGTCGAGGAGGAATCCGTGAAGTTCACCGCCCGTGAGGGGGAAGGCTGAGGCTCAGGACCGGCGCTCCAGGGGTCGGCCGGCCAGAAGGCGCCCCACGACGTCGGCCAGCTCATCCAGCCGGAAGGGCTTGTGGATGTGCGGCAGGCCCGTGCGGTCGAAGAACGCTTGTGTCTCCGGGCTGAGGATGTCCCCGGTGGCGATAACGATGCGCCTCTTCGCATCTGGCATGCTCTCGAGCAGCTTCGTGCATACCTCCTCGCCGCTGATGTCCGGAAGACGCATGTCGCAGATGATCACGTCGAAGGTGTCATCCAGCGCCTCCGCCAGCCCCTCCTCACCGGTCGGCACCACCACGATGTCATGCCCCAGCCGCGCCAGGTAATCCTCAACCAGCGTGCACAGCGCCGGCTCGTCCTCGATGAACAGCACCCGACCGGTCCTCAGCTCATCGCCGGCCGGCTCCTCCATAAGCTCCTCGGCGGTCTCTTCATCCTGGATCGGCGCCACCGGCAGGCGCAGCGTGAAGCGGGCTCCCCCCTCAACGTTCTCGGCCGTGATGCTGCCGCCGTGGCTCTCGACGATGCGCCTGCAGATGCTCAGGCCCAGCCCCGTGCCGGCCCCGCGAGGCTTTGTCGTGAAGAACGGCTCGAAGATGCGGTCGATCACATCCTCGGCCAGGCCCGGCCCGGTGTCGGTGACGCTGAGGCACACCATCTCGTCCTCGGCCCACGTCTCGGCACGTATCGTCCCGCCGCCCTGCTGCTGCATCTCGTAGTAGGCGTTGTCCACCAGGTTGTAGACGACCTGCTGGATCTGTCCGTGGTCGGCCACGATCGGGGGCAGCTCCTCCTGCAGGCTCGTCTCCACCTGGATGCTGGCGGCCCGCAGGTCGTAGGCCCGGAGGTCGAGCACGCCGCGCACAAGCCCGTTGAGCGGGAACTTCGCCGGCCGCTCGTCAGTCTGGCGCGCGAAGTTAAGCAGGTTCTTGGCCATGGTGCGGCAGCGCGCGGCCTCATCGGCCAGGGTCGCCGCCGCCCGAGAGTGCGCACTGTCCACGAGCTGGCTCTCCAGCAGCTCGGCGTAGCCGGAGATGGTGGTCAGGGGGTTATTCAGCTCGTGGGCGATGCCTGCGATCAGCGTGCCCACCGAGGCCAGCCGCTCCGCCTGCATGAGCTGGGCGGTCAGCTCCGTCTCCGTCGTCACGTCCCGCGCGATTCCGTGGATGATATCGTTCTGGCCCGAGCGGGGGAGGACATTGGCGCGAAGCTGCACCACCGCGACCGTCCCGTCAGCGCAGCTCATGTGCAGCTCGATCTGCTCGTCCTGCGGCTCGCCCTGCAGCAGCCCATCCACGTAGGCCCGCGCCTTGGGCACGGACTCGGGCGCCACGACGTCCCAGAACCGCAGACGCGAGAAGTCCTCCTGGCTGTAGCCGAGGATGCGCACCGCAGCCCGGTTGATGTAGAGGAATCTGCCATCGAGATCGTGCGTGTAGATGATGTCATTGGCGTGCTCGGCCAGATCCCGGTAGCGCTCCTCCGACTGCTCAAGGCGCTGCTCCGTGCGCCATCTGGAGGTGACGTCCCTCGCCACTCGCACGCAGCCGGCGGTACGCCCCTCGTCGTCGCGGAGCGGCGTAACCTGCACGCGGTGTATGCGACCCCGGGTGCGATGCACGGCCGACTTGGGGGACACCCCGGTCGCGATGCACTCGCTCAGCATCTCCTCCTGCTGGGGGCATCTGCCCAGCACCTGGCCGAGCGTTGCCCCGGTCACCTCTCTCTCCGTCATGTCCGCGAACTGCAACGTGGAGGTGTTGGATGCCACGATCCGCCCGGTGCGGTCGTGCACCGTGACCATCTCGGGGATGCTGTCGAACGTCTGCCGCCAGCGGTCGCGGGCGTGCTGGACGTGCTCCAGCAGCATCATGTGCTGGACGATGATCCCCAGTTGCGACCCCACGTTGCTCAGCGCCTCAACGTCCGCGTCGGACACCCGGCGAGCTGGAGGCATCACCACCATGAGGGCCCCGACGGCGCGGGTGAGACCGCTCAGAGGCACCGACACTCCGTCGCAGGCCTCACCGGGCCCCGCCTCGGCGGGTAGCTCCAATCGCTCCGGCGCCGAGCTCGCGACGCTCCTGGCGACCGGGTGATCGTCCTCTCTGGCGAGGCGCTCGGGCAGGGAGGGCGCGCTGCCGCTGACGCAGGCTCGGGTCAGCACCGCGCTGGAGTCCTCGACCAGGTAGACAGCGACCAGCACCGCGTCCAGCAGCCCCAGCACCTCATCCGTGGCGGCCCGGACAACTGCTGCCAGCCGCGGGGCCTCAAGGGCCGCGCTGGTCACCCGATCCAGCAGCGCGAGGCGCTGCTGGCGCTCCCGCGCCGCCCGTTCGCCCTGATAGACGTGCACCACCAGCGCGTTGCCGATAAAGAGGCTCCCCAGCACGCCTACGATGCGCGCCGTCCAGCCGCTGGTGCCCAGCGGCAGCAGCCCTGTGACCCCAAGCACCGCCGCCACCGCCCAGCAGAAGAAGGCTGCGCCGAACATCCGGGAGCTACCGTCTCCCAGCACCCGGCGCTCCCACAGGATCCAGGCGCAGGTGAACAGAGCCCCTGCCACTGCCACTCGCAGCCCCTGCTCGAACATGAGGAAAGCACTGTCGGCGGCGGCAACGCGCACCACAGCCCGGAGGGGGCCATAGAACGGCAGGACCCACACGACCACCGTCGAAAGGATGGCGATGGTCGCGGCGATGACCAGGAGAATCTGTCTGAGGGGGGGATGATCGGACCGGAGGCTCCCGTCGCGCACCAGCGCCAGCACACCCCAGGAGATGAGGAGGCCGGCGGTGGCGTAGGCCAGAGTGCTCCCGGCCGTCCTGAGGCCGGGGGCCGCCAGGAAGAGCTGAGTGGGAGCCAATCGCAGGGCCAGAACGCCGAAGCCGAAGGCCATCAGCAGCAGACCGGCGCGCTGGCGCCGGTCGTGCAGGACCAACAGCAGGTAAATCCCGGCAGCGAGGCACAGGAAGTCGATAACGTTCAGCAAGCTGTGAGCACTCGCTGCGACCGGGGCCAATGTCTCAGGCATCGGCAGAAACCACTCACGGATGAGGTCAAGGGACGAACCAAGAGCCCCCAGAGTGTTCCGCAGGTCAACGCCCAGCCCGGACATCTGGTATCCTATCAGCAAAGCCCGGCCGCGTCAAATCTGCTCGGTGATAGGTAAAG
>JAYENL010000103.1:17146-39853 GCA_034722055.1 Armatimonadota bacterium
TCACGGATGAGGTCAAGGGACGAACCAAGAGCCCCCAGAGTGTTCCGCAGGTCAACGCCCAGCCCGGACATCTGGTATCCTATCAGCAAAGCCCGGCCGCGTCAAATCTGCTCGGTGATAGGTAAAGCGAGACGGGCCGCCGCCCCTCTCAGGAATCATTCGGACGCCGCGGCTGCCAACCGCCGCAGGAGGAGAACGCATGTCCGATCCTGGCCAGGCCTCACCAGAAACTGCGCCGTCCTCGCGGGCGGCAGAGAGAGCGCTCACCGTGGCGGCGGTCCAGAGCCGCCTGCAGCTCTGGCCGCGAGCGGAGGACTTCCAGCGTCAGATGGCCGCGGACATCTCGCGGGCCATGCAGGCGGACCCGGACCTGATTGTCCTCCCCGAGGACGTCGGCACGGGCCTGGCGGCACTGGGCGCGCCGCTGGCCACCCGGGCCCGGTCGCTGCGCGGGGCGATCGCAGCCGTCGCCGTCCGCCACGCTCTGGGCCTGCCCTACTGGCTCGTGCGCGCCCGCGGCTCGCTGACACCGGCGGTGCTGCTGGCGGCCGCGCGGAGGGTCAGGGAGGCCTACGTGCAGACCTTCAGCGCCCTGGCGCGTGAGCACCGCGTGCACATCGCCGCCGGCAGCGTCCTGCTGCCCTGTGAGAGTGGGGGAGAGGATAGCGTCTGCAACAGCGCCTTCCTGTTTGACGACCAGGGTCGGATCGCGGGCCGCACGGACAAGGTCAACCTCATCCCGCTCGAGGAGAGGGGCGGGCTGCATCTCACCCCCGCTCACCACTCGCAGGTCCGCGTCTGGCGCACGGAAATCGGCACCCTCGGCGCGCTGATCTGCCTCGACGCCTGGGACCGGGAGCTGGCTCGGGCGCTGGCCGACCAGGGGGCGCAGATGCTGGTGGTTCCCTCGGCGAATGCGGAGGCCTTCGCGGCTGATGTCCTCACCCAGCGCAAGCAGGGCCTGTATGCGCGCGTGGCTGAGCTTGCCGTCCCGGGAGTGCAGGCCTACGCGGTGGGGAGTCTGGCCGGGCTGGGGTTCGAGGGCCGGAGCTGGATCCTGGAGCCCGATAGCACCGAGGCGGACGGCGTCCGCGTGGTGGCCGAGGCGGATACCGCCACCGACCCTGCCGTGGTGTGCGCGACGGTGAAGCTTCCCCGCCGGTAGTGCCCCTGCATCCGGGCACCGCCGACCTCGCGTGGGCGCCCTGCCAGCTTGCCGTCCTCTCCTGCTGGCGCCTGTGTCAGATGTACGCCTGATCGTGCGGCGGGCCGGTCTGCCCCGGGCCGAGGTCGCCGGCGGTCTCCTCGCGGTGCTCCGCCACGTAGCGCTCCAGCCAGTCCTGCATCTCCTCGGCGACCTCCGGATGCTCGTCGATGACGTTCACGAGCTCCTCGGGGTCCTCCTGCAGATCGTAGAGCTCCCGCCGCGCTGCACGGCCCTCCGGCACCTCCGTCCACGGCGCAACGTAGTTCCAGCGGCGGTTGCGCACTGAGGCGTGGAAGCCGAAGGCGCTGATGATCTGCTCACGCTGGCTGTCGCGGCCCTCCACGGCCAGCGGCCAGATGTCCTCCCCATTGCAGCGGTCCGGGATCTCCTCGCCCATGATGCTCAGCGCGGTGGGCATGATATCCTGGTGCTGCACGAAGCCGCCCACCCGCGCCCCGGCCGCCTCCCCGCCGGGGTGGCGGACGATCAGCGGCACCTGCGTCACCTGATTGCGCAGGCGATCCGCCGCCTTATGGATCTCCCCCTGCTCGCCCATCATGCACCCGTGGTCGGAGGTGAAGACGATGAGCGTCTCGTCCAGCAGCTCCTCCCGCGCCAGCGTGTCGAGCAGGTGCCCCACCCAGCGGTCGATCAGCGTGCACTCCCCGGCATAGCCGGCCCTGATGGTGCGCAGCTCCTCCTCGCTGAGCCCCTCCGTGCTCGCCGGAGGGAAGGCCGACTTGTAGGGGTCGAAGTCAGGATCGTACTTCCTCCCGTATTCCAGCGGCGGGTCCCACGGCTCGTGCGGGTCGAAGCAGTCGATCCACATGAAGAAGGGGTACTCGCCGCGGAAGCCGGTGATCCAGTCGGCCGCTCGAGTCATCACCCGCGCCGCGAAGCTGTCCGTCTCGTCCCGCCACCGCAGGCGGCCGTTGATGTGTTGTACCAGCCAGTGGCGGGGGTCGTTCGGCCCGCCCTTCCAGCTTGTGACCGTGGGCCATACGCGCTTCACGCGCTCCAGGTCCCGCCAGTTGTACCTGTCGTCCTCTACGCCGCGTATCCAGTACCAGTACTCCATCCCGCGGTGGAAGTTCTTCCCGGGCTTCATCATGTGGTAGACGTCGGTGATCATGCAGGTGGCGTAGCCCCGGTCCAGCAGCCACTCGGCCAGCGTGATGTCCTCGAAGTACAGGGGATGCCAGCCGGGGAGGGTGACCTTGTCGGTGTGCTGGGGGTGGTGCTCGAAGGGGATGATCCGGCGGCCGGTGACCATCACCCGGCGGGCGGGCAGCGTCGGCAGGCCCTCCCCGAAGGCCTGCTCGTAGAGTGCGGACTCGGCCGCCAGGGCGTCCAGGTTCGGCGTCTGGATCCACTCGTTGCCGTAGCAGCCGAGGTAGTCCCAGCGGAAGGTATCCGAACAGATCAGGATCAGGTTCACGGCGACTGCTCCTTCGTTGCATCGCGCTCAGAACTCGTCGTCGGTCAGCAGGCCGGCCTCCACGGCGCAGCGGTAGAACCGCGCGATGGGCATGAAATGTGCCGCGAAGGCCTTCGGCCCCGGCCCTCTCGGCTTGATGACCGCGTCGCCGTCGGCGTACTTGGCCCCGGACCAGCCGGAGTAGTCGGCGGCCAGCGCCAACTCGAAGCTGGGCATCCCCGCCCTGAGGTACTTCTCGTCGCCGGTGAGCGTCCAGGCGTGGGCCAGGCCCTGCAGCGTCTGCGTTCCCGCGGTTCGGCGGCGGAGGCTGGGCAGCTCCTTGTAGTAGAAGCGACCGTCCGGCGTCAGGCAATGCTCGATGAGGTCGTCCATCGCGCACACCACCATCGTCTCCACCCGCTGCTCGGGCCGGACGCGATGGTAGCACATCAACCCGTTGGCGGCCACGGTGATCATGAACGGCACCCGCACCAGCGTGTGGTCCGTGTACGGCGCCAGCCACGCCCCGTGCTCCGCCATCCACTGCTCGAAGTGATCGACGATGCTCTCCGCGGGCTGCAGCCACTTCTCGTCGTGCGTCTCCTCATACAGCGCCACCAGCGTGCGGAGGGCCCAGCCCGTCTCCCGCGCGGAGAAGGCGCCGGTCCCACGCCCCAGCATGCGCTCGACGTGGCGCAGAACGTTGCGTCCGACCCCCAGAGCCGTCTGCAGCGCGAAGGCATCGCCCGTCTGATGGTAGTAGTCCAGGATGCCCTCAACCCACTCGTGGGAGGGCGTCACTCCCCCGGTCGCGTGCCGCGCCGAGTGTGCGATCATCCCCTCATGGCGCATGGGGTCATCGCTGTCGTGGCAGACATCGACCTCCACCCAGTGCTCGGCCGAGACCAGGGCATAGTCCAGCATGCGGCGCTCGCCGGTCCGCGCGTACATGACCATCGCCGCGCGCGGGAGGTCGTACTCCAGGTTGCACCACACGAGCTCGCCTCTGCCGCGACCCTGGTCGGTATATCCCCGCTCCGGGGCGTCGCCCCAGTGCAGCATCCCGTAGCTGCGCGTGCGCCGGTCGGCCAAATCGATGAGCACGCGCTCCACCCGCCGCACCGGCTCATCCACGAACAGGTCCGGCAGCACGCCGGCCTCCCGGTAGACCTCCGGCGGCAGGACGGGTCGATCTGGCATCTGATACTGCAGCCCGCGGACGATCAGCTCCTCGGTGGGCGCGGTTCCGTCATGGAAGTGCAGCAGGAAGCGGTGGCCCTTCGCCATGCCGCGGATGAGGTTGAGACCCAGCGAGTCCGCGGGCACCAGCTCCACGGCCAGGCCGTCGCCGCCGGCGGTCAGGGCCTTCGGGAAGTTCTGGTAGGCCTGAAAGATGGTGGCCGACAGGCCGCCGCGGTCCGGGCGCCGCCAGTGGCTGGTGAAGGTCCCGTAGAGGACCTCCGGGATCTGCTCGTTGGAGGTATAGATGAGGTGGTCCGCGTCGATGAGCCGTCGCACGCTCTGATCGCCGCTGGCGCTCTCGGTCCTGGATCGGTAGTTGGACACGGTGACGCCCCCCTCAGTCCCGCTCGCATCGCCCTGCGGCCGGAAGGTCCAGCACATGGCCTCGACGGCGATGCTCTCCTGAGGCTCGGTGTTGATGACGCGGTAATGCAGCTCCACCCAGGGCTTCCCCGCCCAGGCGGTGACTCTGGCGATGAGGTCCAGGCGACGCTGTCCGTCCGCGCCGACGTGACTCCCGCGGCCCTCCACCACAACGCGCACCGGCCCCGACTCCACCACGCGCCACCCCTCATCATCGATGGCCGCGCACAGCGTCTCGCCGTCGATCGTAATCTCGGGCCCGACCAGCTCCTCGGCGGTCGCAAACCTCGTGCCACGGAGCACAACCTGGCGCAGCAGGCCCGGCTGCTCGGGCTCCGCGAGGCGGAGGCTCAGCGGGCCGGTCTCAATGCCCACGCCATCACCGCCGTCCTGTACCGACGCAACGGGAGATGGGGGAGAGGGCTGCTCTCCGACGCGCAGCTCGACGTCCGCCGGGCGGTTTCCCGGAAGGTCCACGAGCATGTGCACCAGCAGCCACCTCACCGATCCGTCGGGCCAGGTCGCCGTCGGGCGGGCCTGCGTGGGGATCGGCTGCCCGTGAGCGACCACGGCGACGGGATGGTCGGCCGCCAGCGCTCCCTCGGCGAAGGGCACGGCCACGGTGGCGGGCTCGTGATCGCGGTCAAAGCGCGACAGCTTGGGGAAGTGCAGGGGAATCGTCACCAGAACCACCTGCGGCGCGGGCCGAGGCTTCAGGAACTCCGGCCTCTATTCCGCCCGCGCCGTGGGCTGACCTTCGCCCTGCTCACATCCGTCGGCTACGACTGCATTCGGGTGCCGCTCCGCCGCTCAGGCCTCAAGCTGCTGCTCAACGGCTCCCTTGTCGCACTCCAGCTCTCCATCCTCCAGCGTAAGGTCCGGGCACTTCTCGATCCCCAGACTCGTGAGCTCGATCCACTCGTGCGCGATGCCGTGCCGCTCGAGCGTCTTCTTCGCGCACGCCACGGGGCAGCCGTCAATCACCACCACGCGCTCGGCCGCTCGCGTCCGCTCCACGAGCGCCTCCACGTCGCCGCCGAGGCCGGCCAGGCAGAACATCAGCCCCTTGCCATCCACGGTCAGGGCCCGCGCCACCTCGTTTGCAATCTGCCCGACATTGGACCCTCCCGAGCACGGGAGGATCATCGGGCGCGCCCACGCCCGACGCGGGCCGGAAGGCCCGCATTCGTTGGCCTGCCTTCACGGCTCCTGCCGAACAACAGTGGCGCTGCGCGCCACAAGCCGGCGAGGGCGCCGGCTTCCCAGGATCAAGAGGGTCGCTGGGGGCGGCTTCCCAGGATGGAATGCTGATCCTTCCCGCGGCGCGGGCGCAGTCCCCGCTGCCGTCGTCGTCCGGAGCGGCGGGGTCGTCAGCAAGCTACAAGCTGCAAGCCGCGGGCCTCAAGCTGACGACTAACGACTGATGACTAACGACCGTGTTACAACGCTCCGCCGGCTGTTTGCCCTCCATTGTTGTTGACCACAGGAAGGCTTCAGGCGCCGCGCGCCTAATCCTAACTATGAGGCTGCAGGAAGGGGATAATTGCCCCCAACGAGGGGACGCGCTGATATCGTGTCGGATGACGAGCGAGAACGCGGGCGGGAGATGCTCGTCCCGCTTAACGTGCGTACCTACCGGCTTGCCATCGCCAACGGGATCATGGCGATGGCGGCCTTTCGTGTTGCCGACCGCTCCACCGTGGTGCCCCTGCTGCTGCACAAGCTCTCCGGCGCCGCGTGGGTGGTGGGCCTGGTGCTGGGGCTGTGGAGAGTGGTGCGCACCCTGGTGCAGGTCCTGGCGGCCCGCAGTCTCGATGGCCGCGACTATAAGAAGCCGGCCTACATTCTCTCGGCGCTCGCGCGCGGCAGCATGTACGTGCTCATCGCGCTGGTGCTGTGGTGGGGAGCGCAGCTTTCGAACACGCTGGTCCTCGTGGTGCTGATCTTCGGCCTCATGGGCCACTCGGGGGGCGGCGCGGTGGCGAGCCTGGCCTTCAACGACATCCTCGCCAAGTCCATCCCCACCACCAGGCGGGGAAGCCTGCAGATGTGGCGGCGGGTGGGGGCGCTGGCCATCGTGCTTCTGGGCGTCACGCCGCTGGTCGCCTACATGGTCGGCCCCGAGAGTCCCTTCGACTTCCCGCGCAACTTCGCGACCCTCTTCGCGGTCTCCGTGATGGGCAGCGCCATTGGCTGGACGCTCTTCGGGCAGGTCCGGGAGCCGGCGTCCCGCTCCTCCAGCCGCCAGCCCTCCTGGCTGCAGCACCTCGCCCGCGGCTGGGAGATCATCCACCAGGACCGCAGCTACCGGCGGCTGATCCGCATCCGCCTGCTCATGGGGCTGTCGTCGGCGGTGCGACCGTTCTTCATCGTCTTCGCCACCCAGGTGTGGGGGATGCCCGACGAGGTCGCCGCCACCTTCCTGGGACTGCAGGTGGGAGCGGAGATGGTGGGGGCCGCCGTCGTGGGCCAGGTCTCCGACCGCTTCGGGAATCGCAACGCGGTGCTGGTGGGCGTCAGCTCCCTGCTGGCGGGGATGGTGGCGGCGGTGGCCGCCGCCTTCGGGAGCTGGGACGTCTCGCTGTCGATCCTGTGGTGGACCGTCAACCTCCAGGTGGTGGTCCTCGGACTTGCCTTCGTGGGCTGCGGCCTCTTCCTCGCCAGCCTGATGATCGGGTACATGAACTACCTCATGGATATCGCCCCCGAGTCCGAGCGCCCCTCCTACATGGGCTTCGGCGCCGGCTTCACCTTCCCCCTGGCCTTGGCCCCGTTGGTCTACGGGTGGGCCGCCGACGGTCTCGGCTACCGGGTGGTCTTCACGGCCGCGCTCGTGCTTGCGCTCGGAGCCTTCTTCTTCGGCCTCAAGCTCCCTGAGCCACGCGATGACCTCGATGACAGCGAGCTGGAGGCCTTCATCCGCCAGCCCGACATGCACGAGGAGCCGCCCGAGGGCGAGTGACACCGGCGATGCGCTGAGTTCCCGAAGGTCGCCCGAGGCTGAGGCGGGCACCGCTCCAGGCGGTGCTGGACGTTCAACGCCGGGCGCGGTGGCCCTACCCCGGCATCAACGCGGAGCGCGACGAGCTGTTCACCGACTGGTACTTTCCGACCCTCGACCGCATGGAGGCACAGTGGCGCGCCCAGCAGGCGGAGTAGGGGAGAGCTGAAGGCCCCAGCCAACGAGGGCCAGCGACAGCGACGGCGGGCGCAGCGCCCTACTCCGGATCGACCCACACCGGGCTCGACCACGCCATCTCACCGTCGGTCTGGAACACCCGCAGGTAGTAGAAGCATGAGTCCCCGGCGCCGGCGTCCTCGACGCGGAGGCTGGCGCTCACGTCACCGCCGCCGTCCTGCTTGACCGCGATGACCTCGCCGTCGCGCACCAGCTCCAGCCGCTGCAGCGGGGCGGTTCCGGTGACCTCGGCCTCGATACGGTTCGCGGCGTCGGCGGGCGCCGTGATCTCGCTGCCCATGATGGCCTCGTTCACGCGGAAGTCCAGGACGATGCGCGTCCCGGTGGTGGCGTAGCAGCGGCGGGCGTACATGGCGTCCCAGACTGCGCCGCGCGCCAGCTCCTCGGCCAGCACCGCCATGAAGCCGCTGCCGAGGCGATGGTGGATGTGCGGCTGGCGGTAGGACCAGTTGGCATTGCCCGGGTTGCCGTCGTGGCAGTCGCTGGAGGCCATCAGCCCCAGCCTGTAGCCGCGCTTCAGCGCGTCCAGGGCGCCGAGGCCGGGCAGCCGGTCCGCAGCCTGGCCCGGGAAGGGAGCGCCCAGGTACTCGGAGTTGCCCCACGTGGAGTAGACCTCCACCAGGCGGTCGAACTCCGGGTCCATGTATGACCAGTCAACCGGGAAGAACCCCACGCTGGAGTGGTGGGCGATGGTCAGGGCCTTCGCTCCGCAGTCGCGCAGCGACTGCCACAAATCGTCCGGCGAGCGGCTCTCATCGCTGATGGCGTTGTGCCCCGGGCCGGGGTTGTTGTCGAAGTAGGGCCAGCCCGTGTCGCGGTAGTAGACGTTGCGGTGACCGTACTTCGCCGACGTCCACTCGTAGCAGGGGATGACCACGTAGCTGCCGTCCTCGGTCCACTCGTCCATCTGCTCCATGCGCCGGTTCCAGTCGTCCTGCCCGTCCATCTGCCAGTCATGCTCCGCCACGCCCACGAAGTCCAGCCCCGCCACGTCGCGGCCGTACTCGTAGTTCTCGGCCAGCGTCCCGGTCCCGCAGGTTCGCCCCGAGCCGTGCTCCTCGCCGCTGTGGGCATGCACGTCCCCGAAGTAGACGTTCCAGTCGCCGATCCGTGGGTGCCTCGGGCCAGCCATGCACGCCTCCACCGCGTCGTCGATGCCGCACTTGAAGATGGGTCGCGCGAACATGTCAACATCGACCTTGAACCACCGCCTGGAGGGCTGGCGGTTGAAGGGCACCACGTCGATCCGCGTCGGCTCCCCCTCCGCGACCAGCGACTTGGGAATGCGCAGTGCCATGATGCCGAAAGTCGCGGCGGATTCCTCCGTGATGTGCGAGTCCAGTATCATCGGAGAGTAGCTTTCCGCCCACTCCCGCCGCTTGATGTCATAGGCCATCGTGACGTCGCCCTTGCGCCATACTCGATCCTCTTTCGTCACATTGCAGGACACCAGGTCCGTGCTCACACCGGGCGGGACATTGAGCCGCACGTCGAAGCGGCCCGTAGGCTGGGGCAGCATCGCGCCCATGCCCATCCCGGCGGAGAGCACGAAGATGACCCATTCCGCGCCCGTTCCCTTCGGGATCGTCTCCGTCCAGAACTGCATGTGGTAGCGGCCATCCTGATGGACGTAGTAGGCGCAGCGGGCATCGGTGAAGGAGGCCACCCACTGGCGCTCGCGGTGGGCCCGCCCCCACTCGGAGATTTCGCCGAATCCGGCCACCAGGTCGGCATTGTGGCGCCGCAGCACCTCCGCCACTATCTCCTCCCGCGTGCGACGCCCCTGTCCATCTCCCTTCATTGTCAGCATCTGATCAGCCTCCAGTCTATTGACGCATTCAGGGACTATTGCGCGACGACCGGCGTGAGTCCTGCTCCGCAAAGGCCGATAGGATTCTTGGCGCGGGGGTTATTCCGTCACATCTATTGGGTATATCTTGAGTGACGGAGGGCGGATCACACGGACCCGAGAGCCCAGGTTAAAGGGAGGTGGGGGGCATGGCACACAGAATCGTCTATGACCACATGCCGGTAGGTGACGACCCGTTCCACGTGTTCCGCGTGCTGCTGGAGCCCTACACCAACCGTGTGTCGCTTCGTTTCCGCACGAAGTGGGAGGCGGCCAACGGGCTGGTCGGCACACCCGAGGAGACCATCAGCTACCTCGATGAGCGCGCACAGGCCGGGGCACCGTGGGACAGCGGCGCACCTCGCGAGGCCCGCAAGCGGCTGCAGGGCCTCGCTGGGGCCGAGCGGCAGGAGGTGGCCTGTACCTCCGCCGAATAGAGGTGTACACTACTGCTCCCCGCCCTGCTGGAGTGGGCGGGGAGCTTCATTTGCGGATACTGTTACCTCCGGCAGGGGGCGTGAGGTCCGGATGGCCGTGCCCACCATTCGCATAATGGCCTCGCCATCCACGAGGTTCGGCACGTCGGTAACGTAGGCCACGAACTCGTCCTGGCGCATGCCGATGGCCGGCGCATCGTCCCGCCTGGTGACGAAGGCCTCCTCCCCGAGGCGCCGCATCTCGCGCACCTTGTCCGCCTGCAGAGCTTGCTGCAGAAGCAGCGTGTAGTAGCGACGGGCCCCTGTCACATCCTCCGCCTGCATGACGGTCAGCCGGATCAGCTTGGTGCCGAGCAGATGCTCCACGCTGAGGGCCTTTGGCGAGACGTCCTCGCCCAATAGGTCGGTGGGAGCGTACGAGACGGTGAGGGGCGTGATCCACCCCCGCGGGATCAGATCCAGCAGGCGGAGCCGGGCGCCAGGCGGTGGCAGCTCCACTTCGGCCGCCAGGTGCTGGTCGGCGGGCAGAGCTTCCGTGGGCGTGCCGCGGGCGGTCACGCGCAGGTAGTAGCGGCCGGAGCGGGCGTGGAGGACACCGCTGTCGCGATACGCTGGCAAGGTCAGCACTACCAGCCGGGCGTCGCCGGTGCGCTGTGCGGAGAGGAAGCCCAGTGCATCGAGCCGGCTCTCGAAGGCGATCACCAGCACCTCGGCCGTCCCCGGTCCCTCAGCGTTCCGATAGCGGGCTGTGGCACCGCACGTCGCCTGGTATGTCTCGACGGCCTCGCCCTCGCGGTTCCGGAGCTGGGCGGGAGAGAGCACTGCGGACGGGCCCTCCCGCTGCCAGGTCCCGAGCGTCTCGGCAAGCACCTGCTGCACCACGTCGGCGTCGGAGGCGTCCTCCGCGGCCGCGGCGGCCCCCGTGTCGGGGTTCTCCTGCGCGAACAGCCCCGCCCCCAGCGCCATGAGCATGAGCGTCCAGCGTAGCCGCATCATCGCGTGCCTCCGCCCTGCTGCTCCTCCAGGCTGCGGCCCTCGGCGGTGTAGTCTTCGACCAGCTCCTCAGCCGGGCCTTCCCGCACCACGCGCCCCTCAGCCATCCACAGCACGCGGTCGCAGAGCATCCGCACCTCCTCCATGTAGTGAGACACGAAGAGGACGATGCGGCCCTGCCGGGCCTCCTGGCGCAGCCGCCGCCGGACCTTCGCCCGGAAGGCCTCGTCGCCGGTGGCCAGGATCTCGTCCACGATCAGGATGTCCGGCTCCATGTGCGCGGCCACGGAGAAGCCCAGGCGCATGAGCATCCCGGAGGAGTAGGTCCGCACTGGCGTGTCCACCCACCTCTCGGCGCCGGCCCACTGCACGATGTCGTCGAGCTTGTGCTGAATGCTGGCGCGGCGCATCCCCAGGATCGCGCCCGAGAGGTAGATGTTCTCCAGGCCGGTGAGGTCGCGGTGAAAGCCGGCCCCGGCCTGGAGCATGGGGCAGACCCGACCCTCCACTCGCACGCTGCCGCGCGTGGGCTCCAGCACGCCCGCCACGATGGACAGCACCGTCGTCTTGCCGCAGCCGTTCGGCCCGATCAGCCCCACGACCTCGCCCGGCTGCGCCCGCATGGTGAAGTCCTGCACCGCCCACGTCTCCTCCACCTGGTGGACGCGTCCCAGGACGCGCTGCAGGAAGGCGTCCTTCAGCCGCGCCGGCCGGTCATGGTGGCGCCGGTAGCGCTTCCACATCTCCTCGATGTCAACGACGGGCGCGCTCTCAGCCATAAGCGGGACCTCTCGGTCGAGCCGTTCAGAGCACCTCCGGAAGCTGTGGGCTCATGCGGCGGAAGACGACCATCCCCACACCCAGGCAAAGCACGCTGATTACAGCCGCGCAGACCAGGTGCTCGGGCCGGGGCAGCTCGTAGCCCGGCAGGATGGACCGGAAGCCCTCACAGATCGCCGCCAGTGGGTTGAAGAGAAACCAGTACTGGTAGGCTTCCGGTATCTGGTCGGTGGGGTACATCACAGGAGTCACGAACAATAGCATCCGAACAATGGCCGTAAGTGCATACTCGACATCCTGGTAGTAGGTGTGTAGCACTGAGAAGAGCAGCGACAGGCCGGCGAGCATGGTGGTGAGCATCAGCGTCAGCGGTATCAGCGGCCAGAACGCGGCGGTGAAGCGCACCGGCACCACCACGAAGATGGCGAAGAGGATCACCATGGACAGGCCGAAGTGCACCGCCGCTGCGAACACCACCGACAGCGGCAGCGCCCAGCGCGGGAAGTAGATCTTCTTCACTACGTCCCGGAACTTCAGGTAGACCGGGCACGACGTCAGCACGGCGTCGCTGAAGAAGATCCACGGCAGCAGCGCGGTCAGGAACACCAGCGTGTAGTTGGGGATGCGATGCTGGAGCAGACCCTGGAAGACGAAGCCGATGACCACGATCTGGAACAACGGCATGATCAGCGACCACAGGAAGCCCAGGAAGGAGCGCCGGTAGCGGGCCTTGAGCTGGGCAACGGTGAGGATACCCAGCAGCTCGGGCAACTGCCTGAGGCCCCCGGGCCGCCCGCTGCGATCGATGGTCATCGTCTCGGACACGCTGTGCAGCACACCTCCCGGAGCGGCACCGCCAGCCCGCCATGGATAGTAACTGCTGCAGCGTCCGCCGAGGTTCCTGGCGCCCGTCTACGCCTCGCGCTCGCGCAGAGCCTCGGCCATACCGCCGTAGTAACACGCCGCCAGCACCTGGCTGTAGACCAGCTCAGCGGGCCGCCGCGCGCCTATCGCAGACAGAGCATGCGCAACGGTCGTCCACCCGGGGCGCATCAGCCGGTTGAAGAGGGCGCCCTTGAGCAGCCACCGGGGGCTCCAGGGCCGCGGCAGGCGGTTCAGCCCCACCACCTCCGGCCGGTCGGGGTGCTTCTGCGCGAAGTGGGCCGCCGATCGCCCCACGGCCGCCTGGCGCCGGCAGTAGGAGCCCGGGTCGATCTCATGGTGGTGATAGGCCACGGCCTCCGGAGCGTAGAGGATACGCACGCCGGCCTCCTCCGCCCGCAGACCGAGGTCCGTGTCCTCCCAGCCGTACTCGAAGCCCTCGTCGAAGCCGCCAAGGCGTAGCAGCAGCTCGCGCTCGATCGACAGGTTCGCGGTGATGAAGGCGTGGAAGGGCAGTTCCTCGCGACCCGCCAGGCTCCCGAAGCCGAAGTGATAGTGCTCCATCACGAAGGCCTGGAAGTGCGAGATTGATTTCCCGGGCGGCCACTCGATCCTGCCCACCACCGCACAGGGCCCGCCGGCCTCGCTGCGGCGGGCATGGTGCGCCGCGATCAGCCCGGGACCGGCCGCGATGTCATCGCACAGGAACAGGACTCGCTGGCCCCGGGCCGCCTCCACGCCGGCGTTGCGGGCCGCGGCGGGGCCGCCGCGGCGGCCCTCGAGCAGCCTGATGGTCAGCGGCATCTGAAGACCGCGGACGGCCTCGGAGGTGCCGTCCGTGGAGCCGTCGTCCACCACCACGACCTCCTCCACCAGCTCCGGCCGGTCCTGGCGCGCAAGCGCATCCAGCACTGTGAGCAGCGTCCGCCTGCGGTTGTAGGTGGGGATCACGACGCTGTAGCGGTCGGCCATCATATCGCCCGTCGCCCGTGGTGATCGCGTGCACGCCGGGGCCTCCGCAGGCGCCCGGCAGGCCGGGCCTCATCCCGCACAGTTTACGGCATCCCGCCGCCCGCCGCAAGCGGCCCGCGCGGCAGGGTGCGAATCCCAAGTGTCAGTGGCATGCGCGGGCCAGGGCGCCCGCGCCCCAGACCTTACGTGGACTGCGGGCGCCCCCGCCCACAACCGGCAATCTGAGACCGCACCCGTGGCTGACGCGACGGGGCACCGCAACATCCTCGGCCATTCGACATGTCGGCAGGGAGGCCGGGAGAGGTCGTCGAAGAGACCGGGCGGAGAAAGGGATGCGAGAATGCCCGCGAAGACGGTTCGACTGCTCGTCATAGGCATGGACGGCGCCGATTACCTGCTCATGCGTCATCTGCTGGACCGGGGCCGGCTGCCCAACCTGCAGGGCATTGCCGAACGCGGCGCCTGGGGCCCCCTCCGGTCCACCATTCCACCGAACACCCCGCCGGCGTGGAGCACGATGTTCACCGGCAAGAACCCCGGCAAACACGCGATATTCGACTGGCTGCCCATGACCGGCGAGCCGTCCGTTGAGCCTGTCGCGTCGAGACGGGCGGCCCGGTCGGTCTGGCAGGCGCTGGGAGATGCGGGCTTCACGGTCGGCACCATCAATCTGCCCGTGACCTATCCGCCGGAGCCGCTGACGGGCTTCCAGGTGGCCGGGCTGGACGCGCCCGGCTTTGAGCCGTCGATGGCTCATCCACGGGCCGCCTTCGAGGTGCTGAAACGGGAGGTGGGGGAGTACGAGGTCTTTGCGCCCAGCATCCAGCGACCGGGAGGAGACGAGGAGGCCCTGCAGCGTCACGCCGACATGCCGTTGAAGGCGCTCTGTGCGCTGCTCAAGGCCATCCCCTGTGACGTGTGCATGACCTCGTTCCAGATCGTTGACTGGGTGCAGCACGGCGCCCTGGGGAGGGAGATGGAGGCGGAGAAGCCGGAGAGCCTGGATCTCGACGGCATGGTGGCGCACGCCTATCGCCTCGTCGATGAGCGCATCGGAGCTCTGCTCGCACAGTGGTGCGCGGATGAGACAATCGTCGTGGTGATCTCAGACCATGGGGGGACCGCGGCCGATCGCCTGGTGAACCTGGAGAAGGTGTTTCTCGAGGCGGGGCTGATGGCGTACCGTACCACCGATGGCTCCCCCCAGGCGCGGCTCGATGCCCGCCGCTCACGTGCTGCGTTAGCCCTCAGAGCCTGGTCGTGGCTGAAGCGGTCGGTGCCGGCCGTGGCCCGGCTGCTGGCAGCTTCGGCCCGTCAGATGCGCGGCTGGTTCGCGTCATACAGGGAGGTGGCCGAGCTGGACTGGTCGCGGACCATCGCCGTGCCCTGGGGTGAGTACGCACAGGTGCGTATCAACGTGCGCGGTAGGGAGGCCCACGGGGCGGTGGAGCCATCTGATTACGACGACGCGCTCCAACGGGTTCGGGAGGTGATGCTGTCGCTGACTGATCCTGTGACCGGCGAGCGGATCTACAGCCAGGTCCTGCGCGGGACCGACGTGCATAGCGGACCGTATGCCGAGATCGCCCCCGACCTCTACGCCCTACCGGCACAGCACCGCTACTGCACTCTCAGCGCGCGGACAGGGATGACTGCATTGCCGCTGCTCGACGTTCAGCCGGAGCCGGTCGCTGCGCTGGACCCGCCGTGGGGCGTGCACTCGCCGCTCGGTGTCATGCTTCTCGCCGGACCGGGGGTGAAGGCCGGCGTGCGTCTTCAGGATGCCTCGCTCGAAGACTTCGTTCCCACCGCGCTGCACCTGCTGGGTCAGCCGATCCCCGAGGATCTGGATGGCCGGGTGTTAGTGGGGGCGCTCGACCGGGCGGTGGTCGGAGCGCAGCCGGCCTTCTGCGAGCCCTGGCCGCCGCCCGAGCGCATCGGCACGGAGGGCTACTCCGAGGCGGAGCGGGCGGCAGTGGAGGAGCGACTACGCCGGCTCGGCTACCTGTAGCGCCGGGAATCGCCTCTTGGCCGCGAACATGACATAAGGTATGTTATGCGCATACCGACCTCGGGTAAGGCGCTACGGTCGTCGCAGTGCCGTACGGAGGGGCGGCGTGCCTATGCGGCCCGCCTTTCACGCCGTTGGCCGTGGTCGCTTCGGCGGGGGCTCCCCTCGCCGGAGAGCCCCCGAGCTATCTGCTGGATGCGTGTGCGCGTCACTCAGGCTCTCAGAAGCTGCCAGCGGCGCCAATCAGCCACTGGTCGTCGCCACCGTCCGAGTCCAGCCACGCCGCGCCGATCTCCCAACTCGTCAGCCTGTACCCGACGCCCAGAGTGAGGTCGCCATCGGCGGCGCCGCCGCGGATGGTGAAGGCCGTCATGGGCATGGGCCACTCGGCACCGACGTTGAAGACCGTGTCCACCTCATCGGTCACGTCCTGCAGTTCGCCGGTGACCAGCAGGCCGGAGGGCAGTGTCACCGACGCCCCGAGGTCGCACATCGGCCCCGCGCCGCTCTCATCGGTGAGGTCCCGGAGCAGCGCGCCGTAGCTCCAACTGCTCATGGGCGCATCAACCCTGTACATGCCGCCCACGTTAACGACTGTCTGGTCCGAGGCGTTCGTGGTATGCAGCAGGCTCACGCCACCGCTGAGGCCGCCCGAGAGCTCGACGCCATAGCCGCCCCCGAAGCCATCCACATCAGCGGCCCCACTGTCCGCGTTCCAGTAGCCGACACCCCAGCCCTGGGTGCTGGCGGCGTTGCGGACCGAGTAGAACGCGCCGAAGGAGTCGACATCGCCGTCCATGCTGAAGGTGCCTGACACCCGGCTGGGCCAGGGCGAGATACGGGGGCCGTAGACCTTGATGTAGGGGATTCCCGCGGGGTTGCTCGCGAAGGCCGCGTCGTCGTCTGCCAGACCCACATCGGCCATGCCCATGGCACTGATGCGGAAGTTCTGCACGGTCACGCTCGCCGCGGCCACTCCGCATGCAAGCGCGAGGATCATCACGACCGGAATCAGCTTCTTCATCGCTCCGCCTCCTGTGTGGTCGGTCAGTCTGCAGCATTGTTGTGATGACGCCCCGTGACGCGTCGGCGCCACGCCCCAGGTGCTCCCGCACGCTCAGGCGCCCCTGCTGCATCTGCAAACGCCCGGCATTGTATCACGCTCGGGCGTTTTTGGCGAGGCTATTCCGACTCTGGATGGAACAGCCGGCTGTATTCCGACTGCAGGCGCTCCTGTCGCAGCCGGTACTCCGACCACGAGCCCTCCTGCGCCAGGATCTTCAGGTCCCCCAGCGCGGGCCGCTGCGGTGGAGGCTCCACGTCATCGCGCAACGAGTAGCACCCGCTGATCTCCACGATGGCCTGCTGACCGACCTGTGAGAGCGCGTAGTCCACGAACAGAATCGCGGCGTGCGGATGCGGCGCTCTGCTCAGAATCGCCACCGGCCCCACGGTCATGGGCACGCCGTCTCGCGGCCATATCGGCGCCACCGGCGTCCCCTTCTGCATGGCCTGGTAGACGCTGTAGCCCAGAATGCCCCCGGCCAGGTCGATCTCACCGGCCGTCAGCGCGCTCAGCGTGTCCGACGAGGAGCGGAACAGTTGCGGCCGCTGCCCCGCCATGCGCCGCCAGAACGAGGCACCGTACTCCTCACGCAGCAGGTAGTACTGGGCATAGGCGGAGCCGCCCGTCTGCGCGTCCTTCAGGCCGATCTCGCCCTCCCACCTCGCGTTCAACAGATCAGGCCAGGTGTCGGGCACCTGCTCCGGCTTTCTGGTGGTATCATAGGCCATGCAGATGACCACCGCCCGCATCGCCGTCCACTGGCCTGGCTCCTGATACTCTGGGGCAATGTGATGCACATGCTCTGAGCGGTGGGCGTAGAGCTCGCCGCGGCGCCGCAGGTCGTCGAACACGCCGGGGTCCAGCACGTGCAGCGCATCGGCCCGCACCTGCCCCCGCGCCAGCTCCCGGTCAACCCGCCGCACGATGTCGAAGGTGCTGCCCCGCACCAGGCGCGCATCGACGTATGGATGGGCCCTCTCGAAGCGCTCCAGGAACTGCTGCGCCTGCTCCTCGGGCAGCGACGTGTACCACCACAGCTCGGCCTCGCGCCTGGCGAGCTCCACGATCTCCTCGCGGCTGAGCTCATTGGCGCTCTCGCCCGCGCCCCGCACGGTCACCCGGATCTCGTTCTGCGCCGGCGGCGGGCAGCCGGCGATCAGCGTCGCCACCACTGCCGCGGTCACAATCGCGACTCTCGAACATCCGTTCATGACCTCTCCCCGTTCAGCTCTCGCCTCTCTCACCGTTCCTCGGAACTCAATCCTCCGGCTCCTCCGCGACCTGCTCCAGGCCCGACGGCTCCGACAGCCCCACCAGCCGCGCAAAGCCCGCCGGCCCCTCCTCGCGCTCCACCGTGACATGCTCCGCGGCCCCCGCGAGGGCGCCCTCCCCCATCAGCAGCAGCGGCCCGGTCGCGGGCATCGGCACGGAGCCCACCGTCGGCGTCCAGTCGTCGAAGTCTTCGCCCGCACCCACCAGGATGGTTACGCCGTCGCCCGCTGCGGTCCCTGTGAGCTCCTCGCGCAGCGCCAGCGCCGCCAGGGCCCCGCGGAGGGCGTCATCGCGCTCCCCACCCCAGTCGGCCCACGCCAGCCGACCGCCGATTCCAGCGAAGGCTCCATCCTGGCGGGCCGCCTCACGGGCCACGCCCTCGATGACCTGTGCCATCTCCGGCACGTTCGCGTCCTTCGGCACGAGCGCCGCAAGTCGCAGTGCCCCACCTCGACCCACGACCCCGGGGGCCTCGTCCGCGAGCGCCCGCTCAGCCAGCGCCAGGCTCAGCGCCGCGATGGTCTGCCTCTCCACCCCAACGGCCTGCCCCACCACGCCCAGCGCCGTGCGAATCTGCTCCACCTCGTCGGCGTCCGTGCGCCCCGGCTCGCCCTCCTCGCTGCCCGCGCTCAGGTCGGACGCCAGGCGCTCGATGGGCTCGACCATGCCCCCGACCGCCACCGCAGCGATGGCTGCGGCCAGCAGCAGCACCGCCATCGCCGCCACCGCGCTGCGCCCCACGATCTCCCCCACCATTCCCTCCGCCATCTCCCTGCGCGCGCCCAGCTTCAGCGTGCCCACCACCCGCCCCTCGCTGATAAGCTGGGCCGTGGCGGTGATGATCCCGTAGCGCTCCGCGCTGCGCCCCATCTCGCTCAGCAACTCGCGCATGGCCTCGCGATCCCGGACCGGGCGAGTCACGCCGCCCTCCGCGACCACCTCCATCTCCGGGCTGATGGCGAAGGCCCCGATGTTCCCGCGGGGATCCAGCGCCGCCACGTAGACCACCTCCAGGGCGTAGAGGTCGCCCTCCACGCGGTGACCCACCACACGCTGGAGGTACTGCTCGTAGCTCTGCCAGGATGGCCGCTCCTCGAGGCCGCCGAACTCCACCAGGATGGCCGCGACCTCGCCCACCGTGAGCTGCACCTGCTGCTGCAGCAGCCGCACGCTGTGTCGCACCGAGAGGTACCACACCACCCCCACGGAGCACACCACCAGCAGCACCACCAGCCCCACGATGCGAGGCCGCAGCCGCGTCCAGGGGCGGATCGCCGCCCGTATCGCCTCCGGCCGCTCCTCGGTGGGGTGAGCGGCCCGTATCACCAGCAGGTAGGCGCCTGAGATGAGCACGCAGATGCCGGCGATATGATACGGCGTCAGCGCCTCTCTGAGCACGATCCACGAGACCACCACCGTGACGATCGCGCCCAGGAGCTTGAGGCTGACCGCAACGTGCGCGGGGATCTGCGCGAGCCCGCGGTAGTACAGGGCCATGTACAGAGCCGTGCTGACGCCGGCCAGCGCCAGCAGAATCAGCCACCCGTTGACGCTCAGGCCCGACAGCGACGCGTAGCCGCCGGTCGCAGCCGAGACCGCGCCGGCCACCACCAGCCCCACGCCAAACCGCCACAGGGCGACCGTGGAGGGCGCGAACTGACGCAGCGCGCTCTTGCCGAGGATCTCCGCCGCCGCCCGCGTCATCCCCGCTCCCAGCGCCAGCAGGTCGCCCAGCAGGCGCCTGGAGATAAGCTCGCGGGTGAACGTCAGCTCACCGGCGGCGATCAACAGGTCGGCGGCCACCATCACCGCCACCAGCAAGAAACGCAGGTACGTCACGCGCTCCCGGAGCGTGAAGTAGGCGAAGAGGGCCACGAAGATCGGGGCGGTCTTGGAGATGGCGTTGACCACGCCCGCGGATGCGTAATCCACCGCGGCGGTGAACAGCAGCGCTCCCAGCCCCGACCCGAAGGCGCCCACCAGGAAGAGCGTCACCCAGGCCCGTCGGCTGGGCCTCCCGGCCTTCTGCGGCCGATGGTGCGGGAGCCCGAAGGGCGCCAGGAAGAGCACGGTCAGCAGGTAGCGCGCGGCGACGATGGTGGGGCCCTCGACGTCCTGCAACAGCAGCAGCTTGGTGAAGACCGGCGAAAGCCCGCCGAGCATCACTCCCCCCAGGACGTAGGCGTACGGTGTCAGGCTCGGGGCCGACGAGCCCTGAGTGGTCGCCTCGTCCGGTTCGCCGATGTCCCGCGCCACGGGACTCGCCTCACCCTGTGCCGGCGCCGGACGCCTTACCCGTGCCCGCCTGTGCCGGGATCGCCGCCGCCGCGCGCACCCAGCCGGTGGATCCGCCCTCGGCCGTCACGCGCCACCAGTCGCTCTGACGCTCGTGCACCTGCAGCATCCAGCCCTCGCTGAGGGTCTGCACGGACTCGAAGCTCTCGCCGGGGCCGGTGCGCAGCTCCGTGGCCTCCGCGACGACTACGGCCTCCGCTGTGCGGTGAAAGCGCCACCAGCGGCCGACGGCCAGCGTGGCGGCGATCAGCCCCAGTACGCCGAATGCGATTGCCGCCCGCGTCAGCGGCCTGCGGGGGCCCACTCCCAGCAGCAGCGCCGCGACCCCCGCCATCGCCAGCCAGTAACATGCCGCGGCCGCGCCGGCAAGCTCGTTGAGGGTCAGCCGCCCCGTCGCCTCCGCCCACAGGGCGTGCAGCCACGAGGGCGGTGGCGCCGGCGGCCCCAACGATCGCTGCCGCAGGGCCTGCTGCAGATTCGCGCCGATGTCCGGGTCCCTCGGCGCCATGCGGCGCGCCGCGAGATAATGGGCGATGGCCTCCCCCAACTGACCCGAGCGGTGCAGCGCATTCGCCAGGTTGTACTGGACCCTGGCGCCATCATGCCCTGTCTGCATGGCCTCCCGATAGGCACCGGCGGCGGCCTCGAACTGCCCCGCGGCGTAGAGCGCGTTGGCCTCCGCCAGGGGGCCGTCCTCGGCCCGCGCGAACACGGCGATCATCGCCGCCAGCAGGACGCCCCCGATGGCCGCGGCCCGCGAGCTCATCGCAGCGCCGCCTCGATGGCCTCGATGAGCTCTGAGAGCCGCTCGCGGAGCTCGCCGGACGATGGCGCCCGCGACGATCCCGGCGCGTAGAGCCCGGCGCGCAACTGCTCCAGCAGCTCACCCGCCTCGGAGGCGGCGGCCTTGTCCACGCCAGCGCTCGCCAGCAGCTCCCGTGCCTCCTCCGGGCCGAGGCTGGCCGCCGCCACGCCGGTCTTCGCCGCGATGTACTCCGTGAGGATCTCGTCCGCCGCGTCGTAAAGCTCCTCGGTGGAGGCGGCCCCGTCCAGCGCCCGGAGGACCCGCCGCGCCCTGCTCTCCGCCTCCACGAATCGCCGGTACTGTGGATCGCGCGCCCGCCTCAGCGTCTCGGAGCGCCGCCCCAGCGCCCATCCGAGGCCCGCGACCGGCGCGAGCTGAAGCAGCCAGAACCACGCCGAGGCCGTCACCGGCGGCCGGCTCCGCAGACCAAGCTCATGCGTCTTGATGTAGCGGATCTCCCCCGCCTCGGGCCGTGACGCCCCCGCGGAGCCGGAGGCCGGCAGCACCGTCAGCGCGACCTCGGACGTCACAGCGGCCTCGTAGCGCTCCGTCTGCGGGTTGAAGTAGTGCAACGTCACCGGGCCGAGGGTGACCGTGCCCGGCTCCTCCGGCATCACCAGGTACTCCAGCGCGACGCTGCCGCCGATGGCGTGACCATCGCCAGAGGGCTGGGGGCCGATACGCCGCTGCTCGCTGCTCTGGTAGAGCCGTGCCCGACCCCGGAGCGGCAGCTCGGGCGCCTCGAGCTGCCTGAGATTGCCGGTGCCGGTGACCGTCAGCCGCACGGCCGCCGCGCCGCCGACGCGGACCCGATCCGTGTCCGCGGACAGCTCGGCATGGAAGCGCCCCACCAGACCGGAGAATCCCTCCGGCCGGCCGGCGCCGGGGAGGTCTCTCACCTCCAGCGTTATCGGGTCGGTGGTGATGGTCTCCTCGCCCCCAAGGTAGCTGCGCATGTAGGTGATGGTCGCGGGGCCGATGGTGTACTCGCCCGCCGCCGGGGCAATCAGCGCCGTCCGCCGGGTGATGATCTCGTAGGGCACTCCGTCGATGCTGCGGCTGATCTGCTCGCCGCTGGGCAGCGGCTCGGCCACCAGGCCCTCCGTCTCCGGCGGGGTGTACTCGGGATTGCTGAGCAGCCGAACTCGATGCGACTGGTAGAACGTCAGCGTGAGGGTCACCTGCTGGCCGACATAGGGCGTGCGGTCATCGACCTCTGTGGTCGCGAAGATGTCGTCTCCAGTCTCGGGGGCGGCCGGCTGCACGTCCGGGGGCATCGGGCTGGTGGGGGCAGACGGAGCAGGAGTCGGCCGCCTGCTGCCGCCGCTGACAGTGAGCGTCAGCGGGGTGGTGGTGTAGACCTCGCCGCCGATCTGGACCTCGATGCCGGGGATAGTGAAGGTGCCCTCGCGGGTGGGACGCAGGCGGAAGACGTAGCTGTTGATGGAGCTCACCTGGCCGTTGGCGAAGGTGATGTTCTGCTGCGAGGAGGAGCCCACGACCTCGATGCCCTCGACGCTCGGAATCTCGGGCCTCGTGACGCCGCTCACGGCGCCGGTGATGGCCACCGTGAGCTCCACGGTCTCCCCCACTGCGGCGCTCTCGCGGTTGAGCGAGGCGTGCACATCCACCTCGGCCGCCGCCGGAGCGGCGGTGAGCGCCACGATGACCAGCGCGACGGCCAGCGCGCTTCTCACCAGTCCTTCTCACCCTCGGTTGGCTCGCGGCGCCGCGGCGCCCGGCGGATGATCTCCTGCATCTCCGCGTCCTCCGTGGCCAGCGCCCGCAGCAGCCGGCGAGCCTGCGCGGCCGTCAGCCCCCCCTCCTCCACCTGCTGGCCGGGCTCCTGCTGTTGGCCGGCCGGCATCTGCTCGTCCTCGCCGCCACTGGGCTGCTCCTGGGCCTGCTGCTGTTCGC
>JAYENL010000104.1:0-10800 GCA_034722055.1 Armatimonadota bacterium
GGCGATTCGCGCTGTGTACCGTTCGCAGGGGCCGTCCTGAGGCTCCAGCGCCGTTTGCTGGAGCCGAAGCCGGCCCGGCCGTTGGCCCTCCAGGGCGCCAATTACGACACTTCGCCTGCAGCGGGCCGACTTCGTGCGACTGCCAGGCAGTCGCCCTCAGGCGGCCCCTCCACGGCAAGCGAGCCCCGCCCAACCTGTCTGCAAAGCATAAGCGTACGGCAGGAGTCCAACGGCCTCAGAGCAGGTCGAAGTCGGTGAAGACGCCATCCGCGACGGTCTCAGGGTCGGGCTCGGGGCTCTGCTGGGCGAAGTGCACGGCCTCGTCGATGTCACCCCACACCTGCTCGTCGATGCGCTCGAGCTGCCCGGTGGTGGCGATATCGCGCTCCACCAGGCGGCCCGCAGCGCGCACCAGCGGGTCGCGCTCCCGCCATTCTTGCTCCTCCTGCTCGGTGCGGTAGAGGCACTCGTCGCTCTTGGAATGGCCGCACTGGCGGTAGGTCTGCGCCTCCACGAGAGTGGGGCCGGCCCCGCTGCGCGCGCGCTCGGCGGCGTCGGAGACGGCGCGGTGGACGGCCTCGACGTCGTTGCCATCGCAGTTCACACCCGGGATGCCGTATGCCGCGGCGCGCTCGGCCACGCTGGTCACGCGGAAGGACTCGTCCACGGGCGTGCTCATGGCGTAGAGGTTGTTCTCGCACAGGTAGATGATGGGCAGCTCCCAGACCGCGCCCATGTTGACGGCCTCATGGAAGGCGCCCTGGCCGGTGGCGCCGTCGCCGAAGAACGCCAGCACCACCCGCCCGGTCCTCAGCAGCTTCTGCGAGAGCGCTGCGCCGGTGGCGATGGGGATCATCCCGGCCGTGATGCCGTGCGAGCCGAGGAAGCCGATGGAGAAGTCGGCCACGTGCTGTGAGCCACCGCGGCCACCGGCGTAACCGGTGGCCTTCCCGAACAGCTCTGCCATCAGCCTGCGGGGGTCGGCGCCCTTGGCGAGGAAGTGGCCGTGGCCGCGGTGGTTGGAGGTCACCAGGTCATCGGCCGCCAGGGCGCTCACGGCGCCGACGGCCGAGGCCTCCTGGCCGATGCAGAAGTGCGCGGTGCCCACCACCAGCCCTCGCGCGAACATCTGCTGCACCGCCTCCTCGAAACGGCGGATCAGCAGCATCCTGCGATAGGCCTCCAGCAGCATGTCGGGGCTCATTCGCGCCACTCCTCGAGGACCACCGCGCCGGAGCCGTCCGGGGCCACGGCGGCCAGCGGCCCGCCGCCCTCCTCCGCCAGCATCCCCACGCAGCAGGCCGCCGACAGCGCCACGGAGGCGCCGAAGGTGTGCCCGCAGGCCTCGGAGGCGTCGATGGTCCGGGCGCGGTCGGTCGCGGCGGCCACGAGCGCCGCCTCTCCCCCGCGACCGGCCCAGCGCGCCAGGCAGCTCGCACTCACCACCTCGGCGAGAGGCCGCGCGCCGCGACCCGATGCGCACTCCGCGGTCTCCAGGACCAGGATGGCCGCCCCCTCGCCCACAGCGCCGGCGAGGTCCCGCTGGCCCATCGCGGCCATGAGCGGGTCGGTCAAGGCCTCGGCGCCGCCCGCGAGCATGAGGTCGGCGCGGCCGGCGCGGATCATGGTCACGGCGTAATCGATTGCCGCGGCGGCGGAGGCATCGCCCACCGAGTGCGTCATGTTCGGCCCCTGCAGCTCGTACTCGATCGACGCCAGGGCCGCGGGGGTGTTGATGAAGGCGTGGGTGAAGATCATCGGCGAGCCGAAGCGGAGGCCCTTCTGCTGCACCCGCCCGGTCATGGTCAGCATGGACTCGGTGGTGCCGAAGGCCGTGCCCAGCGAGAGGCCGAGGCGGTCGCTCTCGAAGCCGGGGTGCTCCGCCTCCTGCCAGCCCAGGCCGGCGTCCCTCACGGCCAGGTAACAGGCCGCCAGGACCAGGTCGGAGCAGGGGTCCATGTATGTCTTGGGGCTCTCGCGGTAGTCCTCCGGATCGTAGTCCACCGCCAGGAGCTCCTCCGCAGGCTGCCGCTCCTCCCGCAGCGCCTCGATCAGGGGGGCCACGCCCACGCCAAGGCCGTGAATCGCGCCGACCCCAGTCACCACGATGCGCGGCGCTTGGGCGCGTGCCATCAGCTCACCGCCCCCAGCACCACGCAGGCGTTGTTGCCGCCGATGCCAGCGGAGATGGAGATGGCCCGACTGACCTCGGCCGGGCGGGACTCGTTGGGCACATGATCGAGGTCGCACTCGGGATCCGGCTCGCGGTAGTTGAGGGTCGGCGGCACGATGCCCTCGGTGATCGCCATGGCGGTGGCGATTGCCTCCGCGGCGCCGGCGGCGCCCATCATGTGCCCCACTGCGCCCTTGATCGACGAGACAGGGATCTCCCACGCCCGCTCGCCCAGCACGGCCTTGATGGCCTGCACCTCAGCGGGATCGTGCGGCTGGGTGCCGGTGCCGTGCGCGTTGACGTAGTCGATGGTCGCGGGATCGACGCCTGCGTCCTCGATGGCCTCGCGCACCACCCGCGTCATGCCCGCCCCGCCCTGGTCCGGCGCGGTGATGTGGTACGCGTTGTTGTTCTCCGCCCAGCCGAGCACCTCGCAGCCGATGTCGGCGCCACGCTCGCGGGCCCGACCGAGCTCCTCGATGACCAGCGCCGCCCCTCCCTCCCCGAAGAGCGTCCCGGAGCGGTCGGCGGAGAAGGGACGGATCATCTCGTCGGTCATGGTGCGCAGCACGCTGAGACCCGATAGGGGCGTAGGGGCCAGGGCGTCGTGGCAGCCCACCAGCACCGCCTCCGCCTCGCCGACGCGGATCATGTCCACGGCCGCGCCGATGGCCGCCGCACCCGACGCGCAGGCCACGGACAGCAGGGTGCAGGGCCCGCCGATGCCGAAGGCCTCGCAGGCGTGCGCGGCGGCGCGACCGAAGGCGAACTCCTGGAAGCTGCCTGGACGCACCTCGCCCTCAAGCAGCCCCGCCACGTACTCCTCCCACGCGTTGCTGCCGCCGAAGTTCGTGGCGTAGACAGCGCCGAAGGCGGGGTCGCGCTCGCCGCACGGCGCGATGTCCGCGCGGCCGAGGGCCTCCCGTGCGGCCACGAGCAGGAACTGGGTGGCGAGGTCCGGGGCGGCGTCGAGGCCGAAGTCCGCGGGCTGGAAGTCGAAGTTGCGCACCTGCCCGGCCCTCTCGTTGCGCAGGCCGTCGGGATCGAAGCGGTCGATGGTGTCGATGCCGCTGCGGTTCTCGATCAACCCCTGCCAGAAGGCGTCGAGATCGTGCCCCAGGCAGGAGACCACGCCCATCCCGGTTATCACTGCGCGCCGGTTCATGCTTCGCTGGTGTCCTCGGTCGTCTGGTCAGTACTTCGTGAAAGGCTTCGCCGGAACGGCGCGCAGGCGAGGGCGCCTGCGCTACTGATCCTCTGCCGTTCTCCCCCTCTCCGGCACGGAGGGGGGGCCGGGGGGAGAGGCAGGACCTGTGTCCTAACAGCGGCGTGCACGGGGGCCCCTGCACTGGTGCTGAGTCTCATCTGAGCTGCTCGCCACGTGCAAGGACGCCTCAGCCGGTGGCCGAGTTCCATGTGGGCCCACCCGTCACGCCTTTCCGCTCGGGGCTGGACCGTTCCTTCCCAGGGCCCTATGCATTACCCACGTCTTGCGGGAGTCCTGCGACGGAGCAGGGGTTCAGGCGTGTGTTATGCTGGTAAGGAGCGGCCGCCTCAGCGTAGCGAGGGTGCCGACTGCGCGGCCGTTTTGCGCAGCCGGCGGGCTCCATCCCGGCCCGGCCGTTTCATGTCGTCGCGGCCCGCCATCCCAGGAGGTACGGAGTCGCGCTGCGCCTACGCTCCGTGCCGTTATCGCCGTTGGTCGTCAGCTTGCGGCTCGCAGCTCGTAGCTTGTGGCTCGCAGCCGTTCCTCACATCCGCAAACCGCCATCCACGGAGATCACCTGACCGGTGACGTAGCTCGCGGCGTCGGAGCACAGCCAGGCCACGAGCGGCGCCACGTCCTCAGGGGAGCCGAAGCGGCCCAGGGGGATGCGCTGGCGCATATCCTCCGCGCGGCTCTCGTCCATGTCCGCGATGAGGTCGGTCTCGATGATGCCCGGCGCCACGGCGTTGCAGGTGATGCCCTGGGCGGCCAGCTCCCGGGCCGTGGACTTGGTGAGCCCCACCAGGCCGGCCTTCGCGGAGGCGTAGTGGGCGCGCATCACATCGCCCATCAGGCCGGCGTCGGAGGAGATGTTGACGATGCGGCCCCATCGGCCCCGCATCATCTGACGCACGGCGGCCTTGGTGCAGTTGAAAGCCCCGTCGAGCGAGACGGCGATGACCTCACGCCAGCGCTCGGGGCTCATCATCATCAGGTAGTCGTCGGCGATGATCCCCGCGTTGTTGACGAGGATATCCAGCCCGCGCAGCTCATCGGCGACGGACGTGACCATGGCCTGGACGGCGTCGAGGTCGGTGACATCGGCCTGCACCGCCAGGGCCCTGCCTCCCAGGTCCTCGATGGCGGCCACGACCTCGTCAGCGGCGTCGGCGCGCACGCGGTAGTTGACCCCGACCGCCGCCCCGGCACGCGCCAGCTCCATGGCGATGGCCCGCCCGATGCCGCGGGATGCGCCGCTGACCAGCGCCGTCCTGTCGCCGAGGTCGATCATGGCGTCACTCCTCCGCCAGATAGGCGCGAACGTGCTCCTCGGTCACCACGCCGGAGACATCGAGGGCCGCCGCCACCTCGTCGAGGGTCACATCGCGATCCCGGGCGAGGCGGCGCGCGGCTGGCGTGCCGCGCACCTTCTGCCTCCTCTCCCGGCCCTCCCGGCGCGTGCTCGGGATGCGCTCGGGGAGGTCGAGGTCCAGCTCAAGCTCCTCCTCCGCCGCGCGGCGGTGCTCCTCCATGACCCTCGCGTTGCGCCTCTCGACGTCGTCGGGCGGCTCCTCGTCCGGTCCGCCGATGAAGGCGATGACGTAGCCCACCGGCACGGTGCTGCGGGGAGGCGCGTAGATGGCCTTGACGATCCCGGAGGACTGGACCTCGTACTCGAAGGTGGCCTTGTCGGTGATGATCTCGCAGAGGCCGTCGCCCGCCTCCACCGCATCGCCCTCCCGCACCAGCCAGCGGCTGACGGTGACCTCGTCGAGGTTCTCCGCCCACTTCTCGATTATGGCAAGCTCGGCCATCAGTCGTGCTCCTCAGCCCGGCAACCCTCGCGCGGTGGAGATTCGTCATGAACAAGTGCAGCCCCTTCCCTGCAGAGCGCAGGTCAGATCACTCAGATGCGAAGATGCAGGGCCGTTCCGCGAGCGCGCCCGCAGACGCCCGCCTTGCTGCCCGACCTGTCCCGGATGGCGAGCGGAGCCGCAGGGTCAGGGAACCTTTTCGTGGCGGAGGGATTCCGTTACAATAGCGCAAGCCGATCCGAGAGGAGAGCGATATGCCCCGAACTCAAGGCATCATCATCTGCTGCGTCATGGCAATGCTGGCGGCGGCCGGCGCCGCGGCCCAGGAGCCATGCAACCTCGCCTTCGATCGCGTGGGCCGGGACTGGGTGTCCAGCCCCATCGATGAGAACACCGGCCAGCTTTCGGTCCTCGGCCACGATGAGGGCCGCCACGCTCAGGCCCTGAAGGTGCCGGGCAGGTTGCCGAAGTCGATAGGGGTGACCTACTACCCCTGGCGGGACTGGACCGGCTACACCACGCTCAGCTTCGAGATCTTCGTGCCCCCGGAGATGCCCGATGTCGCCGACCTGCAGGTCTACATCAAGGACCGGCACTACTGGTGGTATCAGACCTTCCCGCTGCACGAAGCCGGGCCCGCGACCTCCGACCCGGAGCGGCGGCCGATGCCGGTCGGGGAGTGGGCGCGCTTCCAGCTCGACATCTCCGAGGACAGCGCGATCTGGGAGCCGGGCGGCCACGAGAAGGCCTGGCACCGGATCCTGCACCGGCCGCGGGAGTTCGGCATCCGCATCTTCTGCGACAAGTCCTTCGATGGCTGGGTGCTGCTGGACAACGTGCGGCTGAGCGGCTGGGAGCCGCCCCTGGGCCGCTTCGATCCGAACCAGGAGCCGAAGCTGCGGTGGGGCCTGGAGGTGGAGCTGTCGGCGGAGCAGGCGCCGGTATACGAGAAGGTGGAGGTGACCTTCGACCCGGGACGGGTCTACGAGAATCCCTACGATCCCGAGGTCGTGGACGTGCAGGGCCGGTTCCTCTCGCCGAGCGGCGAGGAGATCGCCGTGCCGGGCTTCTACTACCAGGACTACCGGCGCTCGCGGACCGAGGAGGGCTGGGAGAGGCTGGTGCCGGTGGGTGAGCCGTGCTGGAAGCTGCGCTTCTCGCCCACCGAGCAGGGCCATTGGCGCTTCTACGTCGCGGTTCGCGACGAGCTGGGCGAGCTGCGGTCGGAGGAGAAGAGCTTCCTGGCGACCCAGCCCCAGGACCCCCGCGGGCTGGTGCGCATCAGCGACGAGGACTCCATGTACTTCGAGTTCGACAACGGCGAGCTGTTCATCCCCTGGGGCATGAACATGCGGGACGGCGGCGACCATGCCGAGCGGCAGAAGGGAACCTACGCCTTCGACTACTTCTTCCGCCGCTTCGAGGAGGAGGGGGTCAACTTCGTCCGCACGTGGATGTGCGCGTGGTGGGCGGGAGTCGAGTGGGATGAACAGTACCACTCCCGCTACGACGGCGTTGGCCGCTACTCCATGTATAACGCCTGGCGGCTGGACTACCTCTTCGACCTGGCGAAGCAGCACGACATCTTCATCGAGCTGACCCTCAACTCCCACGGGCAGCTCCGGCGCGACAAGTACGACGCGGAGTGGCGCTACAACCCCTGGGCGGCACGCAACGGGGGCTACATCCCCAGCCCATCGATGTTCTTTACCAACCAGCAGGCGAAGGAGGACTTCCGCAAGCGCTACCGCTACATCGTGGCGCGATGGGGCTACAGCCAGCATCTGATGTCCTACGACCTGTGGAACGAGATCGACCTCTCGGAGGGCTGCGACGCCGGCGAGATCGCCACCTGGCACGCCGAGATGGCCGACTACCTGCGCTCCATCGACCCCTGGGACCACCTCATCACCACACACGTGTGCCTCTATGACCAGTTCGGGGACGCGCTCTGGCGGCTGCCGCAGATCGAGTACATCCAGGCCGACGCCTACTGGATGGACAGGGACAGCAACTGGCACGGGAGGGTCAATGCCTGGTTCATGCCTCGCGCGCACTACCGCAACAAGCCGATGCTGTTCATCGAGTACGGACCGAAGTACCCCGATGTCGCCGCCTACGAGGAGAGACACGGGCCCTATCCCGAGGAGATCTGGCGCCGAGACTGGCGGGTGGTGGGCTGGATGGGGAACATGATGCCGATGGCCTGCCCCCCGATTTGGTGGTACCATCAGGAGTGGGACGAGCTGGAGCTCTACGAGCTGCAGCAGGCCATGATGCGCTTCAATGGGGACCTGGACCCCAGGGGGCTGGGTCTGCGCAACATCCCCATCAGCATCGACGAGGGATCTGCGGCGGACAGTGAGGAGACCCAGACTGAAGCGCGCACCCGCACCGGGCGCGGCCGTCCCGGCGGGGAGAAGCAGCGGCACCTCTTCGGCCAGGCCAAGGCAGGCATTGGTATCGCCATGTTCTACGTCTATCACTGGGAGAACATGAGCTACGCGACCGCCGACGAGGTGCCCGCGGAGAAGCGTGTGACGGGGGCATCGGTGGAGCTGGCGGGGCTGGATGACGGGGCGTGGCGGCTGCAGTGGTGGGACACATGCAGCGGGGAGGTCATCGGCGAGGAGGAGATCGAGGTAACGAATGAGCGCGCCAGCATCGAGCTGCCGGAGTTTGCACAGGACCTGGCCGCCAAGCTGATCGCCACGGAGCAGTGATCCCACATCTCCCGAGGCCCGGGGAGGGTGCCGATGAGCCAGTACACCGTCGTGGTAGCGATCGCGAATCCCGATAACGTCCCGAACCTCATGCGCATCGCGTGCATGATGGCCTGCGAGTTCGACGGGCGGGTCGTGGCCGTGACGGTGGTGGAGATGGAAAGCGAGGCCCCGGATCCCAGTTCGACAGCTCACGACCGGATGAGCCAGGCGTATGACGTGCTGGAGATGGCCGAGAAGATGGCCGAGGGCTGTGACGCCGACTTCGACGGTCGGCTGGCGGTGGGCCGGAAGGTGGCCGAGGTCCTCGACGATGTCGCGGACGCGGAGGACGCCAAGCTGATAGTGGTAGGCTACTCCGAGCGGCTACACCCCCGCGACGACGCGGAGTTCGAGCGCCTCATAGATGAGATCGCGGCCCATGCGCCCTGCAACCTCGCGGTCGCGCGCTTCCATGGCGAGGTACGATTCGGGCGAGTGCTGGTACCGGTACGAACCCGGCTGAACCTGGACGTGCGGCGGGACTTCGTGACCGCCATGCACAACCAGCACGGCGCGACAGTGGACGTGGTTCACTTCGCCTCCAGCCAGGCCGAGGTGGAGCACATGCGCGACGAGTTGGAGGACTGGCTTGTCGAGCGGGGAGTCTACGACTGGGTGAATCTGCGAGTGGACGTGGCCGAGCAGCCCGCGGAGGCCATCGTGGCGGCAAGCTCAGAGTACGATGCCGTGGTCCTGGGCACGGCGCCGCTGCATGACGTGCGGCGGCGGTACTTCGGAGCGGTGTCGGAGTACGTCGCTGGCCACGCTCGCTGCTCCACCTTCCTGCTGCGCACTCACGACATCCGGCCAGGCACCTGAGCGGAGAGCGTGAATGAAACGAGGCGCAGCCGGCGAGCAGCCGGCTGCGCTTTTACCTGCAACCTGCTGCGCGGGCCTCAGGCGGCGTTGACCAGCCGCCCGATGGCGGACCTGATGATATTCAGGAAGTCCCCGTCCTTCTCGACGAAGAAGGCGCCGTAGTCGGCGACGCGGGCGACATCATCGGTGGCGTTGGCAAAGCCGCTGATCGCCACCACCGGCATGTCCCGCCACAGCGGGTTGCTCCTCACCGCCTCCAGCACCTGCCACCCGTTGATGTCGGGCATGACAATATCAAGAACCATGGCATCGTAGGGGTCCCGATCGGCGGTAGCGCGGCAGAGCGCCTCCAGAGCGGTGCGCCCCCCGTCGGCGGTGTCAGTCTCGATGTCCGCCTCCTCAAGGCCCTGCGACAGCACCTCGCGCAGGGACGGGTCGTCATCAACGACCAGCACTCGCGGCATTCACCCACCTCCTTTCAGACGCCGATCCCTCACCGTTTCCGGTAGTACTCAGCGATGGCCCGTTCCTCGCGCCGCTGTTCGTCGCGGCGCTTGAGAGCCTCTCGCTTCTCATACTCCCGCTTGCCCTTGCATATACCCAGCTCAACCTTAGCATACCCGCTGGGCGCGAAGTACATGCGAAGCGGGATGAGCGTCACACCCTTCTGCTGCACGTCGCGCTCCAGGCGCCGGATCTGGCGCTTGTGCAGGAGCAGCTTGCGGGGCCGCGTGGGATTCTGCCGGGTGTGGCGCCCGGCGTCGTAGCGTGCGATGTGCATGCTGTGCACCCACACCTCGCCGTCCTCCACCGAGGCATAGGCCTCAGCCAGGCTGACACGATGGGCCCGGACGGACTTGACCTCCGGCCCCGTGAGCACAATGCCCGCCTCGATTGTGTCCAGGATATGGTATTCGTGGCGGGCACGCCGATTTGTCGCGACAATCTCAATACCCATGCCTGGTCGCAACCCCAAGACACACCACATGGGCGGCGTTGCGAGACCACCGCCCGTACGAATATGATAGGCTGTGGGGGACTGGGAGTCAAGCAACCAGCGGCCTCGCAGGGCCGGGAGGACCAACATGAACGGAAAGAGGCTCAGACGCGGCCTCTACTTCGCGGCGGACACCGGTGCGCTGAACCCGGAGCAGATCATGGCGGTGACGCGCGCAGCCCTCGAGGGCGGGGTCGTCCTGGTGCAGCTCCGGGCGAAGCACACCCCCATCGCCGAGATGACAGAGCTCGCACGCGCCCTTGTGAGGCTCTGCGGCGAGTTCGACGTGCCCATGCTTGTCAACGACCTGCCGGCGGTGGCGGCGGAGGCCGGCGCGGCGGGCGTCCACGTGGGCCAGGAGGACGTGCCGGTCGCACAGGCGCGGCGGATGCTGGGCGAGGACGCCATCATCGGCGCCACCACCCCGACCGCGGAGGCCGTGCGGCGAGCGGAGGCGGAGGGTGCAGACTACGTCTCAGCCGGCCCCATGTTCCGCTCGCCGACCAAGCCCCACGAGCCCGTGGCGGGGCCGGCGCTGGCCCGGCGGCTGAGCACGGAGACCGACCTGCCGCTGTGCGTCATCGGTGGCATCACGGCGGACAACGTGGGCGAGCTGGCCGGCTGCGGCATCGACCTGGTCTGCGTCATCTCGGCCATCGCGACGGCCGAGCACCCTCGCGAGGCCACCGAGGAGCTGATCCGGGCCATGCGCGAGGCGGAGGTGGCATTGTAGCCCCTGGTGTGCGTGCGCCGTTTGCGCATCGCGATTGCGAACGACTCCACGACAACGAACGGGCGGGAGCGTAGTCCCGCCCCTCCAAACGACTGGACAACGGCGCTGGCCTGCGCATGTCGCCCATCAGCCGCGCCTCAGCTTCCGATCTCCACTGCGTGTGTGCCGGGCATGTTCGACAGTCGGGAGGTGCAAGTCCTCTACCCAGCCAGATGGAGGCGAAGGGTGAGCGAAGCGCAGGGGCGGCATCGGGAGGTGTCGTCTGAAGGAAGCGTGGAGCGACAGCCGCGAC
>JAYENL010000105.1:0-2029 GCA_034722055.1 Armatimonadota bacterium
GCCGACCTGGGCCTGCCACAACTGCGCGTCAGGGACGCAGCCTCAATCTGATCGAACCGCCGTGTACGGACCCGTACGCACGGTGGTGTGACAGGGACAGCCCGTGAGGGCCTACCTATGTCAATTCCAATCGCCACGACCGCAGGCTGGAAGCCTGCGCCACGAGTCCGCAGCGGTAGAGAGTAGTACGACCGTGTTGGGCCGACCTCGCGCCTCCGGCGCTCGTGCGGCCCCTCCAAAGGCAAACGGTCTGAGAACGCGTCAGACGTAGACAAAAACGCGGGCGCCAGGACACATACTACATGGAGGGCCGCGGCGGAAGCCGCCGGGGCACGAGTTGGGTATGTCCGAACTACGCAGAGGGGATCGAGATGAAGATCGTCAGGCCCAGTATCGTCATCATCGTGGCCGTGTGTCTGCTGGCAGTGGCGCCGGCGCAGGAGCAGGGGGGCGAGAAGCCCTGGGAGAGCTGGCAGCCACCAGAGGTGCAGATGCCGGAGCCGAACGCGTGGGACATCTACCTGCGGGCCTTCGAGATGGCTGAGCGGATCGACGAGGGCCTCAAAGCACTGCGGGGTGAGCCCGTTGTCGGTGTGGGCCCGGAGCCGGCTGCGCCGCCAGCGGAGGCGCCTGAAGAGGCAGAGGAGGAGGCGCAGGCCGAGGCGGGCCGACCAGGTCCCCCGCCGATGCCTCCCGGGGCGGAGACGCCGAATGCGAAGCGTCCGTTGGACTTCGGCTGGGCGCAGGAGCTTGAGACCGATCGCCTTGCCAGGCTCGTGGAAGCCTACTCGCAGGTCTTCCGGGCGCTGGAGGAGGCGATCGCCGGTGAGGCACAGGTGTCTCCAGTGCGCTCGCAGGAGGACATCGGCGTGGCTTTCCCGCACTTCGCAGACCTTCGCCAGGCGGCGCGTATGTTCCACGCGCGCAGCATCTACCACCTGAGGCAGGACCGGGCGCTGCCCGCAGCGCTGGACGGCATCGCCTGCATGCACCTGGCCGCGGATGTGGGAACACAGGGGACGCTCATCGCGGGGCTGGTGCAGACGGCCTGCCAGGCCATCGGCGAGGCGGCGCTGCGCGAGGCCATCCCCGACCTGGATGCTGCCGGGGCGCAGATCGCGCTCAACGCCCTTCAGCGCGCGATGGCTGAGTGTGCCAGCTTCGGCGAGATCATGGAGGGCGAGGCCATCGTCGGAAAGGCGCTCTACGTGGATATCATCATCCCAGCGTTGGGGGAAGGGAGGGAGCTCGCAGAGATCTATCAGGACGAGGAGCTGGCGGAGCGGGCGACGGGAGTAACGCCGGAGGACACGTGGGTGGCGCTGACGGAGGTGTTCGCGCGCCGCACCGAAGAGGCGCAGAAGCCCTACTGGGCGCGCCAGCAGATCCAGGCGCCCGATAACCCGATCGCCCAGCGCTCCCTGGCCACCTTCAAGCGGAGCGGGCTGAAGTTCGCGTTCATTGAGGCGCGGCTGCGGTGCTGCGTGGCGGCCCTGGCCGCGCAGGCGTATCAGGCAAACCGCGGGGCCTACCCGGAGAGTCTGGACCAGCTCGTGCCGGAGTATCTGTCGGAGGTGCCGCGGGATCCATTCGCGGACGCGGCGCTGCGGAGCGCGGCAGGCGAGCCCGTATCGATCTCACGCAGGCACCCGGCCTCTGCCCGCGGCCGCGTGGGCGCGGGTGTGCTGACGATCTACTCCGTCGGCGCGGACGGAGACGACGACGGCGGCACGGACGTCGGCCACGACCTGGAGGGGGATGGCGATGTGGCGTTGGTGCTGACGCAGGCGTAAACCGTGGTGGGCCGGCCTCGCGCCTGTGGCGCTCGTGCGGCCCCTCCGACGGCAAGCGACCGCAGGCTGGAAGCTTGCGCCAGGGCGGAAGCGCGACGACGAAGGCTTCCCCTGCCTCAGACGCGAACCCCTAACCGCTGTGCACTGCAGCGCGCCACACCACGAGGTGAGACCACGTGAATGTGATCGTGATCGTGTCCGATACCTGCCGCCGTGACCGCATCGGGGCCTACGGC
>JAYENL010000106.1:0-36770 GCA_034722055.1 Armatimonadota bacterium
CGTGGGCCAACGCCGACGCCATGGGCGTTGACCCCGCACAGGCGCAGGCGCTGGTGCTCAGCCATGGCCACTATGATCACACCCGCGGCCTTCCGGGGCTCCTGCAGCGGCTCGGCGAGCTGCGCGTGATCGCCCACCCGCTGGTGTTCGAGCCCCGCTACCATGAGACCCCGGACGGCGAAATGGCGGACATCGGTCCACCGATGTCGCGCGAGGAGCTGGAGGAGCTGGGAGCGCGGTTCGAGCTCAGCGACGAGCCCGTGCAGGTGCTGGAGGGCGCCGTGACCACGGGCGAGGTGCCGCGGAGGTCGGGACTGGCGCCCGAGGCCCCGCACCTGATGGTGGAGCGCGACGGCCAGGTCCGGCCGGATGACTTCCGGGACGACCTCTCGGTCGTCGTCGAGACCGGCGGCGCGCCGGTCCTGGTGACCGGCTGTGCCCACGCGGGCCTGGTGGACATTGCCGAGCGGGCGGAGGAGGTGGCGGGACGGTATCCGAGTGCCATCATCGGCGGCACGCATCTCGCGGATGAGTCCGAGGAGCGCATCGCCGCTGTGGCCGCCGGGCTGCACCAGAGGGGAGTGCGCTGGCTGGCGCCAATGCACTGCTCCGGCGAGAGGGGCGCGGAGCTGTTGGAGAAGCACTTCGAGGCGGAGGTCCTTCGTCCCATCACAGGCGACACGATCGGGGCCTACGACGACGGCAGCATCAGCATTGTATGAGCGTGAGCGCTGCTGCGCCGCGTATTTATAGGAGGAGACACCAATGAAGGTCGCAGTCGCATCCTCAGGAGACAGCATAGACGCTCAGATGGACCCGCGCTTCGGACGCTGCATGTGGTTCGTGATCGTGGATACGGACACCATGGAGTTCGAGGCCGTTCAGAACCCGGGTCCACAGATGGGCTCGGGAGCCGGCACGGCGGCAGCGCAGCTCGTTGGCGACTCCGGCGCGGCGGCCGTGGTGGCAGGCAACTACGGCCCCAACGCCGCGCAGGCGCTGCAGGCCGGCGGCATCCGCACCTTCCAGGCGGCTGGAATGACCGTGCGCGAGGCCGCGCAGGCCGCCGCCTCCGGCCAGCTTCAGGAGGTCGGCGGCGCCACCACCGCAGCGCATACCGGCGTCGGCGGCGGCCAGACCGCCGGTCCCGGCGGCCAGCCCGGTGCCGGGATGGGCGGGGGCATGGGCGCCGGAATGGGCCGAGGCATGGGCCGCGGCATGGGGGCCGGCATGGGCCAGGGCCCGGGCGGCATGGGTCAGGCCCAAGGCGTCGGTCCCGGCGGCCAGCAGGGCCAGGGACAGCAGAGCTGGGGGCCCCAGCCCGGCATGATGGGCCCCATGGGGCCCATGGGTCCGGGCATGATGGGCCCGGGGATGGGGCCCGGCATGCAGGCGCCGATGGGCGGTCCCGTGTCGGCCGAGTGGGAGGAAGAGATGCGCAAGTACCAGCTCAACATGCTGCGCATGCAGGCGGACATGCTGGAGCAGCAGCTCCAGTTCATCCGCTCGCAGATCGAGTACCTGGAATCCGAGGAAGAGTGACTGCCTTCCAGGCCTGACGTAAGGCAGATCCAAGGAAGGGACGAATGAGGGATGATGGAAAGCGATTCGGCCGGTCCTTCCGGTGGCGCAGGTGGTCAGCAGGCGGGCGGCGGATGGGGACAGCAGTACTTCAGTCCCTGGGGGCCGCCGCAATTCGGCCCGTGGGGCCCGCAGCCTCCCATGATGGGCCCGATGGACATGCCCCCTCCGTGGCTGGGCGGGCCGATGATGGGACCGATGGGCCCGGGGATGCCCCCGGAGGTTGCGGAACAGATGCGTCAGTACGAGCTCAGCATGTTGCGCATGGAGGCGGACATGCTGGAGCAGCAGCTCCAGTTCATCCGCTCGCAGATCGAGCACCTGCAGTCACAGGGAGAGTAGCCCCCCGCGGACCGGGAGCGTTGGAAGATGAGTGCTATCGACCACAACCTGACCATCGCCGTGGCCGCCGGCAAGGGCGGTACCGGCAAGACTCTGATCGCCTGCAGCCTGGCGCAGGCACTGTCCCGACAGCGCCCGGGCGCGGTGCAGGTGCTGGACTGTGACGTCGAGGAGCCGAATGTGGACATCCTGTTGCACCCGGAGATCGCTGGCCGCGAGGTGGTGAACATCCTGGTGCCGGAGGTGCATCCGGAGAGGTGTGTCCACTGCAAGAAGTGCGCCCACGTGTGTGAGGTGGGGGCCATCGCGGCTATCGGGGAGGCCGTGGTGACCTTCCACGACCTCTGCTCGGGCTGCGGGGCCTGTGCCTGGGTGTGTCCCACTGGGGCGATCGAGGAGGTGCCGATGCGCATCGGCGATGTGGTGCGGGGGCGGAGCCCGGAGGGCGTGGAGTTCCACCAGGGCCGGCTGGACGTGGGCCACCAGCGCTCGGGGCCGGTGACGCGCGCGGTCAAGCGCGCCATCTCCGGCGAGATGATCACCATCACCGACGCGCCGCCGGGCACCGCCTGCCCCATGCAGGAGGCGGTGGAGGACAGCGACTACTGCGTCCTGGTGACCGAGCCCACGCCCTTCGGCCTGGCGAATCTGCGGGAGGCGGTGGAGACCTGCCGCCGCATGGAGATCCCCTGCGGCGTCATCGTCAACCGCGACCGCGACGGATACATGCAGATGGATGAGTACATCGCCGCCGAGGAGCTGACGGTGCTGCTGCGCGTGCCGGAGCGGCGCGCCATCGCCGAGGCATACTCCCGCGGCGAGACCCTCATCGGCGCCACCGATGAGTGGCGCCATGAGCTGATCGACGTGTACCAGACAATCGTGGAGCAGGCTGCCGTGCAGCCGGCGAGTCCGGGCGCGTGAGGCGTCGGACTGGCCGGGCGCGGGGCACGTTGCAGCCCTCCGTCACGAAAGGAGAGACGGATCATGCCCCGAGGCGACGGAACTGGACCTCCCGGAGGCGGGGGACGCGGCGCGGGCCGCGGAGCCGGCGGCGGGCGGGGAGCCGGCGGCGGCGGACGCGGACGCATGGGCGGCTTCGCAATGGGTGTGGGCGGCAACTGCATCTGCCCCAACTGCGGGGCGGAGCGTCCACATCAGCGCGGTGTGCCCTGCAACCGCATCAAGTGCCCAAACTGCGGGAACGTCATGACCCGCAAGCGATAGGACGACCTGCGAGACGATCCTCATCATCACAAACAGGAGGTGTACTCAATGCCTGGACTCGATGGAACAGGACCCGGTGGAATGGGCCCGATGACCGGCGGAGCGCGGGGCTGGTGCAATCCGGCCAGCCCCATGAACGCCGGCTGGGGCGCGTGGGGCGCGCCCTACTCGCCCATGGGATACGGCTACCCCTACGGCGGCTACGGCCGCTGGTCGTACCCCGGCTGGGGCTACGGCATGGGCATGCCCTGGGGCGGCTACGGCTGGGGCTTCCGCCCCGGCATGGGCATGGCCTGGGGTCGCGGCCGCGCGCCGTTCGGCTACGGCCGCGGGATGGCCTGGGGCCGTGGCGGCGGCTTCGGCCGCGGCATGGGCCGCGGCATGGGCCGCTGGTGGTAGCCTGAGGCTTGGTGGCGGCCGGCTGCTGTGAGCCTTCTGCTCACCTTCCCTTGGTGGCCGGCCGCCACCGCACCTCGGCGAGAGCCCCGAAGCGCACATGCGCCACCAAGGCTCTCACGCCCATTATCCGACGATTCGACAGAACGCGCAAGGCGCGTCGCGACGAGGCTGCGAATGCGCAGTGTCCGCGGAAGACGAGGACCGGGTGGCCTGGCGGCGCTTGCGCGCGTCTGGCCTGCGGTTGCAGTCCCGCCTGAAGACGCATCCGCGTATCTCCCCATGGGCACAGGCCCGCCTGCGCCCACAGTATCTCATCCTGGGAAGCCGGCGCCCTCGCCGGCTTATGGCGCGCAGTGCCACTCGACCCTTGGGCCGCCTGAGGCAAACGGCGCGCGGGCGAGGGCGCCCGCGCCCCAGCACTGACGTGGCTTGCAGCGCCTCCGCGCGCAGCCGACAATCTGAGGACGCACCCCTGGCCGGTGCGCAGTGCGCCCGTCCTGACGGCGGGGCCGCCGGTGCCACGGACGACAGACGGCAAGGACAGGCGGGCTGGGCAGCCCGCGGCTCCGTAGGACATGACGGCAACGGATTGCAGCGAACGGTCGGGAGAGCCGTTGTGGCACAGTCGTTAGTCGTCAGCTTGAAGCTTGCGACTGGAAGCTTGTAGCTCTGGAGGATAGGAGCACTCATCATGTCAGACCTGAAACAGATCACGATCGTCAGCGGCAAGGGCGGCACCGGCAAGACCACGACGGTGGCCGCATTCGCGGCCCTCAGTGAGGACAAGGTCATCGCCGACTGCGATGTGGACGCCTCCAACCTCTACCTGCTGATGCACCCCAACGACACCGAGCAGGGCGAGTTCGTGGGCGCGAAGATCGCCGTGCGTGATGAGGACGCGTGCATGAAATCCGGCATGTGCGAAAAGCACTGCCGCTTCGAGGCCATCACGGTCGATGAGGTCGATGAGCTGGCCTGCGAGGGCTGCGGCATGTGCGTGGTGGTCTGTCCGACCAACGCTCTGCGCCTGCAGCCGGTGGTGGTCGGCCACTGGTTTACCGGCGAGTGCAAGTACGGGCCGATGGCCCACGCCCGCCTGCTGCCGGCCGCCGAGAGCTCCGGCAGGCTGGTGACCCTGGTGCGGCAGAAGGCCGAGAACCTGGCCTACGAGCACGACCTGCCGCTGATCCTCATCGACGGCCCGCCCGGCCTGGGGTGCACCACCACAGCCGCGCTCGCCGACGCCGATATGGCGGTGGTGCTCACTGAGCCGACGCTCTCGGGCATCCACGACATGGAGCGGCAGATACAGATGGTGGAGCACTTCGGGCAGCGCTCGGCGATCATCATCAATAAGGCCGACCTCAATTCCGAGAACGCCCAGCGGCTGCGTACCTGGTGCGCGCAGAAGGACCTGCCGATCCTGGGCGAGATCCCCTGGGATCCCACGGTCACGGACGCGCTGGCCCAGGAGATGCCCCTGGTGGAGCACAACGACGGGCCGGCCGCCCAGGCCATGCGCGAGGCCTGGGAGCGCACAGCCGATCTCATCGCCAGCCTCTGACGCGAGGAAGGCTCGGACGCTGCCATGGAAGACCGGATGGAGCAGTACGAGCAGCAAACACAGAGGATCAACGAGCGGATGGAGCACATCGACCATGTCGTTTTGATCCTCAGCGGCAAGGGCGGGGTGGGCAAGAGCACGGTGGCGGCGAATCTAGCCGTCGCTCTCGCGGAGCGCGGCCAGCAGGTGGGGCTCATGGACGCGGACCTGCACGGGCCGACAATCCCCCTGTTGACGGGGATGCGCGGGGAGGGCGTGGTGGGGACTGAGGGAGCCATGCGGCCGGCCGAGCTGAGGCCGAACCTGGCGGTGATGTCGATCGGCTTCCTCACCGTCGAGCCCGACACGCCGACCATCTGGCGCGGCCCGCTGCGCGGGGGCGTGCTGCGCCAGTTCATCGCTGACGTGGAGTGGGGGGAGCGCGACATCCTGGTGGTGGACCTTCCGCCGGGCACCGGCGACGAGCCGCTGACGCTGGCGCAGTCGCTGCCGCACGCCGACGGCGCCATCATCGTCACCACCCCGCAGGAGGCCAGCCTCTCGGACTGCCGCAAGGCCATCAACTTCGCGCGAAAGGTTGGCCTCGATGTGCTGGGCGTGATCGAGAATATGTCCGGCTTCATCTGCCCGCACTGCGGGAAGCGCACTGACATCTTCTCGGTCGGTGGGGGCGAGGAGATGGCCCAGAGGATGAATGTCCCCTTCCTGGGCAGCGTGCCACTATCGGCGGAGATCGTGGCATTGAGCGATCAGGGCCGTCCGCTGCTGGACGAAGCGGCGCCCGAGAGCGTGCGTGAGGCCTACCGTGAGATCATCAGCCGGCTGCTCCCACAGATCGGTGAGAGCGAGGCATGAACCCCATGGCTGAGTACAAGCATCTCTACGGACCCGTGCCGTCGCGGCGGCTGGGGAGGTCGCTGGGCATCGACATGGCGCCCATGAAGACCTGCTGCTTCGACTGCATCTACTGCCAGCTCGGCCCCACCACCGTGCACACCGCCGAGCGCGGGGACTACGTGGACGTCGATGAGGTCCTGGACGAGCTGGAGCGGTGGCTGTCCAGCGGCAGAGAGGCCGACTGGCTGACCTTCTCCGCCTCCGGTGAGCCGACGCTGAACATCGACCTCGCCGAGGCCATCGTCAGGGCGCGCCAGCTCTCGGAGATGCCCGTGGCGCTGCTGACCAACGGCGCCCTGCTGTGGAAGAAGGGGGTGCGCGACGCCGCCATGCAGGCGGACCTGATCATGCCGTCGCTCGACGCTGCCACTGAGGAGACCTTCCAGGGCATCAACCGCCCCGTGTCGGAGATCACGCTGGAGCGCTACATCCAGGGCCTGCGCGAGACGGTGGCGGCCTTCCATGGTGAGGTGTGGCTGGAGGTGATGCTGGTGGCAGGCGTCAACGACAGCGAGGAGGAGCTCGACGCCCTGCAGCGCGCCATCGACCGCATCGCTCCAGACGAGGTCCAGCTCAATACCGTGGTGCGCCCCGCCCTCAGCGGCGAGGCCGAACGGGTTGACAATCACACACTCATCCACGCCCGTGTCATCCTCGGTCCCCGCGCCATGGTCATCCCCTCAGCCTGGGAGGGCGAAATGGCTGAGATGGCCGAGCATGACGAAGCCGAGGTGCTGGCGCTGGTCAACTACCGCCCCTGCACCCTCGAGGACGTCGCCCACGGCATCAGCATGCACCCCAACGAGGCGCTCAAGTACCTCCAGCATCTGGTCTCCGAGGAGAAGATCCGCATGGAGGAGCGCGACGGGGAGACGTTCTACCTGCGAGCGGAGGCGGAGTGACGCCAACGATCAACGGCCCGAGCGGGCAGGGAAGCCCGCCCCTCCCTGACGACTGGACAAACAGCCAACCGCCAACGGCAATGACAACGCCCTACGCCGGTTCGATCCACTCCACCACGTCGCGCAGCGTGCAGACGAGGACGCCGTCGCGCTCGGCGGCCCACCGCAGCAACGCAGGCAGCGCGCGGTTCTCCGGGTCGTGCAGGTAGTGCGAGTAGGGGTGCCAGGCCACCACCCACAGGAGAGCGTTCTGGTAGGCGAAGTCGGCGACTGAGAGGTTGTAGTCGATCCACCGGTCGAGGGCGTCATCGGCGGTCCAGGGCGCCTTCGTCCAGCTCTCCCCCACCGCGCGGTGGCCCCACTCGGCGCGCCAGGCCTCGTAGGCGGCCCTGTCCACGTTCATGATGGAGTCGAAGAAGTTGCGGTCGGTGAGGCTCATGATCGGCAGCTCGATGAGTCCGCTGTCGTAGGCATACACCACGTCCTCGGCCGGGCCGCTGACCGCCTGCATGTAATCGTCCGGCCCCGCGCGGAAATTGTACTCGCAGCTCACCCACCGGAAGCCGTTGTCGAGGATGACCTGCTGATTATCGGGCAGGCCCCGCAGTCCGTGCTCGTACCCACCCGGCCCGCGCAGCACGGTTGAGGTGTGACCCAGGCGCTCCTCGAACAGCTCATCCGCGCGCGACAGCTCCCTGTGCAACAGGCCGAGGTGTTCGGTGTTCAGAGGCTCGTGGGAGTAAGTGTGCGAGTCCAGGTCGTGGCCGCCATCGAGCACCTCACGCAGGTAGCCCACGTCCTCGGTCGGCTCCAGGCCATTGGCGATTTGGAAGAAGTGCAGGCGTACGCCGAGCTGCTCGGCGGTGTCGCACAGGCGCAGGATGTAGCTCTTCAGGGCCGGCATGGAGCGGCCGTGGCAGACGCCGTCGGGCGCATAGCCGGCGGCCATGTCGGTGTCGTAGGTCATGGCCATGGCGCAGCGCACGCCGTCGGGGAGCGTCACCTGGACGGGAGTGCGGTCGCTTGCGGCAGTGCTGGTCATCGGTCAGCTCTCCTCCTGGGTCGGTCCCGGCTGCCTCCCCCCGCCCCGAGCTTCGCTCGGCCCACCCCCGTCCCTGGCGCCACACACGACGTGGCGCACGCGGGAGGGGGAACGGACTCCCGCCCTCGGCCGTCCTTCCCCTCCAGGACGCCGCGCGCCCCAGCCGTTCGCCGTGCGTCGTTCGGAGCGACGGGTCTTCAGACCCGTCGGGCCGTTGTGTCGTCTCTCACGACAAAGGCGGACGCATCTCAAGATGCGTCCCTCCGGATGGCTTCGGGCCTGGTCGTACGGAGCCGCGGGGGCAGCCCCACCCGCCCGGCCGCTTGCCGTGCGTCGTTCGGAGCGACGGGTCTTCAGACCCGTCGAGTCGTTGTGTCGTCTCTCACGACAAAGGCGGACGCATCCGAAGATGCGTCCCTCCGGATGGCTTCGGGCCTTGTCAACGGCCGGCGGCGTGGGCACGCCGCCGCTCCGTACAGCAAAGCCATGTCGTCTACTGTAGGGCGCGGACCCGTGCCGCGCCTGTCGTTGCCGTCCGTCGTTGCCCCCCCCTCCCGCCTGCCAGCGAAGCCAGCGAAGGAGAGAGGGATGGAGTGCGCCCCACAAACTCCACCGGGTGAGGCCCCGTCGGCATCCTGCATCACGGCTCACTCGTCACACTCCCGCACGCGTCCAGCAAGTCGTCCAGCGCCACAGTATCGCCCCAGTGCGTCTCGTGGTAGCGGATTCCCCACCGAGTGGCGATGCGCTGGGGCAGGAAGTCGGGCGGCTCTACGCCGATGGTGGCGTCGCGGATGAGGATGACCCGGTAGCCGAGGCCGAACATCGGCCCCATGCCGCCGGGGGCGTTGAGGATACACATGTCGGTAGCGAAGCCGGCGTAGATCAGGTTCACGATCCCCCGCTTGCGCAGCACGCGGTCGAACTGCGGGGTCTGGTGGACGATCGGCTCACCCGGCTGGGGCGCCACCACCTCCGGGAAGTCCATGGTGGCCAGCCCCGAGCGGTTCACGTAATCAACCCCGTGCGACCGCTCCAGGATGGCCTTCCGGTGGCCGGGGATGGCCTCTGATGGCGCCTCGGGCTTCGGGATGGCGCTCTCCGCCGGCTCGTCGAGGGCGTAGTCGTACCACTCGGGGTAGCGCTTGGCGATGCCCTCGGCCTGCACGTGGCAGACGGCCAGCCCGCAGCCGCGCGCGGCATCCAGCGCCGGACGGATGGCCTCGCGCATGATGCGGTAGGCCTCCGCGGTCACGCCCGGGTAGCCCATGCCGACGCAGAAGTCCGGGTCCAGCTCCGGCCCGCCCGGGCAGCCGATGTTCCAGCAGTGGAGGGAGACAAGCGCGGTCTCATCGACGGGCAGCCGCAGCGGCTCCTCCTCGTAGCCGGGGTCGGTGATGGGGATGCTGCGGTAGTACCGCCCGGTCAGCTCCAGCACGCCCGTCACCTCCGGTTGCGGTCCGCGACCCGCCCGACGATGGCGGCCGCCCGCTCGCAGTCCTCCTCCGTGTACTTCTCGCAGAACGTGGACCAGCGAATCCAGGTGTCCAGGAAATCGTGGGCCGTGGTGCAGGCGTAGCGGCCGTAGCAGTACTGCCGCGAGGCCGGCGGGATGGAGTAGGGGTAGCGCTGCTCCTCCGCCCACCGCTGCAGGAAGGTGCAGGCCTCGGGCATCAGGTAGTAGCGGGCGGTGCTGGCCCCGGGGATGCCGCCCTCCGCGAGTTGCTCGCCGAACTCGTCGGCGGTGCAGGTGAACTGCTCGGGATCGATGCTCATCCCGAACATCCACGCCGAGTAGACATCCATGTAGTCGGGGATGGGCAGCGGCGTGACGCCGTCGATCTCCCCAATGAGCCGGCTCATCAGCCGTACCATGCGGTCGATGTGCGCCACCTGGTCCTGGATGATCTCGAGCTGCGCCAGGCAGATGGCGGCGGTGGACTGGGTCATGCGGTAGGCGTAGCCCGGCTCGGTGTGCAGGCGGCCGAAGCCCGGCTCCATCTCCGCGCCGCGGCTCTGGCCGATAAAGCGCAGGCGCTCCGCCAGCTCATCGTCATCGGTCACCACGCAGCCGCCCACGTCCGAGCCCATGGTCTTCTCGGCGTCGAAGGAGAAGCCGCCGGCGCGGGAGAGCGTTCCGGCCAGCCGCCCCTTGTAGCGCCCGAAGACCGCCTGGCACGCGTCCTCGTAGACGAGGAGGTCGTGCTCATCGGCCAGCTCGTTGATGGGGTCCATGTCGCAGATGATGCCGGTCTTGTGCACCACCAGGATGGCGCGTGTGCGATCGGTGATGAGTGGCTCGATGGTGGCCGCGCTCATGTTCACCGTGGCCGGCTCGGTGTCGGCGAAAACGGGGATGTAGTCCTCCGCCACCAGGCCCTGGACGGTGCCGTAGTCGGTGACGGGGCTGACGATGATCTCGTCGCCGGGCTCGAAGTCGAAGGCCGCCGCAAGGGTGGCCAGGGCCGGCGTGCAGCCCGGTGTGCCGATGCAGTGCTTCACGCCGTAGGCCTCGGCGAAGGCGGTCTCGAAGCGCCCCAGCATATCGACCGTCAGGCCGCTGTCCACGACCTCCTGGAGGTACTCCATGGCCCGGGGGCCGATTTCACGGGGGAACGTTGAGGGAAGCTCCCCGATCTCGTCGGCGTGCGCCGTCGCGCCCCAGGCGGCTCTCTCTCGTTGCTCAGACATCACGATGCGCCTCCTCAAGCGAGGTGGATTCGGACGGTACTTCCTCCCGAGGGCCCGACAGACCTTCGCGGCTCGGAGGATGTACCGCCTGCGCGGTGAAATGCCCGCAGGGGTCGGATGCATCTGCGGCCCGGGACGACAGCATGCAGTGACAGGAGGGCATGCAATGGACACGATCACCGTACCGCAGCGCGAGATCCCCGTCATCGGGGAGTACGACGTCATCGTGGCGGGAGGGGGGCCAGGCGGGATACCGGCGGCCGTCGCCGCGGCGCGCGCGGGCGGCAAGACGCTGCTCGTCGAGCGCTACGGCTACCTCGGGGGCATGGCCACAGCCGGCCTCATCGCAGTCATCCTGGGCGTGAGGGCCTCCGGGACCGACGAGCCCATGATCGGCGGGATCGCCGAGGAGCTCTGCCGCCGGATGGCTGAGCTCGACGGCGCACCGCCCTATGAGGAGGCTATCGCCAGCGGTGGGATCCGCTTCGAGCCGGAGGCCTTCAAGCTCGCCAGCGATGAGCTGGTGCTGGACGCCGGCTGCGAGCTGCTGCTGCACTCCTGGGCCGCGAACACAGTGGTGGACGACGGGCGCGTGCAGGCGCTGGTGCTGGAGGGCAAGTCCGGCCCGCGGGCGGTGCTCGGCGAGGTCTTCGTTGACGCCACCGGCGACGCCGACCTGGTGGCGCAGGCCGGCGCGGACTTCACATTCGGGCGCTCGGCCGACGGCGCGGTGCAGTCGATGGGCAGCATGTTCCGCATCGGCGGAGCGGACTCCCAGCGCCTGCCCACCGGCGAGGCCATGGAGGACTTCCGCCGGCGCGCCCGCCAGGCCATCGACGAGGGTCGCATCACCGCCTACAACCCGCACTGGGGCGGCGCCATCGCCGGCAAGGACCGCGGCCAGTACATGGCCAACTGCACGCGCTTCGCAGGCGACCCCTGCAGCGTGGAGGACCTGACGCGGGGTGAGGTGCAGATCCGGCGCGACACCTGGGAGATCGTGGACTTCTGGCGGGAGTGCGTGCCGGGGATGGAGGAGGCCTACCTCATCCAGACCCCGCCGCATATCGGCCTGAGGGAGAGCCGGCAGATGGTGGGGCTGGAGGTGGTCACCGGCCAGGACGTCACCGAGGCGCGACGCCGGGATGACGCCGTGGCGCGCTGCCCCTACTGGATCGACATCCACTGCCCGTTGGGCCGCGTCAAGCACGACACGCACCTGTGCTACACGGGCTGCCCCAACGAGCCGCCCTGCGCCATGTACGAGGAGCACTACGACGAGCTGCCCGGCGACCCGGACGCCGAGTCCGACCGAGCGGGCCTGTACCCCCGCGACGGACTGTGGTTCGACATCCCGTGGGGCTCTCTGGTCTCCGCGGAGATACAGAACCTGCTGGCGGCCGGCCGCGCCATCTCCGCCGACCACCAGGCCATGGCCGCCCTGCGCGTGATGGGCCCCTGTATGGCGATCGGGCAGGCCGCCGGCGAGGGAGCCGCCATGGCTGCGGACGCGGATGGCAACGCCGCGGCGGTGGAGATCAGCGCCCTCCAGGAGCGCCTGCGGGCCAACGGCGCGGCGGTGTGATGCGCCTCCGACCTCCGCGGCGAGGACCGTGCATTCGCTACAATGTGATCGGGGGCAAAGGCTATATGCCAACCTATCGGTAACTGGCCTGGAGGGGCCGTCGCGCAGCGAAGCAAGCGATGCGATGGTGCGAGCCTCTGAGCACCATCGCAGGTTCCACCCCGGCCCACGTCATCTGCGGCAAATCACAACGACGGGGCGCGAACGAGGGCGCGCCGCTCCAGACGCCTCGACGAACGACAACGACGGGCGGGCAAGGAAGCCCGCCCCTCCGTACGGCCTCTCTGCGCTACCCACATCTTGCGGGAGGCCTACGATGGAGTTGAGCCGGGACTGTGCGCGTGTCTTGTTGTCATGCGGAGGGGCCGCCCGAGCGCAGCGAGGGTGCCGCGTGCGTGGTCGTTCTGTGCAGGCGGCAGGTTCCATCCCGGCCCGGCCGTTCTCACCCGAACATCGGCCGCGGAGCGGGCGTCTGTTGCAGCGAATCGGTGGTGCGTCGAGCAGACCATCCGTCGCCACAGGGCGCCGGGGATAGCGTGTGCCTGTAGGATCACCACCACCGGAGCCATGCAGGAGAGATCGGCGAGATGATCCACCACACACCAGCCAACCCGCCAGCGGTCGGTCAACGGCGTCAGCACAGTGGCAGTCCGCCGCTGCTTCTGTGCGCGAGCGTGGTCACTGTGGCGCTACTGTGCGGCGCACAGGGCTGCCGCGACGTCCAGCCACAGTGGCGAGTCATCGACCGGCCCGGGAAGGCCATCGTCGGCCAACGCAACACCCATGCGACCTCCGGGGTCTGGGTGGCACGACACTATGGGTGGGACGATCCGGAGCTGACGGACAAGCGGTCGGTCGCGGCAATGAACCTGTATATGGTGGAGGACTGCGGGGGGTGCCCCGTGCCCAGCATCTGGCACATAGCCACCGGTCTGCAGGATTACCTCCAGGTCGAGAGGGTCGAGGGCGTCGAGATCACGGAGCGAGTCCGCTATACGAAGGACCCCCTCGAGCGAGCTGACTTCGAGGACTACAAGGCCTCAATCGATGACAACCGCCCCGTTATCCTCACCTTCTGCTACGACGCCGGGACAGGGGAGGACCCGGCTTACGCCAGGCAGCGCGCCATCCGCGCCTTCAGTGCCGTCGGCATCGGGTACATCGAGCGCGGAGGTCGGCGGTATGTGATCTGCCACGACGGCTTCGACTCGCCGCCGGTGAGGCATAAGGCGATCGAGGATCAGGTCGCCGCCGAGGACCTGGGCCTGGGCAGGCAGTCCGGACCATGGCAGCAGACGGGCACATCGATCTACCGCTGGGACGGCAAGCACGAGAACGTGGTCATGGTGTTCGTAAGGCCCGCACAGAAGCGTCGGGAGTAGCGCAGCTTGCGGCTGCGAGTCCCGGCTTGGGCCGAAGCAGGCACAGGAGCCCTGCCCGCGTCGCGGCACGCAACGCGATCCGACAGGCAGCCCAAGCGGCGACGAGCGCCGAATTGGGCGCTGCATCTCCGCCAGGGCGCACTACGAAGGCATGCCAACCACCACCGCAGAGAGGCGCAAGCGGTGGTGATTGGTCAGGGTAGCTCGGCTGTCCCTCCTGACTATCCTTCCCCGAACGGATCGTAGAAGGTCCACAGCGGCGGATGGACCTCGTAGCTGCTGCTGTGGGGCGGCTCCCAGCCCGGGTGTGGGATCGGGCCATGCTCGGCCCTCAGCCACTTGGCGTGGCCGTCGATGAAGGCCAGGTTCATGCCGTCGTTGTGATCGTCCCGGCAGGCGTAGTACTTATGGTGCAGCAGGTACTGACAGCCGCCGCCGGCGCCCTTCTCGGTGATCATCAGGGTCTGCGCGGGACGTCGGAACTCCGCAAGCGTCGGCCGTCCAAACATGCTCACACGTCCGCCCGATGGGTCCGCGCCGTGCCGGGGCAGACCGTACGCAACGCCGTAGCAGTTGTACCTCGTGCTGGGGCAGCGGTAGACCTGCACGTTCTTGATGTAGGGGTATATCGCGTTGCTCCAGCAGTCGAAGTAGCCGTAGCTCGGGTGGTAGTTGAACTCGGGGTGGCCTGGCACCCACGGCTCTGACCGGGTCGGGCCGTTGTAGAGAGCGCAGAAGGTCTCATCGTAGTCCTGGGCGTACATCAGCATCCCGAGGGCCAACTGCTTGAGGTTGCTGAGACAACTCGCCTGCCGAGCCTTCTCCCGCGCGCGGGCGAAGACCGGGAACAGAATGGCTGCCAGGATGGCGATGATGGCGATCACCACCAGCAGCTCGATCAGGGTGAAGCCCTTCCGTCGTCGCATCAGACTACCTCCTCATCCTTCGCTTTGGGGCAACTGGCGGATCTGGTTAAGGATACTGGACGCCCTGCTCCCACCGAAGGCCGCGCCGCCATTCTTGCAGCAGCCCTATCGTCACATCAATTATTTCGCCATCCGCTTGCCTGCACCTCCCCTGCCTGCAAGGAATCTTCGCGTTTGACCACCCGCTGGCGATTGGAGCGGGCCACAGCAGCCGCTCGCTTGTCAGGGCAACGCCCGGGGCCGCGCCGAAGATCCGCCGCGCAGCCGGCGTCTGTTGCAGCGAATCGGTGGTGCGCTGCACCGGCATCGTGGTATCATGTGAGCAGGCCGGGCTCGACATCTCGTCACGCGCGGGGAGGCCCACGACGATGACAACGTCTCGAACGGCAGCTCTGTTGGCGGCGCTCGCCACCCTGTCGCTGGTGGGTGTGGCGCCGGCTCAGCGCGGCCAGGTGGCGACCAACAAGGCCGTGCTGAGCTCCATGTATGGTGACGTGCAGACCCGCCACGGCACCGCCGGCTATCACCCGGCCACCCGCAACGAGGTGCTCTCACCCGGCGACGCCGTGAAGACCGGAGCCGACTCCCGCGCGGAGCTCTCCATCGGCGAGGGGGGCTACGTGCGCATGGACGAGAACTCGCAGGTGCTGGTGACGGCGATCAACGTCGGCGGGCGCACCACCTTCCAGGCCATCGTCGGCGGGATTTGGGTGACGATCGAGCGCGCGCTGGGGGGCTCCAGCAAGTTCGAGGTGCGCATGCCCAGCGCCCTGGCAGCGGTCACAGGCACCGTCTTCCGCTGCCAGGTCGATGAGGAGGGGGTGTCCGAGACCTACGTCTACGAGGGCGCAGTGCAGGTGAACGTTGGCGATCAGAGCCTGCGCGTGGAGCCGGAGCAGCGCTGTCGCGTGCCCCGGAACCTGCGGGCGGCTGTCGAGCGGTTCAGCCTCACCGGCGACGATGAGTCCGCCTGGGTCATGTACAACCGGCACCGCGACATCGTCCGTCACCTGGGGAATCCGACCATCGTGGTCGGCCTGCGCGAGCACAACATGCCGGAGGAGGGCGTCTTCGCGGCCTCCAGGGCCATCGCGGGCCAGCTCGCGCTGCATGGCCTGCACAGCACGTCAATCGAGGACGTGGAGGGCGGGCAGTTCAGCTTCAACCCCGACGGCACCATCCGCTGGCGCCGCACGCCCATGGCCGGCTACTGCGTGATCGGGGATGTGACGCTGGAGCGGCTCCGGCGCGTGAACGAGCGCATCTTCTCCGCGCGTGTGCGCGGCGACATCCGGCTGGTTCGGGACGGCGAGACCGAGGCGCTGACCTCCATCGAGACCCTGGTGCCGGGCGTCGGGCGCAACCCCAAGCAGGCCGTGGGGGCGGCGCTGCTGTCGCTGGGCAAGCGCGTGGGGGCGGGCCTGGCGCCTCGGATCATCCGCGAGCTGATGCAGGCGCACGTGGGTGCGGTCCGCATCGACCTCACCAGCGCGACCCGCCAGCAGGTGGCGCAGGTGCGGCGGCTGGTCACTGAGATGGAGGGCGTGCTGCGGACGGCGCCGCTGGTGCTGCCCGGCGATCGGATCTCACTCGCCGTGGTCACACAGGTCTCGCCCGACCAGATCGCCGCCGTCATCGAGCAGCGCGCGGGCGAGCAGCTCCAGCGCGTGCTGGTGGGCGAGCGCGTGCTGTTCGTCAAGTTCAAGCCTACGCCGGCCGGCCAGTCGCAGGCGACACAGCCGCCGCAGGCACAGCAGCGACCTCGGGCTGGGCCCGAGGCCGGTCCGGCGGCGGGGCGTCTCGGACGTCCTCAGCAGCGCAACCGACCGCAGCGGCCCTGGAGGCCCGGCGTCCTGCGGCCGCCGACCGATCGTTGACCGGGGCCGGCCGCCATCGCAGCGCTAACCGCAACCTTCAGGCCTGATCACCTGCGGGGGTCGGCCTGCACGATGCGCCTCTGCCCCTGCACAGTGACTCGTGCGTCGAGCTTTTGCCGGGGCGCTTCCGGCGCATCTTCCCGCTGAGAACATGAAAATGTGCGGAACATAAAGCCAGGCGAGTTGTCTCTTACGAATAGTGCTGGCCTTATTCAGGCAATCACGGTATCATAGAGCCTGAGGAATCGACATGCGCGCGCCACCCGCGGGACGCGGGGGAGGCTGAGTACCGTGCGTGCATCACGACTCATCGTATTCGCGACGTGCGCCGCACTGATCCTGGCGGCTTCCGCTGTACTGGCCGATCAGGGGCAGGTGGCCACCAGGCAGGCCGTGCTGACCTCCATGTACGGAGAGGTCCACATCGCCCACGGCACAGAGAGCTATCATCCGGCGAGCCTCAATGAGGTTCTGAGGCCGGGGGACACGATCAGGACCGGCCCCTCTTCCCGCGCCGAGCTCACCGTCGGCGAGGGCGGCTTCGTGCGCCTGGATCAGAACTCGCAGGTGCGGGTCACCGCACTGAGCACCGGCGCCAGGACCACATTTGAGGCTGTTGTGGGCGGCATCTGGGTGACGATAGAGCGAGCCCTCACGGGGGGGAAGAAGTGGGAGGTTCGCATGCCCAGCGCCGTGGCATCGGTGAAGGGCACGGTGTTCCGCTGCCGGGTGACTGAAGACACCTCTGAGACAGTGGTCTATGAGGGCCGGGTCGAGGTCTCGGCGGGGATACAGCTCCTGCAGGTGGAATCCGACCGCCGCTGTCGCGTGCCCCCCGACCTGCGCGCGGAGCTGGGGCCGTTTGACCTCACCAGCGATGATGCGTCCGCGTGGGTGATGTACAACCGTCATCGCGACATCGTCCAGCACCTGGGCAGTCCCGCAATCATGGTGGCCCTCAGGGAGCATGAGATGCCCGCCGAGAGTGTCTTCAGCGCTTCCAGGCGCATCGCTGCCCAGTTCGCTCTCCACGGCCTGCACAACACCTCCGCCCAGCAGGTTCGCGGAGAGGAGTACTCCCTCAATCCAGACGGAACCGTCCAGTGGCGCAACCTTCCGGACGCGGACTTCTACGTCATCGGCGACGTCAGCCTGGATGGACTCGGGCAGGATGGCAACGCCCTGTTCTCGGCGCGCGTGAGCGGCGACATCATGCTGGTGCGCACCGGTGCGGAGACGCCCGTCAGCTCCGTTGAGGCCACCTCACGGGGCTTCGGACGCGACCCCGAAGAGGCCCTCGGTGCCGCACTGACGTCGCTCGGCAGGCGCGTCGGCATGGCTATGGGGCCCCGTGTGATCCGGGAGATGATGCGTGGGCGAGGGCGACCGGAGGCGGTGCGCGTTGATGTCAGCGGGGCCACGCGCAGCCAGGTCGCGCACCTGCGGAGGATCATCTCCGAGATGGACACCGTCCTGCGTGCTGCTCCGCTGGCGCTGCCCAACGGGGCCGTGTCACTCGCTGTGATCACGGAGGCCGCACCCGGCGAGATCGCGGCGGAGCTTCGGGAGCGCATTCCGGATCAGCTTCAGCGGGTGGAGCCCATCGAGCGCGTGCTGCTCGTCGTCTTCCGAACGCCCGAGACTGCTCCGGGCGAGGTCTTGCCCCAGCAGCAGTTGGGCGCGGAGGACGAGGAGGGAGAGGCCAAGCCCCGAAGAGCCCCGCCGCTGCCCCCGCAACCGGCTCCCCAGCAGGAGCCGCCGCCCCCACTGCCTGAAGGCGAGGGGCAGGCCTGACGGAGGCGGTCCGCGATCGCCGTGCTCGAGACCAGTCTCAGCAGACGGGCCGCGGTTACCGTGGCATTCGTCATCGCCGTGCTCGGGGTGATGGCAGGAGCGCGGCTGCACTCGCTGAGGGCTCTGGAGCTGCTCGCGGTGGAGTGGCGGTTGCGGTTGGACCACCCGCGGCCTGATGTGGACGACTTCGTCCTCGTCGGGATCACCTCAGAGACGCTTGATGAGCTGCCGCTGTGGGGGCCGACCGCGCTGGAGCGCTCCAGGTACGTCCCCGTCATTCGGAATCTCGACTCCTGGGGCGCCCGCACCATCGCTCTGGACGTCTTCTTCGCCGGCGAATCCGACGACCCCGACGCCGACCCGGACCTTGTGCGAGACACCCGGCAACTGGCCGAGGCCATCGCCGGCGCCGACAACGTGGTCATCGTGGCCGGGGCCAACCCCCAACTGCGCGACGGAGCGGAGAACGCCCGCTTCCAGTTCCCCGCTGCGCCCGTCGCCGCCGCCGCGTGCACCGTTGCCTCCCCCCTGCTGCCCAGGCCCGACAATACCATACGGCGCGTGGAGAGCATCCAGGAGGCCGCCGACGGCACTGTCGCATGGCCGTCCCTGTCGCGGGCGCTGCTCCGCGACGCCGTGAAGCACGTCCCGTCCGAGTTCATCATCCACTGGGCCGGGCCCGCTGGGACCGTGAAGACGGTCCCCTTCGAGGACGTCGCGGCCGGAACCGCCGATCCCGGCGCCTTCAGAGGCCGCTTCGCCCTCATCGGCGTCACGGACGAGATCAAGGACCTCTTCTCCACGCCGGTGGGCCCAATGAGCGGCGTAGAGATCCACGCGCAAGCGGCGGCCACCATACTCTCGGGCAAGTACGTGCGCGAGGCCGGCGCTACCACCGGTCTGCTCATCGCCCTTCCCGCCTGCCTGCTCGTCAGCTTCGTGGGCCGAGGGGGCCGGCTCTGGTGGACGTGGGGCGTGACAGGCCTGGTGGGAGTAGGCTGGACGGTGGCGGCGGCGCTGGTCTTCGTTCGCTCCTGTGTGCTGCTGCCGGTCATCGGCCCTGGCTTCGCGATGGTAGCCTGCGGGGTGCTGGTCTCCGCGCTGCAGAGCGAGGCGGCGCTGAGCTCGCTGGGGCGCCTGTGGCCGAGCTGGGTCTCCGAGGAGGGAGAGCAGCTCGAGGTCACGGTCCTCGTCTGCGACATGGCCGGATACACGGAGCGCTCGGAGCGCTCCTCGGCGGCGGAGATGATGGAGATGATGCGCGAGTTCTTCGCCATCGTCGATGGCACGGTGGCGCCCCACGGCGGCATCTCGGCGCGGCGTCCCGGGGACGCCGCGGTGGTGTTCTTCCGCCCCGACGACGACCGGCCACACCACGCCCGACGGGCCCTCGCGGCAGCGCAAGAGCTGCGCCACAGGCTGGCGGAGCGCTGGCCGAGCGAGGACATCGGCTTCGGCCTCACGCTCACCACCGGCGAGGTGTCGCTGGGCTGGGTTGGTGAGCAGCCGCCCGAGCCGCAGATCCTCGGCGACCCCGTGAACGTGGCCTTCCGGCTGCAGAGCGAGTGTCGGGAGCGCGGCTGCCCCATCCTGGCCGACTGGGCGACCGCCACCGCCGACGAAGAGACGTCAGCGTCGATGCGCCCCCTGGGCCAGGTGCAGGTCCGCAACCGCCGCGAGCCGGTGCAGATATTCGCGCCGGCAGGGCAATGAACCGGAAGCTGCGCCGGCTCGCGTGGGCGCCAAACGAACTTGACACCGGACTTGTGCGTCCGCTATAATCACAGCACAACATGGCATGGGCCGAAGTGGTGGAACTGGTAGACACGCTGTCCTCAGGAGGCAGTGGGGTACTCCCCCGTGCCGGTTCGAATCCGGCCTTCGGCACCAGATGACCTTCACGGCGGCGCCACGGCAGGTGTCGCCGTCTGTGTGTACACAGGGCGAAAGTACGATCGGAGGAGACGTGATGATCGACGAAGGCATGGCTGGGGCCATCAACGACCAGATCAACGCTGAGCTGTACTCCGCGTACATCTACTACTCCATGGGCGCCTGGTTCGAGGAGCAGAACCTGCCGGGCATGGCCCAGTGGATGAAGGCGCAGACCCAGGAGGAGATGTTCCACGCCGACAAGTTCTTCAACTACCTCGCCGAGCGCGGCGGACGCGTTCTGATGCAGGCTATCGACGAGCCGCCGACAGAGTGGGACTCGCCCCTGGCGGTCTTCGAGCACGCCTACGAGCACGAGCAGTACGTGACCAGCCGCATCAATGACCTGGTGGACCTGGCCGTCGAGCTCAAGGACCACGCCACGAACCAGTTCCTGCAGTGGTATGTGGAGGAGCAGGTGGAGGAGGAGGCCAGCGCCGACGAGATCGTCCAGCAGCTCAAGCGCATCGGCGACAGCGCCAACGCCCTCTATATGCTGGACAAGGAGCTGAGCGCGCGCACCTTCTCCCTGCCCGCCGAGGGCGAGGAAGAGGAGTAGGCCGCAGGCACAACCGGTTGCACCCACCACGGGGCGCCCGACATCGGGCGCCCCGTTTGCTATGGCGAGAGGTCCCACGAGCGAGCGTGCCGTGGCGCTTCCCGCTGCTGGAGGCCGTCAGCAGGGACATGAACGCCATCGAGGTCGGCGACGTCTGCTCCACTGCTGTCAGCGATGACCGAAGCCGCAGTCACGCATGTCTCCGCTCGGCTACTCCCCGAACGGCTGCCACTCGCCGATGTCATCGATGACGCGGATGCGGTCAGCGGCGCCGAGGGCCTCGTAGGCGTCCACCGTCCACTGGTAGGCCTCGGGCATCTCGCCGACAAAGGTGATCGGTCGCGGGAAGACCAGTGCCAGATTCTGCGGAAGGTCGCCAATGCGCAGCACGCCCATGATCTCCGCAGTGTCGGGGTTCTGGTGCGAGGTGACCGGGTCCGCCAGCACGATCTCGCTGACCTCGCCATCGAGGATCGCGGCATAGATGGCGTGCGCCGCGAAGGCGCCCTCGCCGTAGACCGCGGTCTCCCCCACCGCCTCCCGGTCGCGGATGACGCGCAGCGCGGCCAGCAGGTCCAGCGTCTGGCGCTCGGGCACCGTGAATCCGCAGATGACCATGCCGCGGCGGACGGTCCATTGCAGGCCCTCACCGATGGCGGTGGAGCCGAGGCCGCGCGGCTCCACGATGCCGGTGGCGATCTCGGATGGGACGCCCGGCCGGCCGGTGCCGCCGTAGGGCGAACGTCCTCCGGGGAAGCAGGTGACAATCGCCGGCTGGGGGCGGTCGCCGAGCTTCTCCAGCCGCAGGTGCGCGCGGACCTCAAAGCCGTCGCCGGGGTCGATGTCGAAGCGATATGAGACCACGCCGCCGCCCCCGCCCTCGTCGCGCGTAAAGACCACGCGCGGCCGGACCGGGTGGGGGATCTGCCGGAAGCTGACCGCGCGCAGGCGCTTGATGGCATCCTCCTGGTGGGCGGCCCATTGCTCCTCGCTGCGCACCTCCACGGGCTTCGCGGGCGGGATGAGGAGCTTCTCGATCTCCCCCATCCTGTCGTCCTCGGGCAGCTCGCCGCCGAAGACCAGCAGGTTCTCCTCCGGCTCCTCGAAGTCCGTGACGTCGTCGGTGACCGGAGAGGTATCGCCCTTCAGGTGGCGATTGAACCACTCGAAGATGGCCTTGCGCAGCATCGGCGTGTAACCGTGGAAGCTAAGGTCCTCGACGAGCCGGCAGTTCTCCGCCGCGCCCATGGCCTCGTAGACCCGCCGGATGCGATGCACCTGGCGCTTGTAGGCGTAGGGCCGCCAGAGCCCGTCATCGGCGCCGGCGGCCACCAGCAGCGGCCGGGGGGCGATCAGGGCGCCGATGTGTGCGGTATCCCAGCGGTAGTAGTTGACGAAGCACGCGCAGTCACAGTGGCCGTCGAGGCATCGGTCGCAGATGAGCTGCTGCATGTCCCCGGTCTGGCAGACCGGGGAGACGCACTTGATGCGCGTGTCGGCGGCGGCAAGGTTCCAGGAGATCACGCCGCCGCCCGACAGGCCGGTCACGCCCATGCGATCGGCGTCCACGTCATCGCGCGAGGCCAGGTAGTCCAGCGCCCGCATGGCGTTCCAGACCTCGGTGCCGGAGGGCGTGTAGCCGCGGCTGATCCAGTCCCAGCGGCCCTCGCGGTAGGTCCCGTGGTGGATGCCCTGGCACTCGCCGAGCTGGATGGGGTCCACCACCAGCGCCACGTAGCCGTGAGAGCCGAACCAGCGAGGGTTCTGCTGGTAGGTGAGGTTGACCTTGCCCCTGGTGTGGCCGCACAGATACAGCACCGCCGGCAGGGGCTCGTTGATCTCGTGCGGCCGATAGAGGTTCGCGGCCACGTGCGCGCCGGGCACCGACTGGTAGTGGATCTTCTCGACCACGTAGTCATCGCGCTCCAGCGTGCCGGCGACCGTGGCCTCCAGGGGCGTCCGCTCCGGCAGCGGCCACAGCCCCAGGCACTCCAGCCACCTCGTGCGCCGCTCGTCCTCGCTCCACTCGAGCTGCTGCGCGCTGGGCGGGATGAGCATGGCCTGCGACGAGATGGCGGTCGCCTCATCGCACAGCCAGTCGTAGACGGAGCCTGTCGGCGCTCCCATCGCGGCGGCGCCTATGGCTGTCACGGGCAGAAGTGTCATCATCTCACTCACCTGTCCTGACTCGTCGATTGAATGGATCGTGGGCGGCGTCTTTCGCTGCCAACACCTCTTGTCGGCCTTCGGCCCACATCGGGCGTGCCCACCCCCCAACTCCGTACGACATAGTGCTGGGCGATAGGAACCCGCGTAGTATCCTGCCTCACACTAACCGCTTGCTTCCGCCATGGAGGGGCCGCCGCGAGCGGAGCGAGCGGTGTGACGTCGCGAGCGCAGCGAGTGACCTCACAGGTTCCACCCCGGCCCACTCGTTGAGTAGCGCAGGCGCCCCCGCCTGCGCGCGGTTTAGCCCCTGGGTAGAGCTGCGGGCCGGGGTGGAACCTTCGGCCTGTTCGCTACGCTTACAGGCCTCACCGGGCGCTGTGCGCCCGGCGGCCCCTCCACCGGAATCCTCCTTCTCCTGATCAGAACCAAGCCCCGCCGACCTCCTCTGTCATCATTCTGCCATCACTCCTGAGAGCGAGACACTAGTCCGCGGGCGGGGTGACACCTTCGGTCTGCTCTCGTCAGGTCCCCGGTGGCGCAGGGGGCGCCGCGGCGGTCGCGAAGCTCCTCATGCTGCTGAACAGCCAGCCGCGCTGCCCCAGACGCCCGGTCTCCGGCAGCGCCTCACCGGCGCGCCGGGCTCCGACTCGCCAGTAAAACGTCTCGCCGGGCGCAAGCCGCGCCTGGATGGTGTGCGACATGACGCCGCCGCTGGCGCGCCGAATCTGCATCTGATGCTCCGGATGCCGCAGGCCGGAGGGATCATCCTCCCGGAAGACCTGTAGCAGGTACTCATCAGCGCCCAGCGTGGCGTTCCACCTGAAGGTGATCGACGCCGTGGGCTGATTGCGGGCGCCGGGGGCCGGGGACTCGAGCACTGGCGGCGTGAAGTAGGTGACGCCGGCGGTCGGGAGGCTGCCCTCGCTCAGCGCGCCAGGGGGATCGACGTCGAGCACCGGCGTAACCGCCTGAGCCGGCGAGGCGCTCGTGGCGATCGGCGCGCCGCTGCCCGCCCGCTCCATCGGCTCCACGACGCGCTGCACGCGGTGGTAGTAGATCCGCCCGCGCTGCAGCGCGTCATCAAAGAAGATGAACTGCATCGTGCCGGTCTCTTCCTCACCCGCCGCCGAGATCCAGGTGAACTCCTCGTCGATATCGAACGGGCCGGACGCCCCCGGCGCATCATCCCACGTGCCCGCCGGCAGGTGCGACTCCAGCACCACATCCACCAGCCTCTGTGCGGTCAGGCTGAAGTATCGCTGGCCCTCGGCGCGGTAGAATAGCCAGGCGAAGATCTGCTCCTTGAGCGGGATCGATGGCTGCTCGAGATGGAGCCTGATGACGGCCTCATCGCCGGGCGCCTCCTGATACAAATGCGCCCATGTTCCCTGAACGCGCTGCGTCGTGGCGCCATCTCCGCCGCCACAGCCGGCCAGCAGAAGCAGGGAGAGCAGAGCTACGCTCACGACGATAGCTGCACAGGATCGCATGAGTCCGACCTCCTCGAGAGATGATTCCCCGCCGCACATACGCATTGTAGTGGTGACTTGCGCAATCCCGCGTATGTTCACGACGAGCGCACTCAGCGCTTGGTTGGGTTGGAGATGAGCGGCGTACCTCGTGGAGGGGCCGAGCCGGGCGCTGCGCGCCCGGTGAGGCCGGTGAGCGCAGCGAACCGGCCGAAGGTTCCACCCCGGCCCAGGACGCATCTGTGCCGAGAGCGGAACGGCGTGGAGGCGAGGGCGCCCGCATTACTTAACGCGTGGGCCGGGGTGGAACCTGAGCGGTGCGTTAGGGAACGCACCGCTCACCGCTCGCTTCGCTCGCGGCGGCCCCTCCATGGTGGGCGCGAGCGTCCTATCGTAACGCAACAAGGTACGCGAACTTCTGCGAGTCAGCACTACCCTCCCTTCCGCGCTCTCCCGTTAAGTCTTGATGACTGCTCGGCTGCCCGGCGATCATCACAGCTCCGCGGCGTCGAGGCCCGCCTCCTCCGGGTCGAAGACACCGTGCTGCTTGAAGGCCTCGTAGCCCCACTGCTGCCACAGCGGGTTGACGCCGATGGAGGCGTTGTCCCCGTAGTCCTTGGTGATCAGACCGCCCCCGCGCCCCATCTTCTCCACCATCTCGCGGGCCCTGGAGCGGATCAGCTCCTCATCGCCGGTGGGCAGCGTCACCTGGATGTCCACCGGCAGCCAGAAGGTGGTGCGGTCCGAGAGCTCTCCCAGCCTGTCCAGCCCGTGCAGCTCGGGCTGGTCGAACTGAAACAGGTCCATCCCCAGCTCCACCAGCGGCGGGACGATGTCGCAGACGTACCCGCAGGAGTGCATCCAGACGGTCATGCCGTAAAAGTGGCAGCGGTCGATGAGTCGCTCGAAGGTCCACTTGAACATCCGGTCCCACATGCCCGGCGCCACCAGCAGCCGCTTCTGCGTCCCCCAGTCCTCGCAGAAGAACACCCCGTCGCAGCCGATGTCGGCGTAGATGTCCACCTGGCCGATCACGATGTCGCTGACCATGCGGTTGAGGTCGTTGACGAACTCCGGATCCGCCGCGCAGGCCTCCAGGTAGCCGCCGAAGGTGGGCAGGTAGCGGGCGCGGTTGAAGCAGCATCCGGTCAGCGAGCCGAGCAGGTAGCGGTCGCGGTTGGCCTCCCGTACCTCGGGGCCGTGCTCGTAGCGCTCCGGGTTGTCAAGGTCCGGCGGCTCGTAGGTCTCCAGGTCCTCGCGGCAGGTGACGGCCGGCTCCACCACCTCCCCGCCCTTGGTCCAGTCGATCAACCGCCGCCAGGTGCAGCCCCACTCGTCCTCCCACAGCTCCCCACCGAGGCCGTCCTCGCGGCGGTTGGGGTCGAAGTCGGGGTTGGCGCGCGGGCCGATGCTGGCGATGTCACGCAGGCGCGTCCTCCCATCGAAGTTTGAGTATGAGAAGCCGATGCGCGGCGGACTGTCATGCTCCAGCACCCGCCGGATGATCTCTCGTGACGTCATCGTCCACTCTCCTGGAGACTACGGGGCAGTCTCGTCCCGTATCAGCACGTTCCCCAGTGATGAGGATTCCCCATATCGGACCACGCAACCTGCCCTCGCGTCGCTGGCATCACTCACAGGAGATCATGGCAGGGAAGATGGCAGTCGATACGGAAGAGACGCCAGGCTCCGCAAGCCGAGGGGGTACGCTGAAGCGCAACGAGCGACGGGCGAGGACGCGCGTGCCATGGAACGGAATGCTCATTGCCCCTGCCCTGGCTGATCGCGCGTCGCTTGCGGCAGGACGCCGCCAATGGAGGCTGTCATGCACATCTCTGACCGAGCGCGCGAGCTGCATGAGCGCGCCATCATCGTCGATGCGCACAATGACACCCTGGTGCTGCGCCTCTCCCGGGGTGAGCACCTGAACGTCACCGAGCGCGACGAGCGCTATCACGTGGACGTGCCGCGCGCGCTGGAGGGCGGCCTGACCTGCAGCTTCTTCATGCTGGGGTCGGGGGACCTCGATCAGGCCATGAAGCTGGTGGATGCAACCTGGCGGCTGGCCGACGAGCACCCCGAGCAGGTGATCTACGTCACCTCGACCGCCAACATCGAGCGCGCCAAGGACGGGGGCGCTCTGGCCGTCGTCGGCCAGCTTGAGAGCTGCACGTGCCTGAATGGGAGCCTCGCCACGCTGCGAAACCTCTATCGCCTGGGCGTCCGCGTGGCAAACCTCACTCACGGGGAGGGTGGGGAGGGCACCACACAGCAGAAGAGGAGCCTCTTTGACTACTGCGCGCCCGCGGACCGCGACGAGGCCCGCGAGCTGCCCGGCCTGACCGACTTCGGCCGCCGGGTCATCGCGGAGTGCAACCGCCTGGGGATGGTCGTGGACCTGGCCCACGCGTCGGACGCGACCTTCTACGAGGCCATCGAACTGTGCGAGACGCCACCGATCTTCTCGCACGGCGCGGTCTTCTCGCAATGCCCGCACTGGCGGGGGCTGACCGATGACCAGATCCGCGCGCTGGCCGAGGCCAGGGGCGTGCTGGGCATGGCCTTCCACCCGCTCTTCATCGACCGTGACGCGCCCAGCATGGAGCGGCTCATGGACAGCATCGAGCACGTGGTGGAGCTGGTCGGCCCGGATCACATCGGCATCGGCGCGGACTACGACGGCATGCCGGAGACCGCGATCCCCATCCCGCCGGCGGTCGAGCGGCTGCCGGAGTTCACCGAGGCCCTGGTGGAGCAGGGCTTCGACGACGAGACGATCCTCAAGGTCCTCGGCGGCAACTTCATGCGCGTGCTGCGCGAGGTGGTGGGGTAGGGCGGCGAACGTCGGCAGGCTGCAGGCCCGCGGGACGGGAGATCGAGTGGAACGACCGTGGTGGGCCGGCCTCGGGCGTCTGCTGCGCAGCCGCAGCTCGTGCGGCCCCTCCGACGGCTACGAAACGGCGGCAGGCTGGAAGCCTGCGGCGACGATGCCTCGGTCCGTAGGGCAAGCATCCCTGCCTGCCAACGCCCGCAGGCTACGAGTCGGAGCGGGAGAGCGGAGAACAAACAGCGGACGGGTCTGAGGACCCGTCCCTCCGAACGGCGCACGGGCAGGAGTGCCCGTGCCACGGAACGACAACGGCGAACGGCCGCAGGCTGGAAGCCTGCGCCACCATGCCTCGGTCCGTAGCGCGGGCATTCATGCCTGCCAACGACCGCAGGCTACGAGTCGGAGCGGGAGAGCGGAGAACGCCGAACGGCGCACGGGCAGGAGTGCCCGTGCCACGGAAGGACAACGGCGAACCACCGCAGGCTGGAAGCCTGCGCCACCATGCCTCGGTCCGTAGGGCAAGCATCCCTGCCTGCCAACGACCGCAGGCTACGAGTCTGCAGGGGGACAGCCCAGAACGACGACAAACAGCGGACGGGTCTGAAGACCCGTCCCTCCGAACGGCGCACGGGCAGGAGTGCCCGTGCCACGGAACGACAACGGCGAACGGCCGCAGGCTGGAAGTTTGCGCCACGACATGTAGATGAGCGAAGGGGATCGTGATGACTCAGCGATCGATCATCGACTGCGACGTCGTGGTGCTCGGGACCGGCGCGGCCGGGATGATGGCCGCGCTGTCAGCCGCCGAGGCCGGGGCCGAGGTTTACTGCGTCTCGAAGATGGCCCCCCGCGCCCCGAGCTGCACCACGCGCGCCTATGGCGACATCACCTGGTCCACGGACGAGACCGCCGACGAGCTCTTCCGGCAGGTCGTGGAGACGGGCGGCTTCCTCGGCAACCAGAAACTGGTCCGGCGCTTCGCCCAGCGCGTCCCGTCGGCGCTGAGCGCCCTCACCGCGATCGGTATCGAGCTCGACGAGCCGCGGCCGGCCGGCGACGGCATGCCGGGCACCGTCCGGTGGTCGTACCGCGGAGCAGACTCCGGCCAGGAGCTGCTCGACGAGGTGGGTGACGAGGCCAGCCGGGCGGGGGCGCGCTTCATGTACGGCCTCGTGGCCACGGAGCTGCTGGTCGGGGATGGCGGGATCGGAGGGCTGGCGACTATCTCCCTGAAGGCCCGCCAGCCTGTCATCTTCAGCGCGCCGCAGGTCGTGATCGCCACCGGCGGTGGGGCGTGCCTCTACCCGCGCGCTGACAACCCGGGCGGCACCACCGGCGACGGCATCGTCATGGCCTACGAGGCGGGCGCGGAGCTGGTGGACCTGGAGCTGATCACCTTCGCATACCCGCCGAAGCGCGTCGCCGACGTGCTGCAGCGTGGAGAGGAGCTGCGGGATGAGCTGCTGGGCCTCGGCCACGCGCACTACTTCCTCGGCGGGGTTCGCATCGACGCGGAGGGCGCCGGGTCAGTGCCCGGCCTGATGGCCGCCGGCGAGGCCAGCGGGGGGCTGTTCGGGGCCGGACGCCTCGGCGGCAGCGCGCTGGGCGACTGTTTCGTCTTCGGGCGCGATGTGGGCCGGGCTGCCGCCATCGCCGCCGAGGACCGCGACGCACGCGACCTGTCCGACGACCTCATCGACGCCGCCTGCCAGCGCATCAACGAGATCCTGCGGGGCGAGGATGACCCCGCGCCCGTCGCCGAGCGCATCCGGGAGATCGCATGGCAGGGCATCGGGCCGGTGAAGACCGAGGCCAGCATCACCCGGGCGCTGGCGGAGCTTGATGCCATCGACCCGCACCGTGATGGCCTCGGGGGTGCGGATCGCGACAGCATCCGCACGGCAGTCGAGGCGCGGAACATGCATATGCTGGCGTGGCTGGTCGCAACGGCGTCACTGAAGCGGAAGGAGACGCGCGGCTGTTACTGGCGGGCGGACCACTCGGAGCCCGACAACGAGACACAGCTTCGGAACATCGTCCTGCGCAAGGGGGCGAGCGGCTGCGAGGTCACCTCGCAGCCGCCCGTGATGACTGAGCTGAGGGAGCCGAGCCACCCGCGCATCGGCGCGGGCTGCTTCGGATACATCAGCCGCGACCGATAGCCCGTCTCAGGGATAGTACTCCCCGGAGTAGCCCTGCCTGTCGAGGTAGCGCTGGACCGACTCGATGCGGTCACTGCTCCCCGGATGGCTCATGGCCAGGATCTCCAGGTCGCTGGGGTCCTCGCCCTGCAGCTCCCGGAAGGTCTCCAGCACCGGGATGGCCGCGGTGGGGTCGTAGCCCGCCCCGGCGGCCCAGCGGCAGCCGAGCCTGTCGGCCATGTGCTCGTGATCGCGGCCGTAGTCCTGCAGCATGAGGCCGCCTACAAGCCCTGCGATGTCCCTGGCGGTGTCCTTGCCCAGGAGCATGTCAATGAGCAGGCTGGCGCCGATCTGCCGCTCGATCCTGCGCACCGCGTGCTGCTGGCGGATATGCGTGATCTCGTGGCCGATGACCCAGGCCACCTGGTCCTCGTCTCGATCCAGGGTGTCGATGAGGCCCTCGTAGAAGTAGATGGGACCGCCCGGCAGCGCGAAGGCGTTGTTGACGTCCTCCCGCACCAGCGTGAAGCTGTAGGGGTAATCGGGCGGGGAGGCCGCCTCCCCCACGCGCCGGCCGATGTCCTGCAGCCACTGCGCCAGGTCGCTGCTACGGTCCACCTCATGCTCGGAATCGAACTCCGCCGCGGCGTCTTCGCCGATCTCGATCTCCTGGTCCCTGCTGATCAGGAAGGTGGTGCCCCCGCAGCCGGCCAGCAACAGCCCCAGCGAGGCCAGCAGCGCCAGCAGCATGAGCCGTCTCGCCCTCGTCATCGTCTGACTCCTCCTGCCCCTGCAATGCCGCCCGTCTCTCATCCGAGTATTCGACGCCGGGGGCGGCGCGCCTGCCCAACTCGCCGCTTTGGGGCCGGGCAGGAAGGCGGCCACCGTGTCTCCACGGTGGCCGCCCGGAGGCCGCACCTCGGCGAGCGTCACTCGCCAAGCAGGTGCGCACGTACAAACTGATAGGCCCGCTCGTGGGCCTGCCTGATCTCTCGGGGATCGCCGCCCTTGAGGCCGTGCCCGCCGCCCTCGATGGTGATCAGCTCCAGCGGCACGCCGGCCTCCTCCAGCCGCTGAGCCAGAATCTGCGCCTGCGAATACGGGACCGTCCGGTCCTCGGTGCCGTGCATCACCAGCACCGGCGGGTCGTCAGGCGAGATGTGCGTGACGGGCGAGGCCTGGGCGAACCGCGCCGGAGCCTCGTCGAGGGTCGTGTCCATGAATGCCAGCAGGGCGCGCTGCTGGTGCATGGAGTCATCGGCGGTGAGGTCGGTGGGCGGGTTCTTGGCGACCACGCACTGCGCGAAGTTCGCAAGCTGATTGCCGCCCGCGTCCAGGTCCTCTGCGCCGGGCTCCATGAAGGCCATCATCAGCACCAGATGCCCCCCTGCCGAGCCGCCCCACAGCCCCAGGGCGTCGGGATCGACGTTGAACTCCCCGCCGTGCTTTCGTATCCAGCGAATGGCCCGGAGGCAGTCCTCCACCGCGGCTGGGTAGGGCGCCACGCTGGAGAGCCGGTAATCAAGCGAGAACACGGCGATGCCGTCGGCGATGGCCCGAGGGCCCTGCACGGCGTTGAAGCCGCCTTTCTTGCTTCCGCGCCGCCACCCGCCACCGTGGATGAAAACGATCGCCGGATGCACCTGATTGTCAGCGGGGAGGTAGGCGTCCAGCAGCAGCCGATGACCGTCAACCACCCCGTACTCGACGTCGCGCATCTCCCACCAGTCGCCCATGAAGCTCACGGTGGGCCCGGATGCGCTCTCCGCAGGCGGAGCATCGCCGGCATCGACGAGCTGTGCGCGCCGGTCCCGGGGTGGCTCCCGCTGTCCGCCGGGCTGCGGCTGCGCCACACAGGTCGCGAGGATACCGCCGAGCGCAACCACGGCGCTGATGCCGATGATCCGACGTCCGGGTGTCGCCAGCGCGCCATGGCAGGAACGCATGCGAGCTACCTCCTGCAGGCCCACGCAGGTACTCCTCCTGCTCTCGCAAACGCCCCAGGGCGGCGGATTGTTCACCGGCAAACGACCGCAGGCTGGAAGCCTGTGGGCAGATCGCGCGGCAACGACCGTGGTGGGCCAGCCTCGCGCCTCCGGCGCTCGTGCGGCCCCTCCGACGACGCAAACGACCGCAGGGTGGGAGTCTGCGGCACGGTCTCAACACCTGCCGGGGGCGGGCGCCCCCGACGCTGCTGTTATCACGGACTCTTCCGCTGGGCTATGGTTTGGGCGATGGCGCCGGAAATGATGGGAAGTCCCCAAATCGGGCCCATAGGTGCCGCAAAGCGCTCCTGCAGGGGTCAGCGCCATGTGCGCCGAGACCCTGCCGGGCAGCCCGCCCCTGGTTGCCGTTTGTCGTTGTGTCCGTACCAGGGACCACCTTGGGCCGGCCTCGTCTACAGCGCCGGCACCAGAAGTTGCTCGGGCTCGGCGGCGACGATGTTCGGAATGCCCTCCAGGCGCATCCAGTGATCCTCCGCCGCGTCCGTGGCCTCCACCCACCAGACGCGCCCTCCCAGTCCCTCAGGCTCCACGGACTGCTCAACCTGCTCGACGATGCGCACATGCTCGCAGAGCGTCTCCCCGTCGGGGCGGAACAGGCGGAAGGTGGCTGGCTCCGCCTCGCTGGCGCCCATGACGAGGGTGAACTGCTGCGTCGCCCGCGGCACGTAGAAGAACAGGCGGCTGGAGGCGCTGGGCCCCTTGTCGTGATCGCACAGGTGGATGCGGTCGGGTGCGAAGAGCGCCGCGGTGGCGCTCTGGGGCATCGCCCACCACGCGTTGTTGTGCGCTGTCACCGCCATCACCCACGGGCCTGCGGCGTCAGCCTCATGCTCCACGCGCGCCTGCTGGCCCAGGTCAATGTGCGCCTGAGCCGCCCGCGAGCCGTCGGGGCGGAAGAAGGAGACAGCGGAGCCGGCGGTGTACCGTCCCAGCCGCAGGTTCCTGACGTCGATCGCCAGCGTCTCGCCTGGTTCCGCGCGCGCAACGAAGGTGTGCATCCCGCGCAGGACCAGCCCCGTCGGCTCCGGGGGATCATCGGGAATCGCCTCGGCGGGAAGCGGCTGCCACTGGGGGGCCTCGGTCAGAAGCTGCTGCAGGTGCGCCGGGCGCTCGACGGGCAGGGGCGCCGGCTGCAAGGGGGACTCGTAGTCGCCCCCCGCGGCGGCGTAGCGATCCAGCTCGGTGTTGACCGTCCGCAGCGCCTCCAGGAAGGGCCGCCGGTCCTGGGGCGTGGCGCCCATTCGGTGCAGCGCCCAGAACCAGTAGCCGGCGGTGTTGATGGCGCGGTGGTAGAGGTTGCCCGGCAGCACCTCCAGGAAGGTGCGGGGCACCTGGCCGTTCTCGTAGCCGTAGCGCAGCCCGGGGCAGAAGAGGATCGGGACCCGGGCCTGGGCGCGCACCTCCTCAGCGTAGCGGAGGAACTGCTCGTCGAATGCCCCCGGATAGGTGCTCTCCGGGCCCACCCAGCATGGTACCTCCGGCGTCGAGAAGCCGGCCGCAACGCCGCGGTACCAGGGCCGGTTCTTCCACAGGAAGAAGCCCAGGATGGCGTCGGGGACCAGGGCCTGCACCCGCTCGCGGGTCCGCTGGGCCATCTCCCGGATGCGCTCGACCTGGAAGTCCCGCAGCTTCTGCTCCAGGCCGCGGTCGGCAATCAGCTCCCGGCGCTCGGGGATCGACAGGCCTTCGAACTGCAGGTCCGCGCCGGTCTGCTGCACGAACCGGCCCAGCGCGAAGTCGCCGTAATCCACGCCCCCCGGCGATCCGCCGCCGAAGCCGTAGGTCTCGGAGTCGATCAGGAAGCCGTCAATCTGGTACTGCTCCCCCTGCAGCATCTGTGCGACGCGCACGAATCGCTGCTCGATGACGCGAGTCCAGTAGACGTCATCGACGGGGCTGGGGCGCGCGCCGTTGTTGCATCGCCGGGGGTTGTCGCGCAGGCCGTCGTTGATGTTGGCCCAGTCCTGCGCGTAATCGCACATGTAGAGGAAGTGCAGCCCGCTGTGCTTCGCCGCGCGAGAGGTGGGCCTGACGAGGCGCCAGCAGCGCAGCGTGGATGGCGGCGTGCGGCCCTCGGGGTACTCGTCATCGATCTCCTCGTCGCCCGAGGGGTCGTTGGCGATCTCCAGGCGGCTGATCACAGCGTTGAGGCCGGCCGCCTCCGCCTCCGGGAACCACTCGGGGTCGGCGCAGTAGTTGTACCCGCCACGGAAGCGCTCCGTCCTGATCCACTCCAGCTTCGGCGACAGCCCCTGAAGCGTCTCCTCGACGCCCTGGGCCCGAACCGGGCCGATGATCAGCGCCATGAGCATGACGGTGCACAGTGCTATGGCAGGAGCGTTCATGGTCCTCACCTCTCGGTTCAGCCTCGTGACGAGCGGGTGAATGCAGTCCACGTTGCCACCAGCACCGCTCCGGCGCCGCAGATGACGCTGGCGAGTCCGCAGGTGCTGGGCAGCCCCAGCACAGGCGCGAACAGAGCCCCCGCCAGCACTGCCCCGCCGGCGGCGCCAACGAGGTCGGCGGCGTACAGCGCCGCCGCGGCGCGGCTGAGGCCCCGGGTCGCGTGGGCCCGGGACGCCAGCGGAAAGATCAGTCCCACCAGCAGCCCGATGACGGCGGTGGCCAGCGGGAACAGCAGTGGCAACGCCCGGCCCTGCTGGGCTGCGAGCGCCGGGAGGCCCGCGGCGAGCGTTCCCGCCACCGCCGCCAGCAGAACGAAGGCGAGCATGAGCAGATGCAGCGTGCGTATCGCCGGCCGCTCCCCCGTCCCCCGCTCCGCCAGCAGGCTGCCGGCCGCCGCACCCACCATGAAGGCCCCGATGATCACGCCCACCATGGAGTAGACGTACCCGTAGAGAGACTGGAAGGCGAAGAGCAGCGAGACCTCCAGGGCCATGGAGACGAAGCCGCTGCAGGCCACGGCAACCGGGATGAAGGACGCCGCCACCGGCCGGAGCCACGACAGCGCCAGCAGCATCGACAGCCCCAGCCCCACCACCAGCATCAGCTCCTCGGCGCTCACCCGGCTGAGGCGCTCCAGAAGGGCGGCCGACGCGGGCTGGAACTGCGTCAGCCACCAGGACTGGTCGAGGAAGTAGCCGATGGGCCGCAGGTCCCGGTTCACGGGCGCGTCGCTCGCGTCGGCCAGGACTGCATTCACCGCGGTCAGCGTGGAGGGGTCCAGCCTGTCGGGCAGCATGGCCTCCAGCCACGGAGCGTCCACCTCGCGCTCGCTCATCCGGCGCTGCAGCTCGCGCCAGTCGGTGGTCAGCGCCTGTCCGCGCCCGGCCACGCAGACGGTGCTCTCACCGGGCATGCGGGCAATGTGCGGGAAGCGGATGGAGGCGGTTGATAGCAGCGAGCAGTGCAGCCGCAGGAGCGCGGGGCTGAAGTAGCCCCTCGACCCGGGCACCTCCCAGCCCACCACGCCGCCCTCGGCGAGCGCTGCCTCTGCGGTCGTGTAGAACTCCCGCGTGTAGAAGCGGTTAAGCTGAGCTGTCGCGGGGTCGGGAAGGGCGATGATCACGGCATCCCAGCTTCGCTCGGTCGAGGCGATCACGCGTCTGCCGTCGCCGATGATGACCTGCACGGCCGGGTGCTTGAGGGCCTGGCGATCCCCTGGCGCGGCCCACCGCTGCGCGACCCCCAGCAGCGCCTCGTCCAGCTCCACGTACGCCACGCGGTCCGGGCGGTGCTTCAGCACCTCACGGAGGCCACCGGTGATCCCACCCCCGATCAGCAGCACGCGCCGGGGCTGAGGATGCTGCAGGAGCGTGAAGTGAACCAGCTCGTCGATGGTCCCCGGAAGCGGCGGAGAGGCGCCGCTGTAGAGGCCGTTCTCATACACGTAGATGCCGGTCCGTTGCTGGCGGACCACCGCGGTGTTGCCGAAGATCGTCTCGATGTTCGCCAGCAGCTCGTGATTGTACCAGCGCCACTGCAGGGACCGGCGCTGCAGCCACGCGGTAGCTGGCGACGCCAGCATTGCCACCAGCAGCGCCCCGCCCGCCACGACCAGCGCCGCCCGCAGCCGCCCGCCGTCGGAGCCGGTCAGAAGCAGCGCGGCCGGCACGGCGTTTACCACGGCGACCGCCAGCGCCATCGTGAAGGGGTCCAGCAGCACCACCACGGCGGTGGCAAGCAGGACGCCTCCGATGAGGTGGCCCACGGCATCGGCGGCGTAGGCGGGGCCGGCCGAGGCCCGGCGGCGCGCGCGGCAGTACAGGTCGCAGCCCACGGCAAACTGGGCCCCGTCGAGGGCCGCCGGGCCGGACGCCACGACCGCTCCCACCAGCAGCATCTGGCCCAGGCCCAGCATCTCGCCGGGTCGCGTCGCCAGCCATGCCAGCACGCGGCCGAGCACGGGGACGGTCGCCGCGTCGAGTGAGCCGATTCCTACCAGCAGCAGCGGCGCCGCTCGCACCAGCGACAAGGCAATCAGCAGAAGCGGCCCGGGCAACGCGCACAGCATGGCCATGCGCCGGGCCGCGCCTTGGTGGGCCTCATCGGCCCGGAGGCGGCGGGCCGCCAGAGTGCTCCCGGCCGCACCCGCCAGCAGCCAGCAGGCCAGCAGCAGGCCCATGGACAGCTCGTTGCCGTAGGCCACCACCAGCAGCTCACGCATCAGCAGTACCTGCGCCACCCCCGCCGCGAAGCCGGCGGCGAGCAGGGCGGCCAGTGCGGAGAAGGATGCGGGGCAACTGTTCATGGGCACGCCCGCTGTTCGCCTGTCTCGCCCCGAATCCCTCCGCGGCGGACGGAGACGGCCCTGCTGCCTTTACGGCTTCGTGAGGCGTGTCACGCATCTTTTCCCCTGCTTCGAACTGGGCGCTTGACTCGGCCCGGTGAAGGCCTATAATGGCAGTGAGGTACCAGGGAAACCAGCACTGCAGCAGGCCCGCCGGCAATCGGACGACAACTGCATAAGGAGCTGAAGCATGCGCCACCTCGTAGCCACAACGGCTCTGGTTCTCATCGCGAGCGGCATCGGGCTCGCGGACTATGTCGAGCTCTCCGACTGGGGTCCTGTGGGGGACTCCGACTACGAGTTCCACTACAAGTACTACCGCGAGACCTTCGAGCCTGACGACCCCGCGTTCCTCGACACCGGCGGAACCTGGACCCTGACCTACATGCTCGACAACGCCTACCTCATCAGCGGTGCGAGCTACTGGGACAGCGGGACCATCTTCAATGATGGCACCGCGGCGATCTGGACCTACAACGGCAACGACCTCCCTGGCCCAGACTCGGTCTACGGGACCTTCGACCTGAAGGTCACTAACGCCCACGGCAACATCGACTGGGTCACCTACACCGTAGACTTCGACGGCGACGGTACCGACGACTTCAGCGGCCAGGTTCTGGCGCCTTTGCCGGAGCCGGGCACGTTTGCCCTCGCCAGTCTGGGACTGGCGGCCATCGCTGTGCGCCTCCGGCGCCGCCGCGACTG
>JAYENL010000106.1:36870-86993 GCA_034722055.1 Armatimonadota bacterium
TCGACGGCGACGGTACCGACGACTTCAGCGGCCAGGTTCTGGCGCCTTTGCCGGAGCCGGGCACGTTTGCCCTCGCCAGTCTGGGACTGGCGGCCATCGCTGTGCGCCTCCGGCGCCGCCGCGACTGAGCTGCGACGGTAGAATCAGTCGTCCCCCCGAGCGGGCCGTGCGGTCCGCTCGTCTGCGTCAGGCCACCTCCGTTCTCCTCTCTCTCCCAGCATGGCGATGCGCCTGAAGAGGTGCTCGCGGGCCTCAAAGCTGTTCAGGCCACGCAGAGGCCATGGACGCCCCCGGGAGATTGCTTTGCGCCTGGCTTGAGCTAATTCCAATATTACTTGACTATAATCATAGATCTGGTATATACTCTGTGTGACTTGCGTTTGGTCTGGTGTGGGTTGCGTGTGGCTCCGTGTAGGTTGCGTGTGACTCCGTGTGGCTGGCGTTGGGCCATGGCGCAATCCGGGAGAGGATACAGGCTCCGTGTGACGTCTGGCCATAGCGGCAGAACGGCTCAGCAAAACGAGAGCTTTCTCTGAGCCGTACTTGAGGCTTTCTGGCCGCATCTCTGCTATCCTAACCATACCGTCGGCACGGTAAGCACAGGAGTGGAGACAGATGGTTTGGCGACGCCTGCGTCGGCGGGTCGTTTGCGTACTGGCCATCATCCTCGCCCTGGGCACGTTGGTGCCCGCAGTCGTGGCCCAGGGGGCCAGCATCAGCCTCGTCCTCGAGGACACCTCCTACAGCAGCACAAACCAACGCACGATCTACCACTACGCCCTCTACGTCAGCGACAACTCCATCCTGACCGTCGGCGAGTCGTTTCTGCACGTCCGCGGGATGGACGGCGTGCTGGCTCAGGGAGATGCCATCGCGTGGCGCAATGCGGGCATCACCCAGACCAGCGCCACCTGGCAGTTCGCGGATGAGGTGCCGTCGTACCTCACTCGCTTCGCGTACTTCGACCTCGTTGCCGACGCCACACTAACGAGGCCTGGCCTGGTAGACTACGAGGTGGAGGCTGAGGAGGGGAGGGTCGGCCAGGTCGAGGGCCCGGTTGCGAAGATCCCGCAAGAGGTCTATGAGATCTCGGGCACGGTCTTCTACGACAGCGACGTCAACGGCCTCTTCGGGCCGCCCGACGACACGACCATCTCCGGCGGCACTGTGGAACTGCTCAACGCCGACGGCCAGGTCGTCGCCACCGAGCGCACCAACAGCTCCATCAGCGATGGCGATGGCGGCTACATCGGCAATTACCTCTTCAGCGACGTGCCGCCCGGGGAGTACACGGTCCGGGCTCCTCTGAAGCTGTCGGGGCCGGATGGTGAGCTGCTGATCACGACCGGCTCCCTGCAAAGCGTGGCGGTGACCACAGCGCCCGTGCGGGAGGCCGACTTCGGATACGCTGACCTCCCGCAGCCGATCCAGGCCCAGGTCACGGCATGTGTGTTCTTCGACGCCGACACGGACGGCGTCTTCGATGACAACGAGACCGGGCTGACCGAGGTGGCTGTGACGCTCAGCGGCGGCGCTGCCGCTACACTCGACACCGGCAGTGGGGGTCTCGCCGACTTCGGCCTTCAGGGCGAGGGCAGCTACGCTATCGAGGTGACTGGCGACGGCGGCTACGGCCTCTCCGACTACTGGACGGCCACCACGCCCACGTCCCAGAGCTTCGACATCGATGCCGAGACGGAGAGGCCCGTGCTGATCAGCTTCGGCTTCTACCCGGATGCCGACGCCATCGTCAGGGGCATCCGGGACTGCGAGATCACCGGCGACAACCGCAACGTGGGGTTCTGGCGACACAATATCCGGAAGGCGCTGGAGGGACAGACCCACGGCGCTCAGATACCGGCCGGTGAGCTGCTGGGCTATCTGTCTCAGGTCGAGGCCATGGGGCCGTATGATGATCCCTTCGACCTCGGTGAGTCCAAGCTCGAGGCCGCCTATGACTGTCTGCACCCTGGCGCCAGCGGCAACTCGCCGATGGCGAAGCTCTATCGGCAGCTTCTGGCCGCCGAGTTGAATTGGGTCTCGGGGCGTAGCAGCTCTATGCTGAAGCTGGAGGCGATGGTGCTGTGGTACGCCGAGTACGTCGCCAACGAGGACGAGGCGATGGCCGAAGCCTGGGCGGACGTGCTTGAGGCTTGGAACAGCCTTGGCGACACTAACTGCGGCGATGTTGGCAATGGTGGCAATGACTCCAACGACCCGGAGTACGAAGCAGACGGGCGCGGCGATAACGGCAATGACCACCGGGGCGCCGGTGGCCATGACAGGCACGCCCCCGGTGGCTGCGTCGGCGACGAGGATACGCGGTGAAGGCACTGAGGCGTGCGCGCGGACGCTGACCGTCCGCATGAAGCGCCGGGCGGCGGCCGGAGCCGTTTCTCCGGCCGCCGTTCGTGCGTACAGCCGCCTGTCGGAAGCCAGTGTTAATCGGGGCGACGCAGTGGGTATTATCGCAACGGGAGAGCGAGTTCGGATCGAGCTCAGCCCAGAGGCGGTGGTGCCCCATGCGCACTGTGTCCCGGGAGCTTGCGCTCCCAGAGGGAGGGGACCGTGCCCCCGACGAGATGGCGTGCTCAATCCTTCTGCCCAGCCGCACCACCCGCGTTCTCTACTCGCTCCTCGCCGTAATCCTGGGCGTCGCCGCCGGTCTTCTCTACTCACGCTACTTCCTCCGCGAACCGGGCGTGCTGTGGACGGTCGCGATCGCCGCCCTCGGGGCCTTTCTGGGCGTGCTGGTTGTGCTCATGCCCGCTGCGATTGTGAGAGGGCTGCGTCGGGTGATGACGCGGCTGTCCCTGGCTCTGCGTAGCCGGCGTCTCCGCGGTGAGCTGGCCAGGGCCGAGCGCGAGCTGCGCAGCCGCCTGGAGGACGACAGGGACGATGCGGAGACCTGGAACGCCCTGGGCGTGGTGACGCTGCTTCGCGGGCGGACTCGTGAGGCGGCGGAGGCTCTGGAGCGGGCATGCCAGCTCGACGGCGCGCGGTTCCGGGTCAACCTGGCCGCGGCGCTGGCCGAGGAGCGCAATCTGGAGGCCGCTGCTGAGGAGCTCGCGGAGGCCGCCGGGGATGAGAGCACTGTCGAGGCCGCACGACACAACACCGGGGTGCTGCTGGCACGCCGACCTCCTCCTGAAGTCGTGGAGCGCCTCGTCAATGAGCCCGAGCAGCTTACCTCCCCCATCGTGCTCAACAACCTGGGCGCATACGAGCTGGCGGCGGGCCGACTGGACGCGGCGGAGAGGTACTTCTCGCGCGCCGCGAGCAGCGACCCGGCTGCCGTCGGGCCCCGAGCGAACCTGGCCCTCATCGCCTATCGTCGCGGCCGTATCAAGAAGGCCATCGCGCAGCTCGACGCCGCCTCCGTCCTGGACCCGCTCGATCCCGGGCTGGCCAGCAACCTGGGCGCCATGCTCTGTGCAGGTGGCAGGCCCATGCTGGCCGCCCGCCAGCTCAGCAGAGCGGCCTTTCTGGCGCCGGGCAGTCCCGCCGTTGACCTCAACCGCGCCGCAGTCCGACTGGCTCTGGGGCGGTATGAGGACGCTCTTGCGAGCTTCAACGAGGGGCCGGTGCGGGCCGCCTACCCCCGGGAGGCCGCCCACGACGAGGTCCTGGCGCTGGTGGGGCTGAAGCACTACCAGACGGCGCTGGAGCGGGCTGAGGCGGCCCTCGAGGAGGGGCCCGATGACGCCGGTCTGCGGAACAACCTGGCCTGTGTCGCCTGGGCGCTGGGCGACGACAGCCGGATGACGCAGGAGCTGGGGCGGATCACAACCGATGCCGAGGACGCGGCCGTGATCCTGAACCTGGCGATAGCCCGCATCAGCTCCGGCGATCCCGGAGGGGCGCGTTCGCTGCTCAGCGCCCTGGAGGAGCGTCGTGGCCCCGAACCGGCGATTGAGTTCACAAGGGGGTTGGGGCTGCTGGTGGACGCTCTGTCCCTCTACCGCCACGAGATGACCCGCGAGCAGCGGAACGAGTTCTTCCGCGCCCTGCACCGCTGCGTGCGGCCCCTGACGGTGATCTCCGACAAGGAGACCGGCGCCTCCATGGAGGCGCGGCTGAACCTGGCGCTGTATCACTACCTGCGGAGCGAGTATGAGGCCGCCGCGCAGCGGTACGAGGAGGCCGCTCGCACTCTCACCCACGATGGCTTCTGGTACTACTGCGCCGGAACCGTGCTGCTGGAGTGGGCGGTCTCGGTGCAGCAGGCTCACGAGGCCGAGGGGGAGGAGCTGGTGGCCCGGGCCAGGACCCTCATGCGCCGGGCGCGGTCGCACCTGGAGACGGCGGTGGCCCACGACGAGCAGACCGCCGACGCCTTCTGCAACCTCGGCGTGTGCGCCTACGGCCTCGGCGACATGGAGGCCGCCAAGAGCGCCTTCCGCCGCATGGTTCAGCTTGAGGAGACGGCGGAGGCCATGAACAGGCTGGCCATCGTGCACGCCCGTGAGACGGAGCGGCTGCAGCGCGCGGCCCGGGCCGCCGGCCTCGCCAGCCGCCTCCGGGAGCGGGAGCTGCTCCAGGACGCGCAGACCCAGATCTCCACCGCCCTTCACTACTTCCTCGAGGCCCTGGAGCAGGCCCGGGACGACCCCGTGCTGCACGGCAACATCGGACTGGCCTTCATGCTCCGCAATCGGGAGACGGACGTGGAGGCAGCGCTGCGGCACTGGCAGCGCATGCTGGCCCTCGGCGGCGCCGCTCAGCGACAGCGCTACGAGGAGCTCACCGCCGTGGCGCACACCGAGGGAGTCGAGAGAGCGACCTTCGACGAGACCATCATGGAGCTGCGGCCGCTCGACCCGCTGGACTGCATCGTGGCGCCACCGCCCGGACTGGCGGGCCCGCGCTACGCCCTCCAGACGGTGGCCGAGGAGCCCGAATGGCACTTGGTCACCGATGATCCCCGCGTGCAGCGTGTGCTACGGAGTCGCGATCGCGTCTCGGGCCTGAGCCAGCGCATGGCCCGGCTCTCCATGTGAGCCGGGAGGTTCGGCGTAGCCGGCTCGCGAACACCCCTCCCGACAGGCCACTATGCCATCGGGAGGGATCGTTATGTACAGGATGCTTATCCCGATTCTCACCGCCGTCGCGCTTTCAGCCTCCGGCCTCGCGCAGGACCTGCCCCTGCGGGACGTGGCCTACCACGAGGGATTCGAGGACGGAGATGACCCCTTCGAGTTCTGGGTCTGCGACGGCGAGTACGAGGTCAACTTCAGGGGCGTCACCGATGAGCAGGCCTTCGAGGGTGACCGCTCCTTCAAGCTGGACGCGACCCTGAGCAGCGGGCACTACCTCTACTGGCATGTCCCCACCGACATCCCCGCCGAGGGCGACCTGCACTTCTCCGCGCGGATGCTGCTTGGCGAGGAGAACACCGCCAGCGTGGGGCTGGGCCTGAACTGGGCCTTCCCGCCCACGCGGCACTCCGGCTGCTCGCCCTTCGAGGGCTACAGCGAGCCGACCGGCGAGTGGAAGCTGATCGAGGCCGACGTCTCGGCGGAGGCGCCCTCGCGGGCGCGAGGCGTCATGAGCCGCTGGGTGGAGGGCGCCACCGAGGCGCACGTGGGCGTTCTCATCGACCGCTGGGCGATCTTCATCAAGGGGAGGGCCGGCCAGCGCGCGGTCGTCTACGTCGATGACGTGCGGCTCAGCGGCGAGGCCGTCGAGGACGAGGCCTATCAAGAGGCCATCGGTGAGCGCTGGGAGCCCTTCGCGGAGCAGTGGAGCGAGAGGCTGGCCGAGTGGCGGAATCGGGCGGATGAGGTGGAGGAGGAGCTGGCAGCGCTCCCTGAGCTGCCCGGCGATCTGCAGGAGGTGGCCGCGAGCCCCGGCCTGGCGCTGGAGCGCGCCCGCGAGCAGTTGCAGTTCTTCGAGGAGCAGGGCTACGCCCGCCCCGAGGAGGTCCAGGAGCTGGAGACTGACCTGCAGACGGCGGCCCAGGCGCCGCAGACGGTGCGCCGCATCGGGGCGGCTGTTGAGGAGGGCCGGCCCATGGTGGCTCTGCCCGTGCGGGCCATCACCAACGCCCGCATCATCCCCGGCGAGCTGTCCTTCCCGGTGCTGTCGGCGGAGGCCGTGGAGCTGTCGGCCTGTCGCGGGGAGTATGAGTCAGGCAGCTTCGTGGTCGTCGCCATGGAGGATCTGGATGACCTGCTGGTGGAGCCCACGGACCTGTCGGCCGAGGCGGGCAGCATCCCCGCGTCGGCGGTGGACGTCAAGATCGTGAAGGTCTGGTACCAGGCGGGCCGGGGCATCGGGGACCTGCAGGGCCGCATCCTGGTTCCTGAGCTGCTGCTCAACGACGACGCCCTGGTGCGTGTGGACACCGACGAGCAGCACAACTACCTGCGCAGCACCGGCGCCGATGGCATCGACAGCTACGTGCTGTGCAGCGGCGAGGACTCCGAGGCGCTCCAGGGCGTGCGGCCCATCGACGCCGAAACGCTGCAGCCGATGGACCTGCCCAGGCTGCAGACCCAGCAGTTCTGGGTGACCGTCCACGTGCCCGAGGATACTCCCGGCGGCCAGTACCGTGGCGCGCTGCAACTGACCAGCGCGGGGCACGAGACCGTCGAGATGCCGCTGTCGCTGACCGTGCACGACTTCGACCTGGAGCCGGCGCCGCTGATCTACTCGGTGTATTACCGGGCCAAGCTGGCGGAGGACAACCAGCCCACCATCACCTCCGAGTGGCGCTCCGAGGAGCAGTACCTGGCCGAGATGCGCGACATGGAGACCCACGGCTGCCTCTACCCGACCATGTACCAGAGCTATCACGAGCAGTTGCTGCCGCGGGCGCTGGAACTGCGCGCGGAGGCGGGCCTCCCCACGGACTACCTCTTCACGCTTGGGATATCGACGGGAGCGCCGGAGACCGATGAGGCCATCGACAAGCTCCGCCAGCGCGTGCGCGATTGGCTGGCGATGGCGGAGCGCTTCGGCTACGAGCAGATGAACATCTACGGAATCGACGAGGCCCGCGGCGAGCGCCTGGAGGCACAGCGGAAGGCCTGGGCGGCCGTGCAGGATGAGGGCGCCGGGACCTTCGTGGCCTGCTACCACGGGACCTTCGAGGCCATGGGCGACCTGCTCAACGTGGCGGTCCTGGCCCGCAAGCCCGATCCCGAGGAGGCCGCCAAGTTCCACGGAGTCGGCAGCATGGTCTTCACCTACGCCTTCCCGCAGGTCGGGCCCGAGGAGCCGGAGACCTTCCGGCGCAACTTCGGCCTCACGCTCTGGAAGGCCAACTTCGACGGCGCCATGGACTACGCCTACCAGCACGGCTTCGGCCACGTCTGGAATGACTTCGACAGCGACCGCTATCGCGACCACAACTTCACCTACCCCACGCTCAACGGCGTGGTGGACACCGTGCAGTGGGAGGGCTTCCGGGAGGCCAGCGACGATACGCGCTACGTCGCCACGCTGCAGGCGGCTATCGAGCAGTGTGAGGACGCACAGACTCGGGATGCCGCCCAACAGTGGCTCGACGCGCTCGACCCCGAGCGCGACCTCTACGAGGTGCGCGCCGAGATGGTCGAGCACATCCGCCGCTGCCTGGGCGAGCGCGAGTGATCACTTTGGAGGTGAGGGGCCGCCTGAGCGCCCGTCGCGCAGCGATGGGCGCGAAGTCGGCCCGCGCACAAGCACCAGCGAGTGGGCCTCACGCAACCGCCCCTCAGGACGGCCCCTCCACGGTGCAGCAGGCGCATTGTCTCGAACCGACACGGGGTTTGAAGCCCCTCTGGCCGTTTGTCGTGAGCCGTGGCCGTCGTCGTCCGGAGCGGCGGTGTGTTTAGACCCGCCGGACGTTTGCAGTCAGCAGTTGCCAGTGTGGCTGTGGCGTCCCTGCCGCGACGCCTTGCCACTTCCGATTGACAGCCGCCGCTCTTCCCCCTATGCTCTGTGGTGCGCCGGCGCCGCCGGCGCACCATTATGCATGTGCGCGCGGGGACCGGGGCCTGGAGGATGCCTGAGCTTCCCGAGGTGGAGACCATCCGGCGCGACCTGTCGCGCTCGCTGGTCGGCCGGAAGATACGCAGTCTCGCCATCACGCAATCGGATGTTCTTCGCCGGACCGAGCCTGTGCGGCTGGTCTCAGCCGTGGTGGGCCGGGCGGTGGAGGCGGTCGGCCGCAGGGGCAAGAACCTGATGGTCGCCCTCACCGACAACGCGGCCCTGCTGATCAACCTGGGGATGACCGGCCAGCTCTTCGTCGCGGACTCCGATGCTCATTCCGAGCAGCACACGCACCTGGTGGCGGCGCTGTCCGACAGCCGGGTGCTGGTCTACCGCGACGTGAGGCGTTTCGGCAGCATCGAGCTGGTGGCGGGCCGGCCGGTGGAGGAGAGCGAGACGCTCCGCAAACTCGGCGTGGACGCGCTCAGCGACTCCTTCAGCGCACGTGGGCTGGCAGAGCTGCTGAGCTGGCGCCGGGCGCTGCTCAAGGGCGCTTTGCTGAACCAGTCGCTGGTGGCGGGCCTGGGCAACATCTACGTGTGCGAGGCGCTGCACCGGGCCGGCATCCACCCGGCCACCCGCTGCGATGAGCTGGCGCCGGGGCAGTTCCGCGCGCTGCACGCGGCGATCCGCGAGGTGCTGCGGGAGGCCATCGCGGCGGAGGGCACCACCATCTCGGACTACGTCACCGGCAATCGGGTCCCCGGCGGCTTCCAGGAGCGCCTGCAGGTCTACGGCTGCGAGGGAGAGGTCTGCCGCCGGCCGGGCTGCCGGGCCACCATCCAGCGTATCGTGCAGAGCAATCGATCCACCTTCTTCTGCCCACGCTGCCAGGGCGATAGCACTGCCGGCGGGCAGAGCCGCGCCGAACTGGAGTGAGGTCGCGTGAGGTGCACGAAGATCCTGGAGGCCATAGGCGGTACTCCCATCGTCTCCGTTGCTTGCGACGGGCCCTGCGAGGTGTGGGCCAAGGCGGAGTTCCTCAATCCTGGTGGCTCGATCAAGGACCGTGTGGCGCTGCGCATGATCGCCGCCGCGGAGGAGCGCGGTGAGCTGGGGCCCGGCGCCACCATCGTGGAGCCCTCCTCGGGCAACACCGGCATCGCCATGACGCTGGTGGGCGTGCAGAAGGGCTACCGGGTCATTATCGTCATGCCCGAGGACATGAGCGAGGAGCGCAAGAAGATCATCTCGGCCTTCGGCGGGGAGCTGGAGCTGACGCCCAAGGACGCCAACATCGAGGGCTCCTGCGACCGCGCGCAGGAGCTGGTGGAGGAGATCGACGGCGCCGTCTGCCTCCAGCAGTTCGAGAACCCCGACAACCCGGCGGTGCACTACGATCAGACCGGGCCCGAGATCTGGCTGGACCTGCAGGGGCACGTGGACGCCTTCGTGGCCGGGATCGGCTCGGGCGGGACCTTCGCGGGGGTGGGCAAGTTCCTCCGCGAGCACAACCCCGACGTGCACCTGGCGGCGGTGGAGCCGGCCAACGCCGCGGCGCTGCTGGGCCACGAGCCGGGCCTGCACTGCATCCCCGGCATCGGCGATGGCTTCATCCCGCCGATCCTGGACACCTCCATCATCAGCGAGGTCATCACGGTGGAGGACGACGACGCCATCGACACCACCCGCAGTCTCGCCCGGAGCCAGGGGCTGCTGGTGGGGACCTCATCCGGCGCCAACATCTGGGCGGCGCGGCGGCTGGCCGAGGATCTGCCGGCGGGCAGCATCATCGCCACGGTCCTGCCCGACCGCGCGGAGCGCTACTTCTCCACCGCTCTGATCTGAGGGAAGGCTGCAGAGCGGTCCGTGTGGAATACGGTGGCGCAGACTGCAACGACCAGCATCCCGGGCGCGATGCGCCGGGTGCAATGCCGACGGAGGTGACGGAGATGGCCGAGATCAAGGTGGGAATGGTCGGATTGGGATGGGCGGCCAGCGGGCACCGCGATGCCTTCAGTGCCAATCCCCACTGCGTAGTGGATGCGCTGTGCTCGAGCAAGGAGCTCAGCGGCGACGAGATCAGGGAGTGGGCCGGAGGGCATGACGCCACGCTGTACCACGACTACGATGAGTTCCTGGAGCACCCCGGCCTGGACGTGGTGGACATCTGCACGCCGCACCCGGTACACGCGGAGCAGTCCATCAAGGCCGCACAGGCCGGCAAGGACATCATGATCGAGAAGCCGCTGGCCATCGAGTACGACGCGCTGCTGGCAATGCGGGACGCCATCCAGAAGGCCGGCGTGAAGACCACCGTGTACTTCGAGCTGCGCTTCATCGACCACTTCAAGCTCATCCAGTCGGCGCTGGAGATGGGGCTGCTGGGCGACGTGCACTTCTACGAGGTGGACTACTACCACGGCATCGGGCCCTGGTACGGGCAGTTCGAGTGGAACGTGAAGAAGGACGTCGGGGGCAGCGCCCTGATCACGGCCGGCTGCCACGCCCTGGATGCCATGCTGGAGTTCGCCGGCAAGGACGTCGATGAGGTCTACGCCTACTCCGCCAAGTCCACCGCCGAGGAGATGGAGCCCTACGAGTACGACACCACCTCCTGCGCCATCCTCAGCTTCGAGGACGGCACGGTGGGCAAGATCACGTCCTCAGTTGACTGCCGCCAGCCCTACGTCTTCAACGTCCACCTGGTGGGCAGCCACGGGACGCTGTGGAACGATCAGCTCTGGTCCACCAGGCTGGAGGGACTTCGGGGGGAGCAGTGGGTGCAGACTCCCACCGCTCAGGCGGAGTCGGGTGACGTGCTCGACCATCCCTATCCGCCGCAGGTGGACCACTTCATGGAGTGCATCCTCAGCGACGAGGACTCCTTCATCAACTTCGAGGAGGCCTTCATAACCCACCGGGTGATGTTCGCCATCGAGAAGTCGCTCGATGAGGGCCGGCCGGTGAAGGTCGCCGAGATGCCGGAGTGACGCAGTCCGCTGGGGCCCCCTGAGAGGCCGGCGGCGGCGCGCGGGGGAATGCGGGGAATGTCGCCGTCCGCCGACCTCTCACCGATTGTATCGGCATCCTGTCGGTGGACTTCAATCGCCAGGCGCGCTCGCCTGCTGCCTTTCCCTGGCAGCATGTGAATCTCTGTGCCCATTGCTTGGGTTGCCGCCGCGAGCGGTGCGAGGTCGCGAGCCAAGCGAGGGACCTCGCAGGTTCCACCCCGGCCCATGTCCTGTGATTGTCCGAAACGGCAGACGGCCGGGGCGGGGTGGAATCTCCGGCGCTGCACGCAGCGTCTCACTCCTCACGCCAACGCTGTGCGTTGGACGTTCGGAGCGGCCCCTCCATCGAGCATCGGCACCGCTGGAGCGGGCGCAGCGCGGGAGAGCCGCGGAGTCGTGTGGAAAGGCGAGCAGTGCGACCAAGGGCATTGCGACACTGACGTCGAGGTGCATGGCGCCGGGCAGGCGAAGCTGGATGCTGCGCCTTTCTCTGGCAGCGCTCGGCCCTGGTCCGACCCGCTGACGCCCGGGAGGGACTGATGAAGCTCCTCACACTCGCCGCTATCGTGCTGGTGGGCGACAGCATGCACAGCCAGACCACGGACACGCCGGCGCTCGCCGGGGAGGCACTCGTGGCGGCGGTCGATGCCCTGGCCGCCCGCGACATGCCCGACGGCGTGGCGGACATCGACCGCATGACGGAGGCCAACCTCTACGAGACGGAGCGCCCGCCCGTCTACGCCGCCATCTTCGCCAGCACTTACGATGCCACCGGCGAGGAGCGCTTCCTGCACCGCTTCCTGGCCGTGGCCGACCTCTGCGTGGCGATGAAGCAGCCTGAGGGCGGATACAGCCGCGTGGCCTTCCGCAAGCGGGTCGATGCTCAGGAGACGCAGACCGGCCGCATGACCTTCCGCAACTCCCGCAGCTTCAAGGCCCAGCGCGTTGTCCTGCAGGCCTTTGACTACACCGGCGATCAGCGCTATCTGCGCAGCGCCCTGGAGACCGCCCAGTTCACCCTCTCGGCCCAGCATCCCGACGGCGCCTGGCACTCCGACTATCCCGCCCCGCCGCGCAGCTACCTGGAGCTGCCCATGCTCAACGACCGCGTGACCATCTCCTCCGTCCGGGAGCTGATGCTGGTCTACGAGCACTCCGCCGATCCGCGCTACCTGCAGGCCATCCGGCGCACCGGGCAGTGGCTGATCGACCACCAGCTCCACGAGCCCACGCCCGGCTGGGCGCAGCACTACGACTTCGACGACCGGCCGGCGTGGGGGAGGCGCTTCGAGCCGCCCTGCGCCTGCAGCGCGCCCTCCATCGAGGTCATCGATGTGCTCATCGACATCCATCTGCTGACCGGCGACGCCCGCTACCTGCAGCCCATCCCGGCCGCGGTGGCCTGGCTGAATCGGGCCCGCACCGGGCCCAATGAGTGGGCGCGCTTCTACGAGGTGAAAACTGGGAGGCCGCTCTACGCCGCCACCGAGCACGAGCCCTGGCTTCGCTACGAGCGCGACGACGAGCTCTACGGCGGCTACGCGCAGTGGGGAAGCTGGCCCTTCGAGACGCGGCGGGCGCGCTGGCAGCGCCTGCAGGAGATCGGTCGCCTGGCGCTCATCGCCGAGGAGGCCGCGCCCATGTCGGCGGACGAGGCGCGGCAGGTGGTCGAGGCCGAGGAGGAGTATGTCCGCGAGGTCTCTGCCCCGGACGGCTTCCTGGGAGCCTGGCCCCAGCAGCAGGGCAAGGTGCCGCACCTGGTGGGGCATGTGCAGAGGGTCGCCCGGTACCTGCGAGCCGTGCAGCGCGTTCAGGCGGCCGGCGGCGGGTGAGCGCCGCTCACCTGTCCGTGAGGTCCCACTTCGAGCGCCGGCCGCACATGTAGTTCATTGCGGCCTCGTGCGCGTGGACTGCGGATGCGGTGAGCGGGTACATGCGTCACTGGTCAGTCACTTCGTGCGTGGCCTCCGGGCGCATCCAGGTGCGCTCGAAGGCGGGCAGCAGGATCCACCAGCGCGCGTCGTCGGTGCCGTCGAAGCGCAGGTCGAGGCGGTTGACGATCGCCCGCCGCAGCGCCCGCAGCCTGGCGGTGTCCTGCCAGAGGCCCGAGGACAGTCGCACCGGGTCGTCTGCGTCGGTGAGGGCGTGCAGCGAGCCGAATGACACATCGGAGCTCACCCGCGGCTCCACCAGAACCAGTCCTGTCAAGCTCTCCCAGGGCACCGCGCTCTCCTCGCCGCGCCAGTCCGTGATCTGCAGGCCGTCGTCATCCACCGTCACCTGCGCGTTACGGCTCTCCATGACGGCGTAGGCAATCCCCGCCGCCGCCAGCAGGAAGGCCGCCGCAAAGACCACGCGGAAGACCGGCTCCAACTCGTCCACCGGGCGCTCTCCGAGCGCTCCGCGGATGATGATCCATACCTGGGAGCCGGCCACGGCCACGCACCCTGCCGCCAGGACCATGGCCAGCCATGGCCTCTGCAGTGCGGGCCCGGTGTTGAATGTGCGGGGCCCCTCTTCATTCACGCCCGGTCACCACCCGCCATCCGCCGCGCGATTCCGCGTGGTCACAGTGCAGTTCGCCGCCCCGCCCCCCGTCGCCTCCACCGGGAGGGGCATGAGCTGGGGGAGGCGAACCTGCGTGCCGTCCGCGCTATCGCCGCCGGAGAGGGTCCCATGGAGATCATCTTCAGCTTCGACACCGAGGACTACGTCGATCCCGTGTCCAACGACGCCCTGCTGCGCCTGGCACAGATACACAGCGATCATGGTGTGCCCGGCGTCTTCGGCCTGGTGGGCGAGAAGGCCCGCTTCATCCACTTCTGCGGCCGCCATGACGTGGTGGAGGCCCTGCGGGACCACGAGGTCGGCTACCACTCCGACCATCACTGGATTCTGCCCGACTGGGACTACGAACGCCGGCATGTGCCCGACTACGTGGCAAATGTGCCCTGGGACCGCGCTGTCACGCGCATCATCGCCGAGGAGGCCCGCGGCCTGGCGGACATCGAGGACATATTCGGCCGCCGGCCCGTCACGCAACTGCGCAATTACGGCGACTGGACGCCGCAGGTGATGGTCTCCCACGCCCGCTTGGGGATTCCGGTGCACGCCTACGGGCCGGTCTTCCACAACACCGACCCCGAGCCGGTCTGGTACTGCAATCAGCTCCAGATCGCCAACCCGCGGCATATGTACGAGGACAACCTCCACGACTTCGAGATGACGCCCGAGGAGAAGCTGGAACAGCACAGGCAGAACGTCCTGCGGCACCTGGAGGAGGGCACCCACAGGCTGGGATGGGTCACACATCCCACGCGCTTCATCGCTGACACCTGGTGGGAGGAGCCCAACTGGTGGGGGACCATGGATGACCCGCCCCGCAGGGACTGGCGCGCCCCGGAGCGCTTCAGCGACGAGACCATCCAGGAGCTGTTGTGGATCGCCGACGGGCTGGTGGAGTTCGTGGCCTCGCTCGATGACGTCCAGCCGCGGACCTTCCGCGAGTTCGCCGAGGAGTATCGCCCGACCCGCGTGTGGGTGATGCGCGAGGAGATCCTGCGGCTGGCGGGCCTGGTCGGCGACAGGCCGGCCATGGTGCTGCTGGAGGGCGAGAGCTTCTCGCCCGCGGAGCTGTTCGGGGTGTTCGCGCACGCCCTCGGCGCACCTGAGGGGGGCGCTGCCTATGATCGCAGCCCCCTCCGGCGCATCATCGGGCCTACGGAGGCGCCGATGGAGACCGAGGCGGGGGAGGCCTCCCGCGACGCACTCCTCGACGCCGCCCGCGAGGCCGAGCTCTTCGTCCGCGACCGCGCCAGGGTGCCCCATCGCATTCGCGTCGGCCGCGGCCAGGTGGGCCCCGGTGCCTTCCTCCTGGCCATGGCACAGGCGCTGCGCGAGCCCGACGCGGAGCGCATTCCCATTCCCGCCGCCCACAACCTCCCGGAGGAGTATCGCGAAAGCCACTACGAGGCCATCGAGACCCAGGGCTGGCCGCTGGGCTACATCCAGTTCCAGCAGGACAAGAGCGAGCTGGACTTCTCATCCATTCGCGAGCACGCCAGGCTGCAGTACTGGACCTTCAAGGTCGCGACGAGGACGACACCTGCGTAGTGCCACTTTCTCTGGAGGGATGGAGAGGGACCATGGGCAAGCCGAAGGCGAAGCCGGAGGACGTCATCTACAGACTGCGGATCAGCATCGTGGGCAGCGAGCCGGAGATATGGCGGCGCGTCGATGTGCCAGGGCAGGCGACGCTCAGCGACCTCCACGGGATCATCCAGAGGACCATGAACTGGGAGAACTATCACCTGCACCAGTTTGAGATCCACGACGAGCTCTACATGCCGCAGGCGCCGGTGGAGCTGAACCTGGAGATGGCCGAGTCGGCCGACGAAACGGAGGCCTGTCTGATCGACCTGGACCTAGCCGCGGGGAGCTCGTTCGAGTACGTCTACGACTTCGGCGACTGGTGGGTGCACGAGATCAGGGTGGAGGAAGTGCTGGAGCGCGATCCCCAGCACCGCTATCCGGTGTGCCACGATGGTGAGATGGCCGGGCCGCCCGAGGACGTGGGCGGGCTCTGGGGCTACTACGAGATGCTTGAGGCCCTCGAGGACCCGGAGCATCCAGAGCACGAGATGTACACGGACTGGATCGAGGAGTGGGACCCGGAGGACTTCGATGCCGAGGCCGTCAACAAGAGGCTGATGCGAATCAAGCTGGCCGGAGCGTGATGCGAGGAGGGCCCCGCCCGATGTTCACAGCCCGGATCATCCCGGATCGGTTCACGGTGCACGAGACCTGCGACGTCCGCGTCGAGATCAGGGCTGATCGTGAGCTCTCTGAGGGCACCGAGCTTGAGGTGCAGTTCCCGCAGTCCTGGACCATGGACCGCTGCGCCAGCTTCACCAAGGTCTACCAGATGCGGGACCCCGCCGGCGCCGACTACCTGCAGGTGTACGCCCCTGCGGAGGACTGCCGGTTCGATGTGCGGATCGAGGAGCGCGAGTTCGACACCGGCGCTGAGCTGACCCGACACGGCCGCAGGATCATCGCCACCGTCACCTCCGGGACGGTGCCTGCAGGGGCGCCGGTGGTCTTCGACTGGCGCAACACCGTGGCCTCCCGCCGGGTCGAGGCCGAGATCGTGCACGTGGCCATCGACGGCGAGCGGCTGGAGCCCATGCCCGAGATCGTCACCTGGCCGGAGCAGGAGGCGCGCCTGCGCGTCATCGCGCCCTCATCGGTCGCGCCTGGCGAGAGCTTCGAGGTGCTCATCGTCTCGCTGGACCCGTATGAGAACGCCTCATGCACGTGGCACGAGGGCGATGCCCTGCTGGGGCCGGATGAGGAGCCGCTGAGTGAGCCGCTGCGCTTCCATGGGACCTGTCGCGTGACGGTTGCGCTGGAGAATGAGGGCGTGCAGCGGCTGAGCTACCGCGAGACCCTGAGCAATCCCATCCGCGTCACCGAGGAGCCTGCCGGGCCCTACTGGGGCGACATCCACGTTCACACCCGCTGGTCGCACGACGCCATCGGGCGCTTCCCGTACGAGTATGCCCGCGACATTTCGGGCCTGGACTTCGCCGCCGTCTGCGATCACGCCGAGACCGCCGCCATGCACTGGGAGACGCTGCAGAGCCTGGCGAATGAGCACAACGATCCCGGCCGCTTCGTGACGCTGGTGGCCTACGAGAACGGCCTGGGCGCGCCATCGGGACACTACAACACCTACTACATCGGCGCCGAGGGCCGGTGCTACCTCAAGCCCGAGTTCGACGGCGACATCGAGAAGCTCAACCAGATGCTCGACCCTGACCGGGCCATGACCATCCCGCACCACACCGGCATCTTCTGGGGACACTCCCTGAGCGGGCCGACCGTGGACTTCGACAAGCTCGATGAGCGCTACAGCCCCGTGCTGGAGATCTACTCCCACCACGGCCAGAGCGAGCGCTATCAGCCGGATCACGTGAACGCCTACGAGTTCAACCGCTGGCACAAGGAGGGCCGGCGGACGAACCGATCCGTGGTGGGGCACTTCGCGCAGGACGCCTGGCGGATGGGCAAGCGCCTGGGCGTCATCTGCTCCTCCGATGACCACTTCGGCCAGGGCGGGATGGACTTCGAGGGCGTGGCCGCGGTGTTCGCCGATGAGCTGACGCGCGAGGGAATCTGGCACGGTATCCGCGACCGCCGATGCTACGGCACCACCGGCGAGCGCATCCTGCTGGACTTCGAGGTTAACGGCACGCCCATGGGGCAGGAGATGAGCGCGCGCCGCGGCGATGAGCTCGACATCCGCGTGGAGGTCCGTGGCACCGACGCCATCTCGCGCGTGGAGCTGATGCGCCTGGAGCTGCCTCGCGACCTCGAAGAGTCCGGTGGCGCGTACATCCAGGTCTTCGAGGAGCGCCCCTACGAGCTGGACTTCGAGGCCGAGATCATCGAGGAGTTCGGCGAGCCGGTCATGTACTACGTGCGGGTGCAGCAGGAAAAGATGATCCGGCATCGGGCGGTCATGGCCTGGTCGAGTCCCATCTGGATCGACGCGCAGGAGTAGCCGTCGGCGGCGGTCCACGATCCCCGCACCGCGGTGCGCGATCCCTGTGCGGCGTCAGTGGCCCTGTCGTACGGAGCGGCGGCGTGCCTACGCCGCCTGTCGTTGCCGTCCGTCGTCTGCGCTCACAAGGCGAACGACCGCAGGCTGGAAGCCTGCGCTGCAAGGTCGCGCTGGAACGACCGTGGTGGGCCGGCCTCGGGCGTCTGCTTCGCAGCCGCAGCTCGTGCGGCCCCTCCAACGGCAAAGGACCGCAGGCTGGAAGCCTGCGCCACGGTTCGGAGGGCCTATCCGTGCAGCAGGCATCCCTGCCTGCCGCCGTTCGGAAGTCGTTTGCTGTCCGGCCCTATTCTTGCCGTCCGGAGCGACGCATCTTCAGGGACGCTTGTTCTTGCCGTCCGGAGGGACGCATCTTCAGATGCGTCCGCCTTCTTTGCCGTCCGCAACGCGCCTGTTCACAGCCAGCCCCGCTCAGTACAACAGCCCCTCGTCCCGCAGCTCATCGAGGCGATGGACCCCGTCGCGGACGTGGAAGATACCGGGGAACCGCTCGGCCTCCGCGGAGGATGAGGCCGGGACGAACTGCATGACGTTGAGCTCCACGCCGTTGCAGGTGTTAGCGTGCGCCGCCAGGCCCGAGGCGTGGACCGCCCCGATGTGTGGGTTCGTCAGGTCCTGCAGCGCGTAGGGCCGGCCGGTCAGCTCGCACCACGCGATCTCCAGCAGCGCCAGCGAGTGGCCCTTGCAGGTCTTCAGCGCCGGGCCGGTCCAGCCGAGCTGCGCGGAGAGCCGTAGCTCATCGAGGGAAGTCACGCCCTCGTCGGCCAGCACCGGCTTGCGGGCCGCGATGTCCGTCATGTCCCACCAGTTTGCGGACAGATCGCGCTCGGTGGGTTGCTCCAGGTAGTCCAGCGCGCCGTAGGCCTCAGCATCGATCTCCTCCAGGGCATCGAGGAACTGAGTGACCACCCACGGCCCCTCGCAGCCCTCGTTGGCGTCCACCTCGTAGCGGATGTCGCCACGCAGGCCAAGCTCGGCGCGGATGGCGGCGATCTCAGAGTAGACGCTCGCCACCCACTCGGCCTCCGCGCGCGGATCGGCGCCCTTGACCTTGAGCTTGAAGCAGCGGTACCCGCAGCGCTGGATCCAGCCCTCGACCGACGCAGGAAGGCCGTCGCCGAGGTCCTCGGCATCGGCCTCGCGCAGGGCGTCGTTCACTCCCACGACCAGCCAGGCGTCGAGCTCCTGATGCGCGCGGCGGAAGATGATCTCGTCGAGAAAGCGCCCCTCCTCCGCCTCCGGCAGCCAGGCCGAGAGGTCCTGCGGGAGGAGCTCGCGCGAAAGAGCCTCGTAGCTGGAGATGCCGAGCAGCCGCCCATAGGCGTCGTGCAGGGCCTGGTCGAATGGCGAGAGGCTCACCAGCCCGGCGAGCGTGGGGATGCGCTCCTCGATGAACAGTCGCCTGCCGACCGGGATGGCGAGGCCGTCCACGCGCTCGTGCAGGTCCATCCCGTGCTCGATGGGGTGGCGCAGGTCGATGCACCACACGGGCATCCGGTCGGCGATCTCGATGCACATCTGCTGCATGGCGTCCACCCGCTGCAGCACGCCCAGCTTTGAGTCCGGCCAGGCCCAGATGGCGCTGAGGAAGACCGTGCCGCGGCCGGTGGCAACGCTGCCGTCAGCGCCCTGCACTGTGACCGTGCAGCGGGCCTCGGTGGCATCCTCTATCGTGCCGCCGGTCAGGATGAGCGGCGACCGCATGGGGTAGTCCTCGAAGGTGACCGTCGCATCGACGACGCGAACGCCATGATCTGACATCTCGCACCTCCGTGCCGGACGCAGCGCGGCCCCCGACACCAGAACTGCGGTCGTCTGCCGTTGGAGGGGCCGGACGAGCTTGCGGCTGCAAAGCAGACGCCCGAGGTCGGCCGACCCACGGTCGTCCCAGCGAGATCTCGCCTGGCGCAGGCTCCCAGCCTGCCGTCGTTCGCCGTTGGAGGGGCCGCACGAGCTGCGGCTGCAAAGCAGACGCCCGAGGTCGGCCCACCACGGTCGTTCCCACGGAATCTCGCCTGGCGCAGGCTTCCAGCCTGCGGTCGCCGGCCTTGCGGACCAGAACGGCGCACGGCAATGCCAGGCGGCGTAGGCACGCCGCCGCTCCGTACGACAAGGCGAACGACGCCACGGGTCGACTCTGCACCGCGCTGTGGTCCAGGCTCCCAGCCTGCGGTCGTGACCCCAAAATGCGTTCGTCCCCACGGCACACGACCTGCGAACGGCGGCAGGCAGGAATTGCCTGCCCCACGAATGGCAGTTGATCCGTGGCGCAGGCTTCCAGCCTGCGGTCCCGGGCGTTGCGAACGAGAACGGCGGACGGCAACGACAGGCGGCGTGGGCACGCCGCCGCTCCGTACGACAGGGCAACCGACGCCACGAATCGTTCCTGCATCACGCCGTGGCGCAGGCTTCCAGCCTGCGGTCGTAATCGACGTTTCGACACCCCCACCGCTGTCGCCTGCCGGAGGCCATGAGGCCCTCTGCGTCGAAGGCGCGTCGGGGCACTTGCATCGACGCGAGGTGAGGCACGATGCAGCGGGCAACTGTCACGATGCTGGCGCTCATCTGGCCGTTGGCGGTGGCGCTCCCGCAGGATGGTGCGGAAACGATGCTCCCGGAGCTTTCGTTCGAGAACCGGCAGCAGGGCGAGCGCACGTTCTCCATGGCCATCATCTCCATCCCGGAGATGGACGATTTCCGGTGCGAGATCTGGTGCTACGAGATGGGCGAGGGCGTCGGCGAGGGTGCGATGCAGGAGGATGGGAGCCTGCTGATCGTCCATCACATGGGCGAGGTGGAGGTGCGCACTACGCTGACTCCTGAGCCGGGCGCGGTTCGCTTCCGGGTGGAGGCGACCGGTGAGGACTCGGAGGCTGTGGGGAGCTTCCGCAGCGTCAACCCATGCTGGCAGCTTCGGGAGAGCGACGCCTTCGGGAACCGCGGCGACTTCTTCGAGGACTTCGTGTCCCGCTGCTTCGTGTACACTGTGCGCGGCTTCACGCTCATGGGCGAGACGAACCGGTTCCCGGACACCCGCTGGGAGAGGTACGAGCAGGCTCCGGAGCGCAACGACCCACCCTGGGTGCAGGTCTACACGCCGATCTGGCGGCGCCATCCCGGCCAGCCGGAGCACTTCTGGGGCAGCAGCACCGACCGGCCCGTCCACTCCATCATCGGCTGCGTATCCCGCGACGAGAAATGGCTGACGGCCTTCGGATGGCCGAGATGCTCCGGGCTCTCGCAGGGCTGGCATGACTGCCTTCACGCCAACCCCGACTTCTCCCACTACTACGATGCAGAGACGAACACGGTGGCCTGCGAGGGGCGTCTGTACTTCATGCACAACGACCCTGAGGCATTGCTGGAGCGTTACCTGGCGGACTTCCCGCCCCAGCCGGCGCCCATCACCGTCCAGGCCGTGGGGAATGAGCTGCATCTGTCTCCTCGCGAGGAGCCGGAGGTCGATTTCACGCTTAGCGTGCAGCTTGACTCCGTGGAGCCGACGTACTGGGGCGGATGGCGCGCGGAGAGCCGGCTGCGCGACCTGCAGGTGATCTGGTGGGCCTATCCGGAGGGTAATGCGGTGCACGTGGTCGCCCGAGCCACGAACGAGGGCGATCAGCCGCAGGCGATGCCCGGTGGCGTGACGCGCCGCGTTGGCGAGCAGCGCGGCTGGGTCTGCGGGTCGGTGTGGGAGGGGATCGAGCGGGTGCCGCCCGGCGAGTCCGCGGCGATGCGCGGGCGGCTCCGCCTCATGCGGGGCACACCGGACGAGCTGCGGGACCTGCTGGCGGAGGACGCCGCGGAGTGGGAGCGCGCGGGGCCCTATGACATTCCAGGCAGATCGCAGACGCAGCACGTGCTATCGGAGGGAGAGGCGCAATGAGAATCCTGGCGACGATCGGGATGGTGCTGATGACCGCACTCGCCGGAGCGGATGACGCGGATTTCATCGATCATGGCGTGGGTGCGCCCGTGGCCGAGAGTCGGGGCGTGATCGTGACCGAGGACGCCTCCGGCAGCGGCCTGCTGCTCGCCCTGACGAATGACCTCAGCCCACGGGGCTGGATCCTGCTGGTGAATCTGGATACGGGCGAGAGCGAGCAGTTCTACTACCCGGAGGGCGTCCCGAACTCCGCACCGTTCGCCTCACTGATGAGCGAGAACGGGCGCTTCTACACGGTTTTCGGGAAGACCTTCGTGGAGTTCGACCCGGTGGCGCGTGAGTGGCTTTTCCAGGGCGTGCCGCCGGAGGCCGGCGTGCACGTGACAGGCAGCGCCATGTGTGACGGGCCGGGCGGCCGGATCTTCGCAGGCATGCACCAGAACTGCCAGCTCATCAGCTACGATCCGGAGACGCAGGAGCTTCGCGCGCACGGTGAGCTCGACGACGCCGAGCACTACGTCAACACGCTGGTGGCCGACGACGCCGGCTGGCTCTACGCGGGCATCGGCACCGCGCGGCAGAATGTCGTCGCGCTCAACCCCGATACCGGTGAGCGAGTGCAGGTCCCAGACGAGGATCAGCGCGTTCACGGCAGCGGTCACGTCCACGTGGCTGCTGACGGCAACGTCTACGGGAGGGTCGGCGACACCTGGTGGCGGCTGCAGGGGGGCGAGGCGGAGGAGATCCCGGCCGACACGGTGCCCGCCGCTCAGCCCACCGGCGCCATCGGCTGGGGCCAGAAGACCGGCGAGCTGCCGGACGGACGCAAGGTCACGAAGTTCGTACTGCCTGACCGCTACCTGGAGCTGACGCATCCGGACGGCGAGGTAGAGCGAATCACTTTCGACTACGAGTCCGAGGGCGCCAGCATCACCTCGGTGGCCACCGGACCCGACGGACGCATCTATGCCTCGAGCTGCCACCCCATGCACCTGGTGCGGTACGATCCAGATGCGGAGGTGTTGACTGACCTCGGGGGGGTGCCGGCAATCGGTGGCGGGAACATGTGCGCGATGACCAGCGCAGGCGAGTACCTCTACGGCGCCGAGTACGCGGGCGGACGCGTCTGGCGGTACGATCCGGCGGCCCCCTGGCAGCCTGGGGCGGAGGAGCCGAATCCGGTGGCAATCGCGCAGTACAAGCGGGACCTCTGCCGCCCGCGCGCCTGCATCACGGACGCGACGGAACGCTGGGTGGCGGCCGGAGGGTTCGCGGGCTACGGGCTGTGCGGCGGGGGCCTGGCCGTCCACGACCGCGAGACGGACGAGACATCGCTTCTCACACACCAGGAGCTGATCCCGTACCAGAGCACCATCGCCATGGACTTCCTCCCCTCCGGCGATCTGGTCGGTGCCACCAGCATCCTCGCCCCCGGCGGCGGGCACGTTCAGGCCGAGGAGGCGGTGCTCTACATTCTCGACTGGGAGACGCGCCAGGTCAGCTTCCAGACGGTGCCGGTCCCCGGTGCGCGTCAGATCATCAGCGTCCAGGTCGGCTCCGACGGCCTGGTGTACGGCGTGGCGGAGGGCTCAACGCTGTTCGTCTTCGATCCCGAACGCCGCGAGATGGTGCACACCGAGGACCTCTCTGATTACGGCGGGACGCCGCGGCAGACGCTGCTGGCGGGGCCGGATGGCGCCATGTATGGCGCCTTCACGGCCTCAATCGTCCGCATCCAGCCACGGACATTCGAGCACGAGAAGCTCGCCGATGTTCCTCGCGGAATCTCGGCGGGCGGCGCCATCCACGGCGGGCGGCTCTACTACGCCTCCGGCTCGCACCTGTGGAGCTACGGGCTGCGGGCGGAGTAGGGGCATAGCCGCATGCAACACGCGCCGGGCGGCAGGCCAGCGCGCACGCACTGGAAGCCGGTCCTCTGCCTTGGTCCGTGGCACGGACGTTCCCGCACAGATCTCTTGGGGTCTGAGGGAACTCCGCAACCTGGCTGGCCTGCCAGCCTCCGGACACTCCTGTCCATGCGGCATGTCGTGGTGCTTTACTCCCAACGTGGAGGCCGCTCGTGGCCGTTGGAGGGGCCGCCTGAGCGCGCCGCACAGAGGCGCGCGAAGTCGGCCCGGAAGGGCGGCAGACGGCGTCGGGCTGGAAGCCCGACCTACGCGGGAGGAATCCGCAGCTCCGCAGGTGGGTTGACTTCGTGGAGCTTTGCGGACCTTCTCCGGGAGGCCGAACGCCCGCGGCTCGCGCACGGGCTCTACCGTCCCTCCAGCGCCCGGCGGGCGTCGCTGTCATCGGGGACGTGGAAGGGATCATCGGCCAGGCACAGCAGGTCCAAGCGTGGATTCGTCTCCAGCCCGCCACCCTCCCGCGCGTAAACCCGGAAGGTGAAGGGGCCCTCCTCCAGGCGCATGGTGATGGGCTGGCCGGGCGGCTCGCAGGCCGTGCCGAAGCCCCGTCCCGTCCAGTGCCAACGGTCGCCGGCCGCCCCACAGTTGCCCAGCACCTGCTCGCCCTGGAGCGTAACCTCCTCGCCCGGCCTGACCAGCGCGAAGGAGTCATCCACGCCGCGCGGGTAGCGCACTCGCGCCCACAGCGTCCATGAGCCCTCGTGCGGGATGTCCACGGTGTACTGGGCGTACCACTGCTGGGGCGTCTCCCGGCTCGGGCGGTCGGTGCATACCAGCACGTCACCGAAGGCCCCGGGCTCCTCCACGCCCACCTCAGAGCCGAGGGCCATCTCACCCTCCAGCCGGCGAGCCCCCTCGGCTCGGACCACGATCAGCTCCGGCATGCGGACGGTCACCTGGGCCTCGGCCAGGGCCTCGCGCAGCCGGTCCGGGGTGACGCCCTCCGCCAGCAGCGTGCCTCGGAAGGCCCCGAAGGGCATCACCGCAGCGCCGCCCATGGTCGTGATCTCCCTGGGCTCGCCGGCGAAGTCCGTCAGCGTGAGCGCGTCGGGATCGAGGTCCACCCGCAGCCAGCCCGGCCGGCCCTTGCAGTGCCAGAGGGTGGCCGCGGACCCATCGCCATCCGCGCCCACCAGCGCCCGCACCTCGCTCCCGCCGCCTACGCTCTCGACCGGCTGGACCTCCACGAAGCGGGGGCCGCCGGCCTCCTGCAGCATAGCGAAGTCGCGGCCCATCTCAGCCAGGGGCGCCGTCACCTCCTCCGGCAGCGCCCGCTCCATGCGCAGGCTCTCGTAGCGTCGGAAGATCGCCAGGATCTCCGGCGTGAGAGGATGCCGGTCCATGTGCGTGAACCCCGTCTGCAGCGACACAGGGGCGTCCAGGGCCAGCGACTTGCACATGAGATACTCCATCTCGTCAAGCTGCAGGCCGTCGTAGCGCCCGGTGGCCGGCCAGATGCCGAACCAGCCCAGCTCCGCTGGCATCATATCGTCCCGCAGGCTGAGCACCCGCCGCACCGAGCGGTCGATGTGCTCGCGGACCGTGGGCCAGTCCTCGATCTCGCGGCCGGCCGCGATGGCGCCGTGGAGCGTGTTGAGGTAGGTATCCACCGTCCCCGAGCGCGCGAAGGAGTGCCACAGGCGGTGCGTGAGGACCGTGCCCATGTGGATGATGGGGCGCTTGGTGAAGCGGCGCATGGCCTGGTGCTGGAAGTTGGTGGAGTAGTAGCTGAAGCGGCGGCGATCGACGTCCTCGCCACCGTCGAAATAGACCATGTCGAAGCCGCAGTAGTTGAAGATGTCGGAGATGCGGTCCGCCACCTCATCCATCAGGTCAGTCTCCTGATCGATGATGTAGCCGTTGATACAGCCGTCCACGCCGTAGTGCCGCACGCGGTCGCCGGCCTCATGCCCGGCGGCCGTGGTGCCCCACGCGCCGCGCTCGCAGCCCAGGAAGCTGTTCCAGACGCCCTCCGGGCCGATGGCCTCGTACCGGATGATCTCGTCGCCGATGATGCACTCCTGGTGCTTGTGCACGCCGCCCTCCCAGTACTCCCGGGAGGTCACCGGGCTGCCCGCCCACTCTCGCAGGTCGCCGGTGACGGTGATCTCGGTGGCGTCGGCGCTGATGTCCTCGGCCAGCTCATCCTCCATGTCCACCCAGAAGCGCCGGTCCGGGACCGGCGTGACGTAGGCGTCGGTCTTGGAGACCTTGGAGACGAAGCAGTGCATGCCCACCAGGATGCCGGCGGCGTGGAAGCGATCCACGACCGCTTTCAGGTCCTCCTTCCCGTTCGGGTAGGCGTCCCTGAAGGTGTAGTGCCCCACCGTCTCGCACCACGAGCCGGAGTTCATCATCACCTGGCGGATCCCCGCCCTGTGGCAGTACTCGATGACCCGGTCCACGCTGTCGGGGTGCACGCCCAGGAACCAGTAGCTGCCGCGCACCAGATCGGTGTCCTTGACCGGGGTCCCGGAGGCGTCCTGGTTGGTCGGCAGGCCCAGGGCGTTTGAGGCGTCGCGCGCGATGGTTCGGAACTGATCGGTGGGGCAGGCGATCACGGCCACGGCCGCACCCTCCAGGCTGGGCCCGGGATGATCCTGCGTGGCGGCCTGCAGAAGCGCGTGGTCCTTGCCCTTCGCGCCGCACCAGGTTTGCAGGTTGCCCGCCATCAGGCATACGGCGGTCTCGTCATCCCAGCCGATGTTAAGCAGCCGGCCCACCCGCTCGTTGACCGCAACCGGCAGCCGCAGCAGCGTCACGCGCTGGGGCCGCGTGCCCTCCACGCGCTCCAGGCGCAGCACCAGCCAGTCGTCGGCGGGCTCGACGGCGTAATGCAGCACCGTGTCGGTTCCGGCGTACTCGATGGCGAGGCCATCTGCGGTCCGGCGCACCGCGCTGGCCCGGTGGGTCTCCTCGCCGACGCGCACGTCGCTGAGCGTCGCGTCATCCTCGCGGACACATTCCCGGCCGGACGCCCGCTCGATCAGCGATGCCGCGGTTGCGTCATCGGCAACGGTCAGTGTGGCCCGAGGCCACTTGAGGGTTACGTCGGCACAGACCGGAACTGCGAGGATGAGTACGAGGCCGATCGCGATCGGCCCGGTCATGACCATCATCTCCCATGAGGGGCTGGATGCTGGGTCACCGTGTGGCCTGCCGATAGATGTCCATGGGCGTCCAGACATCGGACGGTGTCTCATCAGTGCGATCATGGAGATAGAACAGGACGTACTCCAGTGTCCCCGTGGCCGGGCTTTCGAAGCTCAGCGAAGTGCTGTCAGCCTGTTCCGAGGTGACGGTGATCGGCACCGTGTGGTACTGCCGGTCGATGCTCGCGACCAGCCGCCACTTCCCGGGATAGAGCGGATGCCAGGCGCCACCGGGCTCGAAGGGCGACCCCACAATCTGTCGCGTGTAGGCGATACGCCATTGCAACGTGACAGTCTCGCCCTCCGTGACCTGGCGGGCCACCCTTTGGTAATGCCAGTAGCCGATCCGCAGGACGCCGATGTACACAGGCTGTCCGGCGAAGAGGCAGAAGGGCGCGGTCCAGACCCGGTCGCAGTCCCCCTCGCCGACGCGGCTCCATCCGGCGTGCCACCCTCCAGGCGCGTTGCCTGCGTAGAAGCGCGTGCCGGGCCAGTTCAGCTGGATACCCTCGCGCGCCCCCCTGCACGTGAGCAGCCAGATCGTGTCGTCGTCCATGATGAGGTCAAGCAACATCTTCGCGTTCTCGGGCACGCGGCAGACATAATCATCCGGCCGCCGCAGGGAGTCGTCAACGAAGTCTGCGCCATCCTCGCCTGCCTCTGGTGCGACCACGAACCGGCTCTCGCCATGCATCCCCTGCTCGTCCGCCTGCGAGATGGGGACGATCTCCAGCCACGGCTTCCCGTCCCGGACGCGATAGCGCGTAACGACCGTGGTCTCGTGTCCCCCGCGGGTGTAGGTGATGGACGAGCTCTCCACCTCGATCTCTTCGGGCGTGTTGCTGATGATGCGACAGCTCTGAGAGCCGCCGCCGTAGTTGCGGAGGCCGTTGGGGGTGTCAAAGACCCGGTACAGCTCGTTGTGGCGTGACGGTGTGCTCTCGGCATCTGCCTTGGCGTAGAGAAACACGCTGTCATGCGGGCTGGAGTGAAGGAAGAGCCAGAAGGTGGAACCCTCCAGCAGGGGATCGCCGGCGAACTCGTGCTCCGACGTCCCGTACGGCACCTGCACCCAGTCCTCACGGTCCTGCCACGCCGTCTCACGCATGGAGTAGAACTTCTCGGTGTAGTGGTGACCGGTGTCCCACAGCCGGACCTGGCACGCGCCGGGGCCCGCAAGTGCACACATTGCCAGCATAGCCATTGCGGCCGATCTCATTGGCGGTCCTCCTAATCGGTTCCCTCCGGCTTCTCGGGCGCCAGCACCTGATACAGCTCCGGGCGGCGCTGGCGGAGGATGGTCTCGCGAAGGTCGTTCTCGACGCGCGGCAGCTCCGTCGGCTGGTACTGGGGCAGGTAGCCGTGGGGCTCGTGGGGCGACCAGTCGCGCACGTAGCGGCGCGGGCGGTCGTTGTCGAGATCGACCACGGCGGTGACCAGCCCCGGGCGCATGTAGGCGGAGGCCGAGACGATGGCGCCTGTGGGGTCGGCGATGATCGACCGGTGGCGGGCCTCGCTGCAACTGTGCGTAGCCTCGACCAGGAAGGTTCCGGCGTCCATGATGCGGGCGAGGTCGCGCATGTCGCGGTGCAGCGCGTCCGGACCCCAGCTCTGCGTCGGCACGCAGATGATGTCGGCGCCCTTGATGCCGTAGCAGCGGTCGATCTCCGGGTAGGCCTCATCGGCGCAGATGTGCACGCCGATGCGGCCGAAGTCGGTCTCCAGAATCGGCGTGGCGGTGCCGCACTGCTGCAGGTCATAGGTGGAGACGATCTTCCGGTAGCGCCCCACCTCGTTGCCCTCGCGGTCGAACAGGATGCCCTCGTTGACCTCCTGGCGCTCGATCACTCCCGCGATCAGCACATACATGTCCCACCGGTCGGCCTTCTCGGCCACCAGGCGAAGGCGCCGGTGAGCCTCGTCCTCGGCGCTGTTCACGGCCTCGTCGCTCTCCTCACCGCCTCCGCGGATGGGAATCCACACGTACTCGTAGGTCACCACCAGGTCGGAGCGCATCTCGCCGGCCTCGTCGAGCTTCGCCAGCAGGTCCTCGAAGCCGATGTGATTCTCGATGGCCGTCAGGCGCACCCGGCGCTTGCCCCACTCCCGCGGCTGGGGCAGCGCCACCGGGTCGGTGATGGCCGAGAAGGCCGCCTTGCCCGACGCCCCGCGACCTGAACCTCGAAGCTGCCCCTTGGGGATAATTGCCGTCGCCACTCCGGCGCCCTTGCGGACCGTGCAGGCGATGCGCTGGCCCTCACGGTTGATGACCCATGAGCGGCCGATGGGCTGGCCGCGGTAGGGCGGGAACTTGTTCGTGATCCACCCCGGCCCTGCGCGGGCGTAGCGCGCGCAGGCGTAGAACAGGCGGTAGTCCAGGGCCCTCCCCCGCACAGGGAAGTCCTGCAGATGCTCGTCCTCCACCGGCTCCGGCTTCTGCGACCAGAAGATCATCCTGGCGCCCTTGGCGGCGTAGACGTGATCGATGTCCGCGAAGCGACGGTCGGAGCCGATGCGCATGGCGATGGTGCCCAGGTCGGTGTCGAAGACCGGCAGATCGTCGCCGAGGTCCATGTCCTCGTCAGGCATCTTGTGCGACTTGCGATAGGTGCCGATGATCTGCCCGTCGCGCCCGCACAGGAAGCTGGTGACGTAGGTGCTCTCGCCATCGCGCTCGCGGATGTTGCCGATGACGTACATGGAGTGCTCGCCGGCCCTGGCGGCGATGGCCTCGCTGATGGGGCCGGGGATGGGTTCGCCCTCGGTCTTCACACACTCCATGGGCAGCAGGAGGATGTCGGCGCCATCCCAGGCGGCCTCATCGATGAGACGCTGCACCACCTGCAGCGTGCGGCCCTCGTCGCTCCACTCCTGCGTGGCGACGCTCACACGCACCCGGGCCATCTCGCGCGCGAAGCGCTCCCGCTCGATCACCTCGCCAGTGCCCTCCGCGGCGGTGAAGACGAGATCGTCGATGACCACGTCCGGGGGCTCCTCGCCGACACGCTGCACGGCGAAGATGATGCCGGTGATCAGGCCCGCGTGGGGGTCCTCATCGCCGCCGCGGCACCACTCCGCCAGCTCCTCCCAGGCGCTGTCAAGCGTCACCGTCTCCCACTCGCCGCTCCCGGAGCTGCGGGGGGCGTGGTAGATGAACCCGAAGGTGCCGATGCTTACCTTCAGGGCCACCGGCACGTTCCCGCGCACCCGGAAGGAGATGCTCTCCAGGCCCTCCACCAGCGGCATGGCCTCGGCCAGGTCGTACTGCCAGTAGCCCTGGCCCTTGCCGGTGTCCTCGCCCCAGGTGAAGTGCAGATGCGCGCCGGCGGAGCCATCGACGCCGATGCCCGCCTCCGCGCCGTTGGCCAGCACCTCGCCGGCCTGCTCCCCCCAGGAGTGTCGCAGCAGGTTCTCGGCGGGGCCGTCCTCGAAGTCCTCGTGGAAGATGACCTCCGCGTGCGCGGCGGCGCAGACGGACATCGCCACCAGCGCCGCCATGGTACCGTGAACATTCATCACTCGCACCTGCCTCAGATCGCAGGTTCCTCTGTGGCCCCGGCCCGTCAGTCGGTCCGTCCCGGCACCGCCGGCCGCCAGCTCCACGACTGCCAGCGCAGCAGGTCCCACAGGCGCTCTACGTCCAGGTCCGGCGGCATGTTGCTGGAGCCGAAGCGCCGGTCGGTGATGGTCGGCGTCGCCACCACGCCCGGGAGCGTCGGGACCGGCTCCACGGTCACCTCCGCCGGCAGCTCCCCGGTGTCCTCGTAGCCCAGCACCAGCCCGGCCGCCAGGTGCAGCAGCTCCGCGGGGCCGACATCGGCGCGGCTGGCCCGCAGCTTCCCGGGCAGCCGGCGGTCGTCCATCATGACCGCGTAGGCCGCCATGCAGCCGGCGAAGATGCTCCTGCGCTGGAGAGTGATGGGCTCCTCGCACTGCATCGGTTCCTCAGTGGGCCCGAGGAGGCGCTGGACGGGGATGTGCTCCGGCCAGCGATTGTGCCGATAGCAGTATTGCACCGCGAAGATGAGCATCCCGGTGACGTCCGCGGGCGAGAAGCTGGTCCCAAAGTCGGTGACCGCATCCAGGCTCTCGGTCATCCGCCGCGCCAGCGACACGAGCTGCTCCCAGGTCACCCACTGCTGGCCGGGCTCCTCGTCCCGCTCGCACAGCGCCGCATAGCTGGTCAGGTTCACGTCGTCGCGCGTCCTGATCCACCGCAGCAGCCTGCGGAGATGCTCGTAGGCGGCCTCGGTGTCCTGGGGAGTGCGCTCGCGGGCGGCGGCGTCGATGCGCGGCCGGGGATACGAGCCGGCGCTGCCGTAGCGGAAGAGAGTGGCGTACTCCCACAGGCTGCCCCACTCGCGGATCACCCAGCACACGGGGTGGCCGACGAAGCTGATGAAGTCCCTCTGCTGGGCCATGCGCTCGAAGCTGGCCTGCGTCTCGCGCAGGTCCTCATCGGGATCAGCCGGCGGCTTCGTCTCCTCGGGCGCGAGCGGATCGTACTCCATGTTCCACGATCCCTGGCTGGAGACCACGCAGTTCGAGCGCGGCCAGCTCAGCCAGTTCATGATCCACCCGCGGGGGCCGCCCGCCCAGCAGCGCACGCCGGCCAGCTTCATGGCGTACTGCATGGGCAGCGACTGCTGGGCCTGGTGGCAGCACCAGGCGACGGGGAACTGCCCGGTGATCTCTGCGACATCGTGCAGACCCTTCGCCTCCACGTGCAGCGCCATCTCGACGGCCTCGTCGAAGGGCAGGCGCACGCCGTAGCCGGTGGCTGGCTCCGGGAAGTCGCCCCAGTAGTTCCCGTGGTAGCAGATCTCGTGCTCGGCGATCGCGTCCAGCACATCCCGCCGGCCGCGCTCGCGCATCGTCCGGGCCTTCTCCGCGGCCACGAACATGCTCGCAGGCACGCCCTCCTCGGCGTGAATGCGGCATATCTGCAGCAGGGCATCATCGGACTCGGGGTTGTACACATCCTCCACATCATACGCGAAGATGACGTCGATCACGGCCCATCCCTCCCGAAGTACCTGGCCTCAGTCATGGCGTAGCGCCGGCAGGGCACAGATGACCCAGCCTCTGCGCTGAGGCAGGTTCAACTCCATGCGCCTCGTCCCCTCCCGGAAGGGCCTCCGTTCCGGCCCGTCGGCTGCCGCTCCATCTGTGCGACTGTTCTGTGCGTGATCTCGCGTGGCGCAGGCTTGCAGCCTGCGGTGGTCACGAGTCGATGCTCACCCGTGGGGCAGGCATCCTGCCTGCCGCGCGGGATCAGGCGGGAACGACCGTGGTGGGCCGACCTCGCGCCTCCGGCGCTCGTGCGGCCCCTCCGACGGCCTCACGCCGTGCCGTCGAGACCGCTTCCGGTCTCCCGAGGAGCCGACCACAGGGGCTGCCGCGCCGCGCTCGCGCCCGGTCGTTTGCCGTTCCGTTTGGAGGGGCGCGACTACGTTCGCGCCCGGTCGTTTGCCGTTGCCGCGCCGTTTGGAGGGGCCGGTCTCCGTCCCGGCCCGGTCGTTGTCGTTAGCGAGGACGCACGCGGGACGAAGTGGGCTGCACAGGGCCTGTAGCCTAGCAAAAGCGTAGGCTGGGGTTCCAGCCCGGCAGAGACCCGGACGTCGCCAGGGCGCCGGGCCACGGCGCCAACGGCTGCCGACGACTACCCGGCCGCGGATACGTTGTGACACAGTACGGGCTGCCCTACACGGTTGATGCGGACGCATGGAGGAGTTGGCCGCTCCCACTGCGAAAGCCCCCCCCGCAGTCGCGGATGGACCGGCCAAGACCGGAGTTTGCGGGAGGACCACCTCATGGAGTTCGTAGGCGTGCTCTTGAGCGTCTGCGCGGGCGCGAATGCCGCGGAGACCGGCGTCGTCAGCTACGATCCCGACCGCGCCTGGAAGGGCTACACCCTCTACTGCGAGAGTTGGGAGGACCCGTCGCAAGCCCCCGATGGCCGCGGCGAGATCCACCTCATCGACATGGAGGGCGAGCTCGTGCACCGGTGGTACGTCGAGACCGCGCTGCAGTCGTTCTGCAGGCTGCTGCCCGACGGGAACCTGCTCTACCCCACGCGCGATCGCTCAAGTATCAGGGAGGCCGGCCTGCGCGAGCTTGACCCCGACAGCAACGTAGTCTGGTACTACCACTGCCGCGTGGACCACGACTACCAGGTGTTCGACGACGGCCGCTTGCTGATCCACACCATCCGCGATCACATGTGGCCCCAGCTCGGCCCCCAGCTTAAGCGCTGCCCCTACATGGTGGAGATCAACCGCGACAAGGAGCTGCTGTGGGAGTGGCATGGCGAGCACCACCTGGAGGAGCTGGAGGCGCTGCTGCCCCCTGAGGCCTGGGAGCACGTGTGGTCGCGCATCCAGGGCGACTTCTCCTTCGACTGGGCGCACAACAACACGCTGCAGATCATCCCGCCGAACAAGACCTGGGAGAAGGAGCGGGCGGAGGGCCGGCCCGAGCGCTTCAAGCCCGGCAATATCGTGTTCTCGTATCGCAGCCTCGACGTCATCGGTGTCATTGACCGCGAGACTTCCGAGATCGTCTGGGCCTGGGGCCCCGGCGTCATCGACGGCCAGCACAAGCCCCATATGCTGCCCAACGGGAACATCATGCTCTTCGACAACGGGACTCTGCGCGGCTTCTCGCGCGTGATCGAGGTCAACCCGCTGACCGAGGAGATTGAGTGGGAGTACCGCGCGCAGACCCCGGGCGACTTCTTCTCGCCCTACATCTCCGGCGGCCAGCGGCTGCCCAACGGCAACACCCTCATCTGCGAGGGTGGCAAGGCCCACCTGTTCGAGGTCACGCCCGAGGGCGAGATCGTCTGGGACTTCTTCGATCCCTTCCACAAGGAGGGCGGGCTGAAGAGCGTCTACCGCTGCCTGCGCTACTCACCGGAGTATTGCCAGGCCCTGTTCGATCGCATCACCGACTGACAAGCGGTGAACCCACTCCGCTGGGAGGCGAATATGCGCTATGCCTGCACACTCGCGGCCGCGCTGCTGGCCGCGACGCTGACCGTTGCTCGCGCCGACGAGATCACCTGGCGCTTCGACACCGATGGCGACCTGGAGGGATGGACGCCGGCCAACTTCGAGACAATCGAGGTCCGGGAGGGCATGCTGCGCGGGGTCACGCAGTACGACTGCATGCTGACCTCGCCGGAGCTGAACATCGACGCCGGCGAGTATACGGTCGTGGAGTTCCGGGTCTCCAGCACGATCACAGCGGGCGGTGAGGTCTTCTGGCACCAGCCCGGCAACAGCTTCGCGCCCGAGCGCAAGCGCCGCCACGTGGTCTACGCCTCCGATCAGCCGCGAGTCTACCGCTCGCGCGTGGGTGAGGTCGAGACCTGGCGGGGGACCATCTCACGCATTCGGCTGGACATCGTCAACCCGGCTGGCGCCGAGATCGCCCTGGACTACGTGCGCCTCACCTCCGAGCAGCCGGGCGTGGTCCCCAACGCGGGCTTCGAGGATGACCTCGACGGCGACGATCTGCCCGACGGGTGGCGCGTGGCGGCCGCCGGCAGCGCCTGGTCATCCGAGCACGCTGTGCAGGGCGACCGCTCGCTGATGCTGGCCTCGACGCCGCCGCGGCGCGAGGCCATCGCGACCGCCCGCGTTCCTCTCGACCGCACTGGCGTCTACGCCCTCGACGCCACCGTGACGCACACCGACCGCCGGCCCAGAGAGCTGGCCGTGGAGCTGGCGTTCTTCGACGTCTTCGGCGAGCGGCTGAAGGGCGCCGATATCTCGGCGAGCGAGATCACGCAGGACGAGCGGGGCCTGGCCCACGTGGTCGGCGAGCTGGAGGTGCCGCGCCTGGCCGCCTCGGCGGAGCTGGCCCTGCGGGTGGAGGGCGTGGCGCGGGTGTGGTGGGATTCCATCGAGCTGCGCCATGTGATGGAGTCCCTGAGCGCCTGCCAGCGGCCGCTGGAGGGCTGGCGGGCCCGCTGGATCTGGGCGGAGGCGACACACGGCGAGGACGACGCGCCGGCGTTCTTCCGCCGCACCTTCCGGCTGCAGGTCCCGCCAGGGAAGCTGACGGCCGCCACGGCGCAGATCACGGCCGATGACACATACACGCTGTGGGTGAACGGCGAGCAGGTCGCTGAGAGCACGGAGGTGGACGGCTGGAGGACGCCCGAGACGGTGGACCTGGCTCCGCACCTGGCGCGAGGGGACAACGTCATCGCCGTGGAGGCCCGCGACGTGGCCAGCGCGGAGGGGCTGCTGTTCGAGGGCGCCGTCATCTGGCCCCGTGGCTCCCTGGAGATTCTCAGCGATGGGACCTGGAAGGCCATCGGCGAGCCGCCGGCGGACGGCTGGAGGCAGGCCGACTTCGACGACAGCGACTGGCCGCCGGCGACCGTCATCGCCGAGGCCGGCTCGTCCCCGTGGGGGCCGGTGCCCTACGAGTACATGGCCCCGCGCGAGGCGGTGGAGCTGGTCAGCGTGACCATGCCGAGGGAGATCGCCGCCGGGGAGGAGCTGGCCGTCTCCGCTGTGGTCTCGCATCTGCCCGAGACCGCCGGCGACAACCCGCTGCGCATGAGCCTGATGCGGGACGGCGAGGAGCTGCTGTGTCGGAGCCGCCCGGTGGCTGATGCGGCCGGGGAGACGGAGACGGGCATCCGGCTGGGCCCCGTCAGAGTGCGCACCTCGCGCTTCCTGCCGCCGGGCGACTATCAGGTCGCACTTGGCTTCCCGCGCACGACCTATCCCGAGAAGGATGGCATTGGCATCGGCGCGCTCAAGGTCCGGCCGCCGGCCACCGCCGAGCGCCGCCCGAAGGTCGCCGTGCGCGTCCACAACGGCCTCCCCACGCTCTTCCTGGACGGCTCTCCCAGCCCCTTCATGCACTATCAGGAGCTGGTCGTGGGCCCCCAGCGCATCCGGAACATGTCCGACGCCGGCATCCACATCTACTTCCTTCGCGCCGACGACATCGGCTGGAAGGGCGCCGGCAGCTTCGACTACACCGACTGGGACGCGAAGGTCGTGGAGCTGCTCAGCTACGATCCCCAGGCGCGCATCATCCCGGCCTTCACCATCTCCGGGCGCCACCAGCAGTGGTGGCTGGACGAGCATCCCGACGAGCTGGCCCGGACGGAGTCCGGGAGCGATCAGGTGGGCATCTACCACCACGCCGGGCGAGCTATCTCGCTGGCCTCGGAGCTGTGGCGCGAGGAGAGCGGCCACGCGGTGGAGCGGTTCGTGGCCCACTGCGGCGCCGCAGCCTACGCCAGCCGCATCCTGGGCTACCTGGTCGCCAGCGGCGTCTCATGGGAGTGGCAGCACTGGGGCTCGGTGGGCGACCACGAGCCCACCGACTACTCGGAGCCGATGCAGCAGGCCTTCCGCGACTGGGTGCGAGAGCGCTACGAGAGCGAGGAGGCCCTCCGCGAGGCGTGGCAGATGCCGGAGGTCGGCTTCGAGACGGTGCAAATCCCATCCGTCGAGGAGCGCGACGCGGCCGACCACATGCTCTTCCGCGACCCGCGCACCTCTCGGTACGTCATCGACTTCTACCTGTTCTACCAGGATGTGATGGCCCAGGGCATCCTGCACTACTTGGGGATCATCAAGGAGGCCTCCGGCGGCGAGGCGTTGGCGGGAACCTACTACGGCTATGTGGTCACGATGCTTGGCGGTGCGCGCCGCGCAGGCGACTCCGGCCACATGGCGCTGTCCACCGTCATGCGCTCGGAGCTGTGCGACTTCCTCATCTCACCGTGGGACTACTCCAACCGCGCGGTGGGGGAGCCGACCACGGTGATGAGCGCCATCGGCTCCGTGCTCGCCAATGGCAAGCTGTGGGCCATGGAGACTGATCTGCGCACCCACCTGGTGGAGGATGAGCGCCAGCGGGGATACGGGGCCCCGGAGCACCTGCAGGGGACCATCAGCCAGCACCGCCGGGCGCTGGCCAGCGCCGCCACCAAGGGCGCGGCCGTGCGATGGTATGACTTCAGCAACGGCTGGATCTCAGCCGACCCGCGGCAGACGCGGGCCATCGGCCAGCTTCGCGAGATCGCCGAGCGCTGGGTGGGATGGGACCGCTCACCCGACCCGAACGGGATCGCGGTGGTGGTGGATGAGGACACGCCCGCCGCCTACCTCAGCCACTACATCGAAGCCATGCAGTGGCTGGTGTTCAGGCAGAAGGCGGCCTTCGAGCGGGTGGGGGCGCCCTGGAACATCTACCTTCTTGACGACATCGTGGCGGAGCGGGTGCCCAGGTTCCGGGCCTACTTCTTCCTCAACTGCTTCCACATGACCGACGAGGAGCGGCGCTACATCGAGGAGAAGCTGCAGTCCGACGGTCGCACGCTGGTGTGGTTCTACGCGCCGGGGTACATCGCCGAGGACCTGGACGCCGCCCGCATCTCGCAGCTCACCGGCATGCAGTTCCGCGAGATCCCGCAGGTGCGCGAGTGGCGCATTGAGCTGATCCCGGACACCGAGTGGACTGATGGGATCAGCGAGGGCCAGAATCAGCAGCCGGGCATCGAGATCGGGCCGATCTTCGTGCCCGACGAGGAGGGCATCGAGGTGCTCGGGCGCTGGGCGGAGGGCGGGGAGCCGGGCCTGGCAGTGGCGCGGTTCAAGCACTACACCAGCGTCTACTCGGCTGCGCCCATCCTCTCGCCGAGGCTGCTCAAGCGCATCTGCCGCCACGCTGGCGTGCCCGTGCGCGTGCAGGGCACCGAGCCCTGCTACGTCAGCCGCAATCTCATTGGCTTGCACGGCGCGGTGCCGCGCACAGAGACGCTGCACTTTGAGGAGCCGATGCGCGTGATCGACCTGGTGACCGGCGAGATCCTGGCGGCGGCCTGCGCGGAGCTTGAGGTGGCGGTGGACGGCCCGGGGACGAGGCTGCTGCGGACGTATCCGGCGTACTGAGCTGACCAGCGGAACGACGCGGACGCATCTGACGATGCGTCCCTCCGCACGACGAGCGACTTGCGACTCCCACCACACCGCCGCGCCGTTCGGAGCGACGGGTCTTCAGACCCGTCGGTCGTTCCGTGGCGCAGGCTTCCAGCCTGCGGCCGTTCGCATTGGCAGACGACAACGACAGGCGGCGTAGGCACGCCGCCGCTCCGTACGGCAGGGCACGGCGTCACGCCGTTCGGAGCGACGGGTCTTCAGACCCGTCGGCCGTTCCGTGGCGCAGGCTTCCAGCCTGCGATCGTCATGTCGTTGGAGGGGCCGCACGAGCGCCGAAGGCGCGAGGCCGGCCCACCAGGGTCGTTCCAGGTTCTCCCGCCGCGCCGAGGCGCACGCCTCGCCTCACGCGCGCATCCCTACGCCAGGTACGCCTCCTCGCACTTGCGCAGAGCCTCAGCGGTGTCGATGGCCTCCTGCTCGGTGAGGCACTCGTGGCAGCCCATGCGCATGTGATTCTCGTCCGCCGCCTCGGCGTTGGGCACTGACAGCGCCCACTCCCAATCCCCGTCCGGCCACACGCACTCCCACGGGAAGTCGCTCTCGCGCCCGAATGCCGTCTTGCTCTGCAGCCAGTGGGCGTGCGGGGCGATGGCACCGTACTTCAGGCCCATCGGGATGCCCTCCGCCTGGATGGCCTCCACGAGGGTGGCCTTGTCGCAGGTGAGCTTCTCGGGGTAGACGCGCAGCAGCAGGAACCACCACGCTGGCTCGGAGTCCTCGGGGTACCAGCAGACGCTCACGCTCTCGAGGTCCGCGATCTCCTCCTCCAGCCTGGAGACGAAGGCCCGGCGGCGGTCGGCGATCTTCACCATCTTCTCGAGCTGCACCATCCCGATGCAGGCGTCCAGCTCCGTCATGCGGTAGTTCATACCCAGGAAGATGTTGCTGCCCACATCGGTGTTGAAGGGCTTGCCGCGGTCGGCGAAGCGCTTGGCGTTCCAGTACAGCTCCTCGTCATCGGTGACCACCATGCCGCCCTGCCCGCCGGAGGTGGTGTGCTTGCCGGACATGAGGCTGAAGGCGCCGGCGTCGCCGAAGGTCCCCACCATCTGGCCGTGATAGGTGGCCGCATGCGCCTGCGCGCAGTCCTCGATGACGGGAAGGTCATGCTCCCCGGCGATGGCCATGATCTCGTCCATCTCGCACGGGATTCCCGCGATATGCCCGCAGACGATGGCGCCGGTGCGCTCCGTGAGCTTCTCGCGGATGCCGTCGGGGCTCATGTTCATGCACTCGGGGGAGGCGTCGGCGAACACCGGGATCAGCCCCAGGGCCACGACCGGCATGACCGCGCCCTGGTCGGTGATCGGAGCGGAGATGACCTCCGTGCCCGGCTCCAGCCGCAGGGCGCCCAGGGCGGAGTGGATCGCGGCCGTCCCCGCGCTCATCCCGGTGGCCCAGCGCGTGCCCACGGCCTCGGCGAACTTCTGCTCGTACTCATCCACCAGCTCACCGGCGTATCGGTCGAAGGCTCCCCCCTCCTTGGCCGCGGTCATCAGGTCCATAACCGCCTCGATCTCGCGGTCGTCGATCTGCACCCGGCCGGGCCATGGCTCGCTGCGAACCGGCGTTCCGCCCTCAATCGCAAGCTGACTCATCGTAAGACCTCAATTCATGCCGTGCTCCCGCACGGTCAGAGATAGCGGCGTGCGGCGGGAGGTTTCGCCACCGCCGCGGCCTTCCCTTCCACGCGCAGCCCGAGCGCTGCGCCCCCAGCGCCACGGGCAGCGGCTGGCACGGTGAGCTCACCAGCCCCGTCCTTTGGTGCGTTGAAGGGCGGTGGTGGGGAGGCGGCGAACCCTCGCCGTCGCGGGGTGCGCATTCCAAGTGTCGGTGGAACGCGCGGGCGAGGGCGCCCGCGCCCCAGTACTCAGCTGGGTTGCGGGCGCCCACGCCCGCAACCGACAATCTGAGGCCGCACCCCCTTCGTGCCAGCAGCTACATGCGCTGGAGGGCAGGTCATGGTCGGACAGCTCAGCCCCCGTGAGCGGGTGGAGCGCGCGCTGCGCTTCGAGGACGTCGATCACGTCCCATTCACCGTCTACGAGTGCATGATCCCGCAGTGCGAGGCCGAGCGGACCATGCGCAACGAGGGCCTGTGCATCCACCAGCGCCGGCCCTCCGTCTACAGCAGCCACAGCCCTGGGATCACAACCGAGACCCACACCTACGTCGAGAACGGCCGGTCGCGCACCCGCACCATCATCCACACGCCCGAGGGCGACCTCACCGAGGTGCGGGAGCCGGCCGACTTCACAAGCTGGCACCTCGAAAAGCCTTTCAAATGCCCAGACGACTACCCGCCGCTTATCGCCATGATCGACGCGCAGCAGTACGTCCCCAACTACGGGGCCTGGCAACGCATGAGCGATATGATGGGCGGCGACGCCGTCATGCGCGGCGGCATTGGCTACTCCCCGATGCAGCATATCATCCACCGAGTCATGGGCGTGGAGGTCTTCGCCGTCGAGTGGGCCGAGCGCCGCGACGAGGTCCTCGCGCTCTACGACGCCCTCGTCGAGAACCGCCGCCGGCTCTACCCCGTCTGCGCCGAAAGCCCCTGCCAGTACTTCAACTACGGCGGCAACGTCAGCCCCGAGATCGTCGGCGAGCAGCGCTTCCGCGACTACTACGTGCCCCACTACGAGGAGTTCGCGGAGGTCATGCACGCGGCGGGGAAGCTGGTGGGCGTGCACTTCGACGCCAACACCCGAATCATCGCCGACGCCATCGCAGAGACCTCCCTGGACTACATCGAGGCATTCTCCCCGGCGCCCGACACCGACATGAGCGTGGCCGACGCCCGCGCGGTTTGGCCTGACAAGGCCCTGTGGATCAACTACCCGTCATCGGTCTTCCTCCGCAGCGACGAGGAGATGAAGCAGGTCACCATCGATCTGCTCAGGCAGGCGGCGCCGGGCAACGGCTTTCTGATCGGGATCACCGAGGACATGCCGCCGGATCGGTGGATCCCCGGCTGCATGACCATCACGCGCACCGTCCGCGAGCGCGGGCGGCTGCCAATCGAGCCATAGCGCCATACAAACCCAGGAGGGACAAGACATGATCCTGCCGGTGCTGATCCAGGCCCAGGGGCGCGACGACCTGCCCGCGGCCTTCCAGCCCATCGAGGACGACCCCGATCTGCCGCGCGTGCTGCTCATCGGGGACTCGATCTCCGTCGGCTACACGCCGCCGGTTCGAGAGATGCTGGCCGGGACGGCCAACGTGCATCGCATCCCCGAGAACGGGGGCCCCACGACCCGCGGCCTGGAGCGCATCGACGACTGGCTGGGCGATGGGGACTGGGACGTCATCCACTTCAACTGGGGTCTGCACGATCTGAAGATCGAGGAGCACGGCGACCATCAGGTCCCCATCGATGAGTACGAGGACAACCTCGAGGAGCTGGTGGTGCGCCTCAAGCAGACGGGGGCGGAGCCGATCTGGGCCACGACGACGCCCGTCCCGCAGCCGGTGGACGGCCCCTTCCGCAGGCCCGAGGATGTCATCCACTACAACTCGGTCGCCAGAGCCATCATGCGCGAGCACTCCGTGATGATCGACGACCTCTACGAGTTCGCCCTGCCGCAGCTCGACAAGATCCAGCGCCCCCGCGATGTCCACTTCACCGAGAAGGGCTACGAGGTGCTGGCTCGCCAGGTCGTCACTGCCATCAAGGAGGCACTGCTGCCGCCGGAGAGGACCGGTGCGCCTCAGTAGCGGACCTCCACCGCCATCTCGCGGACCTCGATCTCGCCATGCAGGGCGGGGTCCGCCTCCGTCAGTGACACGGTGAGCGTGTTCTCCCCCCGCTGCATCTCGCTGGCGCGGGGCTCGAAGCTGAGCTGCGAGAACGGCTCCAGGGGCAGGTAGTGGATCCGCAGATCGCGGCCGTTTGGCGCGTGGAGCCGCTGCACGCGCTCAGGAGAGATCTCCGCGCCGTTGAGGGCGAGCCGGAACTGATCGCGGATTGTCACGCCCACCAGCTTCAGCTCCACGCGCACCTGCTCCGCCGCCTCCAGGTCCTCGTAGCATCGGAATGCCAGCTCCGCCGGGTGCCCGGTGAGCCGCTGGATCGTCGCAACCTCCGGGGCGAAGTGCCGGTACTTCGGCGGGTCGGTGTAGAACAGGAAGCGCTTGTCCTGATGCCGGACAGCCTCCGGATCGCCGATTTCGCGGAGGGCCCGGCGACTCCGCGTCAGGTCAGGGTGATAGCCCTGAGCATGAAACTCCGGCGGCGGCCAGGCGGCCGCGTCGAGGGGCCTGGGGATCAGCCCCGAGAGCTCGTCGAGGCAGGGGAAGTTGAACAGGTAGACCCCGTCCGCGCCGGCGCCGTAGCCATTGGCGGCAGCCCCGCGAAACTCCTCCAGCGAGTGATACTGCCCGGTGCCCCGGCCGCAGTTGCAGTAGGGATGCACCACCGCATCCCGGCCCAGCAGGGCCTTCCACTGCTCCACCGGCACCTGGAAGTCGGTCCCGTAGCAGCCCGGCGAGATGCCGTCAACCAGGTCATCCTCCACCCACCCCGCCACGTCCAGGCCCGTCTCCAGCGCCAGCTCCGGGTCGCGCGGGACGTTGACCCGCAGCAGGTAGCGACCCGATCCGCGCCGCTGTGCGGCCTCGTCGAGGTCGGCGCGGATGCGCCGGACGAGGTCGGTCATGATGGGCGCCCTCTCGCGCCCCTGGCCCTCCGGGAAGAAGAACGGCGACCGCATGGCGTCCAGCTCCACCCCCGCGATCTGCGGGAACGTCTCCAGCACCTCCAGCACCAGCCGCCGCAGGTACTCGCGCACGGCCGGCACGGAGTAGTCCAGACAGCTCCCGTAGTAGCCGAAGGGCTCGCCCAGGCGCCACTCGGGGTGATTCATCCAGAAGCGCCCGGCCACCGGGCCGGTGGGGTCGGAGCTCATGTGCGCGTCGTTCATCCGGAAGCTGGCCAGGGCCGGGATGCCCATCTCCGCGAGCGTGTCGATGCAGAAGCCCACGTAGTCGCCCACCTCGTGGTGCAGCCGCTCGCGATTGCGCGCCCAGCGGCTCTGCTTCACCCGGTCGGTGAACGCAAAGCCGGTGCCCACCGGCTCGGCGATCTCGCTCTGGTAGTAGGTCACGTAGCCCCCGAAGGCCACGCACCAGCAGACCAGGTCCACCTGCGTGCCCTCCAGCCGCCGCAGGTAGGTGCGCAGGTCCTCGGCGGTAAGCTCATCCCAGGAGTAGAGGAAGTTGCTGCCATCGTCGTTCAGGATGATGCGCGGGACCGCACTCTCGTCGCTGTTCATTGCCGTCCTCCCCGGCGTCGCGCGCCGCATATCCGCCTCCTGCATTCGGCTCCGTACAGTTCCTCGCGTCCCCCCTGCAGGCCTCCGGCCGTACGGTCCGGAGGGCCGGCGTCTGCCGCCGGCCCTCCGCTATGGGTATGGGATGTGCATGACCGGGCTGTGCGTCCGTCGATGATCCGCTATGACACGATCACGATCTCATGGTCGTCCACCCGCGGCACCGTAACCGACAGCGAGCCATCACTTCGCCGCGCGGTCTCCAGCTCCTCCTCGGCGATGATGGTGCGGGCGTGTGAGAAGCTGCTGTCGCGCACCACCACCTCCACGCCGAAGACCGGCAGGACCTCCTCGATGGTCGCCATGGCGTTGCGGTTCATCATGCGATTGGTGGCGAAGGGGAGGTTCAGCAGGTGCACTCGGAGGTGATCGGCCGCGCGGAGGGCGTTCATATACAGCACCGAGGGCCCGTCAACCTCCAGCGGGGGCCGTCGGCGCAGCACCAGACCGGCGAAGAGATCGCGCGTCCACAGGTACGGCCGGCTCCAGTAGCCGGTGCCGATGTCCTCGGCGAAGTAGACGGCCTCCCCGTCCCCGAAGGCATGCAGCGTCACTCCCGGGAGGCCCTCCTCGTGGCCGCCGTACCCCGCCGAGGTCGCCAGGACCTGCGTTCCCTCTTGGGCCTCCACCAGGCAATGCGCGGCGCCGATGGAGATGTTGGCGATGCCGCCGGTCAGCTCCGGGTCGGTCATCAGCAGTCCCCGGCGCACATCCATGCCGTTGCCGTTCTTGCCGATGGTGTCGCGCCAACTCACGCCCAGCACGTCGGCCAGCGCGAAGTCCTCCCGGCGCTGCCCGTGCGGCTCGAAGAGCGTGGACTCGAAGCTCGCCACCAGCAGCCCGCCGGCCTCGACGAACTCCCGCAGGCGGTCGCAGGCCGGAGCCGAGAGATGCGCGGCGTTGGGCAGGATAATGACCTGGTACTCCGCGAGGTCGTCCTCCTCCAGGTGCTGCTCGTAAAGCACGCTGTGCAGGATCTGACGCTCGGCCAGCATGGCGTGGGTGCCGAAGAGGGTGGCTGAGTAGCACTCGTAGTCCCGGGAGCCGTCGCGGCTCCGGTTGTAGAAGTCGCGGGTGTGCTCGCTGACCACCACGCCGGCGAAGCGCAGCTCCTCGCCGCCGAAGTAGTGCTCCCGCAGCTTGATCTCTCTGTTGGCCTCCTTCAGCGGTCGCCAGCGATACCGCGGCTGCTCCTCCGCCAGCGACAGGTCGCTGCCGTGGGCCATGCCCCACCACGGCCACACGCCCTCGGTAATCGCGCCCAGCCCGTGGTAGGTGAGCATCTGCTGGCGCGGCTCACCGTAGCGCAGCTCCCGACCGGTCCACAGCGGCGTCCAGACGTCGGCGCCGGCCTCCGAGTGCGCCTTCGCCAGCTTCGCGTTCACGGTCAGCAGGTTGGGGCCGTTGAAGTCATAGGTGCCCGAGTGGTGGGAGGCGTAGACGTCCTCGAACTTGCGGATGGGCGCGCCCCACTCCCACTCCTGCTTCCAGCCCGGCGCATCCCAGGGGTGGTTGGCGGGGTTGACGGTGATTGGCACATCCGGCCGCTCCTCCCGCACCCGGTCCACGATCCGCCCCAGGTTCGCAAGCAGCGCCTCGGCGCGCCACTCCAGCCACTGGATGAAGCGCTCGTCCTCCCAGTCCTCCCGCTCGGGCAGTTCCAGGCCGGTCTGCTCCCCGAAGCACTCCCGGCACCACTCGCAGATGCAGCCCGGCCGGAACTGCCCCGGCATGCCCCGAAGCGAGAAGCCGTCGAACCACAGGCCGTCCACGCCCAGCTCCAGCACCTCGCACTGGAAGTCGGCCAGGATCTCCCAGTAGGGCGAGCCCAGCAGGCACATGCCCACGGTCTCGGGGTAGACGGTCCCGTCGAAGGCCGGGAGGAACTCCATGGCGTACTCCGGCCACCTCTTCGCCGGGGCGTAATCGCCCGGGTCCCGCACGTGCTGGATGTTGAAGACCACCCAGCTTGTGACCGCGATGTCCCGCTCGTGGCAGGCGTCGATGAGCCGCGGCACGTAGCCGGGGTCCATCTCCGGGTGATGAGGCATAATCTCCGAGGGGAAGAGGGCATGGCCGGTGCCGATGGTGGCGCTCATCACGATCATGTTGCACTCGGCGTACTCCAGCAGATCGACCAGCTCACTCACGTCGTAGCTGACCGGCCGGAACTCCACGCGGCGCAGCCGATTATGGTGGTCGAGCAGCATCTCCGCGCCTCCGTCACCCGACTGCTACTGGAGCGATTCGGCGCGCCGCCCTCCGCACACCTGCCTCAAAGGCTCACAACTTTCTCACATTTTGCGGTACCTGAACGTGCTGGCGGCAGGGCGTGAGGGTGCCGTCCCGGCCTCCCCCCGAGCCGAGCTTCGCTCGGCCCACCCCTCTCCCTGGCGCCACACACGACGTGGCGCAAGCGGGAGGGGGGAACGGATCCGACCAATCCACCGTTCTCGCTCTCTCGCCGCCGAAACGTCGTACGGAACGACCTCCATGACGTCTTGCGTCGCTGCCTTTGCCGTACGGAGCGCCCCATCCGCCATTCTCGCTCTCTCGCCGTCGGAATGCCGTACGGAGCGGCGGGCAGCCGTGCCCGCCGGCCGTTTGTCGCTATTGCCCAGCCGGTTCGAGGGGCCGGCCTGCGTTCCGGCCCGGCCTTGGTCGTCGCCCGCACGCTCCTCTCCCTCGCCCCGAGTAACTCCATACGTCGCGGGAACGGCGACGGACAACGGCGCCAACGGCAGGCGGCGTGGGCACGCCGCCGCTCCGTACGGCAAAGGCATGCCCTCTGCTGCAGGGCGCCGACGCGTGCCGCGCGTGTCGTTGCCCTCCGCCCCCGGCCCCCTCTCCCGCCTGCGGCGAAGCCGCCAGGGAGAGGGGGACAACAGTTCGCGGCACGCGAACTGCCAGGGGGTGAGGCAGCCGTCCGGGCAGGAGCCGACCGCCGCCGGGGCGAAACGCCACGCGCGCAGAGTATGATGCCGCACGGGAGGGTATGACCCATGACCGAGGTTCGAGTCGGCTTCGTCGGCGCCGGCGGCAACGCCCGCGGGCACATGAATCGCCTCAGCGACATCGAGGGCGTGAATATCGTCGCAATCTGTGACGTGGTCGAGGAGACTGCCGCGGAAGCGGCTGAGACGCATTCCGCCAGTGCATACATCGACCATCACGACATGCTCGATGAGGTGGAGATGGACGCGCTCTACGTCAGCGTCCCGCCCTTTGCGCACACCGATGCCGAGATCATCGCCGCACAGGCGGGCATTCACCTCTTCGTGGAGAAGCCGGTGGTGCTGAACATGGACACGGGCTTGGAGATCCTGGAGGCCATCCGGGAGGCCGGAGTGCTCTCCTGCGTGGGCTATCAGCTCCGCCTGATGGACACCTCGCAGCGGGTGAGGGCCTATCTGGCGGACCGCCAGGTAGCCATGATCTCGTCCCACCGCTGGGGAGGGCTGCCCGGCACCCCATGGTGGCGCGTCATGGACCAGTCCGGCGGGCAGCTTCACGAGCAGACCACGCATCAACTCGACCTCATGCGCTTCTGCACCGGCGACGAGGTGGTGGAGGTCTGCGCGCGCTACGACCGCCTGACGATGGATGACGTGGAGGGCATCACCATCCCCGACAGCCAGGGCGTGCTGATGACCTTCGCCTCCGGCACCATCGCCACCATCGTCACCAGTCCCATGATGACCCAGGGCGGCGGCAAGAGCGACATCAGCTTCCTGCTCCGGGATCAGATCATCGGCTGGTCGCCGCGTCAGATCTCCGTCAGCGGCCTGGAGGCGCCGGAGCTTGAGGCCGAGCCGGAGGAGCGCCCCAGCATCGACGAGGTCTTCGTGCAGGCCATCCGCGAGGGGGATCAGTCGCTGATCCCCTGCTCCTACGAGGAGGGCCTGCGGACCTGCGACGTCACTCTGGCGGCGAATCGCTCCGCCGAGACCGGCCGGCCGGTCGCGCCGCAGATGGCCGGGGCGTGATCCCGACAGCCGCACCAAGTGGCGAACCGGAGGGTCTGTGATGATCGCCCGACCGGACGTAGCTGCCACCGCACTGATCTCGCTGGCGCTCCTGCTGCCCGCTGCGACCGCACTGGCGCAGGGCGACGCCTTCCCGGCTGTGCTCACGGACAATGCCGTCGGCGACGAGCCGGCGATCCCCACCGGCGTCACCTACGAGGCCCAGCCGGAGTACACCAACCCCGCCGACGAGTCCGGCCGCCGGCTGCTGGATTGCGACCGGCCCTGGGACGACTGGAACGTCACGGTGGGCGTCAACGAGCCGGAGCAGACGGTCGTGTTCGACCTCAAGGCCCAGTACCGCTTCAGCCGCTTCTCGGTGCGCATGGTGCACGAGCAGAAGCCGGCGAGCATCGACGTGGCGGTCGCCTCTGCTGAGGACGGACCGTGGCGGGAGGTGGGGCAGATCGTGCCCGCCGAGGCGGAGGCAGATGAGCGGGGCTGGTTCTCGCTTGCGGTCGATGAGCCGGTCACGGGCCGCTACGTGCGCCTGTTCTTCCGGCTGCAGGAGTGGGGCTGGTACGTCAAGGAGGTCAAGTTCTGGGGCGTACCCGCTGATGAGCCCGGCTCCGACGCCGCCGTCCCGCTGCTGATGGACGGCGAGCGGCTGGTCATCGCCCGCGACGGCGAGCTGGCCGCCAGCATCATCATCGCCGCGGACCCGTCGCCGGAGATCGTCAGCAGCGCCAGGTTCCTGCAGACCACCATCCGGCGCATGACGGGCGCCACGCTGCCGCTGCGCGACGACTCCCGGGACTGGGAGGGGGGCCGCATCCTGGTTGGCCCGTCGCGGCTCAATGAGGTGCAGGTCCAGCAGGGTCTCGACGCGCCTCAGCGCTATCGGCTCCGCGTCGAGGGCGGCTCCATCTCGCTGGCGGGCAATGACGCCGGGCCGCTGCACGGCACGCGCAACGCCGTCTTCGCCCTGCTCTGGGAACTGGGCTGCGGCTGGTTCGGCCCCGATGAGCTCTACCACGTCATCCCGCGCACCGATGAGCTGTCCATCGGTCCGATGGATCGCGACGAGCAGCCCGACTTTCAGTTTCGCAGCGTGTGGAACGTCTTCCCCGAAACTGCCGGCGCCTGGCGCCTCGGAGGCCCGCGGGTGAGCTCAGGGCACGCCTACAGCCGCATCATCCCGCCCGACGAGCACTTCGAGCAGCATCCGGAGTACTTCGCCCTCGTGGACGGCCAGCGTCGGGCCGAGAGAGCCCAGATCTGCTTCTCGAACCCCGACGTGCAGCGTATCACCGTCGAGAAGGCCCGGCGTTACTTCGACGAGCACCCTGACGCGCTGACCTTCAGCCTCTCCGCGAACGACTGCGGCGGCTTCTGCGAGTGCCCCCAGTGCGCGGAGATGGGGGAGAACCCCGGCACCCGCACGCTGGCCTTCGCGAACATCGTCGCCCGGCAGCTCGCCGAGACGCATCCGGGCAAGATGGTCTGCTTCCTGGCCTACTGGTACACCTTCGCGGCGCCCTCGGACATGCAGGCTGAGCCCAACGTGATGGTGATGGTCGTGAACCAGGCCTGCCATGCCCACGCGGTGGATGACCCCACGTGCCCGCACAACGCGGGCTGGCGCGAGAACTTCGAGAGGTGGTGCGCCACGGGTGCGAAGATGGCCATCTACGAGTGGTACATCCCCGGCTGCAAGCGGGCTCACTGGCGCTCACTGCCCTGGGTCTCGACGGACGTGGCCTTCCGGAATCTGCGCTACTGGCGCTCCAGGGGCGTGCGGTGGGTCACCTATGAGTCCCAGCCGGCCTACGAGAACGGCTCCGGCTACCCGCGGCGCTGGCCGCTGTATTACCTGGCCGCGAGCGGCCTGTGGGACTGCGACGCCGATCCCCGGGAGGTGCTCTCCGAGGCCTGCCGGCGCCTGTATGGGCCGGCGGCGGAGGCCATGACGCGGTACTTCCAGACCATGGCCGAGGCCATGGAGGCCACGAGGCTGCACAGCAGCATCTGGAACCTGCCGCCGGCGCGGGCCGTGTACCGGCAAGACGTCCGCGCCGAGCTCCGCTCCCTGCTGGGCGAGGCGCTCATCGCCGGCGGCACCGACCCTATGTCCTGGGCACGCATCGCCAGGGAGGTTGAGCTGTGGAGGGAGAGCGAAGGGGCGCTGGCCGACCTCCCGGAGCTGACGCAGCATGCGGTGGACGCGCGGGACTACAATGGCGGGGTATGGTTCACCGATCAGGCACGGGTCACCGGCGCGCTGCTCCGCGAGCTGGTGGGGATCGGCGCCGGCGAGGACCTGCTGGTGGTGGTCGGCGACCAGCGGCTCCCCCTGGAGGACGATCAGACCTACGACGCCACCGGCGGCCTGCGCATCATCCCGGCCGGGGAGTGACCGCGCTCAGGCCAGCGAGACCGGTCCGCTGCGCTCCCGCTTGTGGGGCGACGCGCCCCGCAGGCCCTGCCCCGCGCAGGTCCGGCGGGCGCGCTTTGTCGATCCTCTCGCCTCTTGCCGCGTGATCCCCCGCGAGTGCACTATCCTATCCGAGGCAGACCCGGGGACCGAGGCCCCCGGCCTCGCCGCCGGTCCTCACGGCACCGCTCCCCACCACTGGTCGCGATCCAGGCGCTTCGTGTGCCACTTGGCGTGCCCATCGCAGTAGCCGACGTTGACGCCCTCATTATGTCGGTATTCCGGGTACCTGTCGGAGATCCACGGCCCATACATGTAGTTACCGGTGTGGTCGCAGATCAGGCCGAAGTTGGCGGGGTCCATCTCCCACAGGTCGTCATAGCCTGCTACCGCGGGGACTCCTGGCCGGCCGGACCATCCGTTCGGCTTGCAGCAGAAGCGGGCGTTCATTCCATAGTCCTGTCCGGGGTGAGTCCAATGCCCGGTGTTGGGGTCATCGCCGGACGTGAAGTTGTGAGGCGCTTCCGCCGGGCACAGGAATACCTGGGCGTTCTTGACGTAGGGCATGATGCGGCTCGGCCAGCGGATGCTGGGATTCCAGTAGGCGTAGTTGCTTCCGGCCCAGGTGAACATGCCGTCATAGTCCTGGGAGTACATCACGTGTCCCATGGTGATCTGCTTGACGTTGCTCAGGCAGCTTGCCTGCTTCGCCTTCTCACGTGCCCTGGCGAAGACCGGGAAGAGAATCGCCGCCAGGATGGCGATGATCTGACTGCTGAAGAATGGGCGTCTCCTGCCGTGGGGCGGGATCTGACGTCTCTCTTTTCCGCCGCAGGGCAGGGACAGGAGCTTCTCCAGATCACGATGTAACCCTCCGCTCCGCCTTTTCGGCG
>JAYENL010000107.1:0-10720 GCA_034722055.1 Armatimonadota bacterium
CTTCGAGGACCTTTCGGTGGCACGGACACTCTTGTCCGTGCGCCGTTTGCCCAGTCGTGTCGTCGTCATTGTGCGTTGCCCCCACACACAAGGGCGCACGCACCGAGATCGGAGGTCTCCAGTGCGCGTGCCATGCAACGGCACGGAGACTGCGCCGTCGTTCCCCCTCATCCGGAACGGAGAGGGGGATGAGTTTGCCACGCAAACTCAGCGGGAGAGGCGCCACGGCCAACGGCCCGGGCGGGCAAGGAAGCCCGCCCCTCCTGACGACTGCGCAAGGACTGACGGCGCACGCACAGGACTGTGCGTGCCACGCAACGGCACGGAGACTGCGCCCTCCTTCCCCCTCATCCGGAACGGAGAGGGGGATGAGTTTGCCACGCAAACTCAGGGGGAGAGACCCAACGGCAGGGCCGGAACGGAGACCGGCCCCTCCAGACGACTGGGCAACGACTGACGACGCAGGCACAGGACTGTGCCTGCCACGGAACGGCGAATAACAACTGCCGCGGCCGTTCGCCGTTGCTTGCCGCTTGCCGCTTGTCGCTTGTGGCTGACGGCGCGCACATGCGCGCCGTCACCCCCACAGCTTGCGGTCGAGGCTCCGGTACTGCGCCGCCTCCGCGGCGTGGGCCACGCCGATGTCCTCCGCACCCTCCAGGTCCGCGATGGTGCGCGCCAGCTTCACGATGCGGTCGTGGGCGCGCGCCGAGAGCGCGAACTGCTCGATGGCGGTCTTGAGCAGGGCCTCCACCTCCGGCGACAGGGGGCAGAACTCGCGCAGCGCCTGGGGATTCATTTCGGCGTTGTGGTGGAAGGGCGTCCCCGCGAAGCGCTCCTGCTGGCGGCGGCGGCCGGTGACGACACGCTCCCGGATCGACGCCGAGCGCTCGCCCGGCTCCCTCTGCATGACCTCCTCGGGCGTCAGACGCGGCACCTCGATGTGGATGTCGATGCGGTCCAGCAGCGGCCCGGAGATCTGCTTGCGGTAGCGCTGGATCATCGCCGGCGTGCAGGTGCACTCTCGCTGCGGATCGGTGTGGAAGCCGCACGGGCAGGGGTTCATGGCCCCCACGAGCTGGAAGCGCGCCGGGAAGGTCAGCGTGGTCTGGGCGCGGGCGATGGTCACATCGCCATCCTCCAGCGGCTGGCGCATCACCTCCAGCGCGTTGCGCGGGAACTCCGGCAGCTCGTCGAGGAACAGCACCCCGTGGTGGGCCAGCGAGACCTCGCCGGGGGACGGGAAGCTGCCGCCGCCGATGAGGCCGGCGGTGGAGACGGTATGGTGCGGATGCCGGAAGGGCCGGGTCTGGATGAGGGCGTCGCCGGGGCGCATGAGACCCTTCACCGAGTAGAGTTTGGTGACCTCCAGGGCCTCCTCGAGGGTCATGGGCGGGAGGATGGAGGGCATGCGCCGGGCCAGCATGGTCTTCCCCGCCCCGGGTGGACCGATCATCAGGCAGTTGTGTCCCCCGGCGGCGGCGATCTCCAGCGCCCGCTTGACGTGGTCCTGGCCCTTCACATCCGCCATGTCCGCCTCGTAAGGCGGCGTCTCGAGATCGATCTGCTCCTCCCGAACCTGCACCGGCTCGTCGCACAGGTCGCTTTCCAGCAGCTTCACGCAGTCGTAGAGGGTCTCGGCGGTGAAGACCTCGAAGTCGCTGACCACCGCCGCCTCGTTGCCATTCTCCGGCGGCACCACCAGCGCGCGGCGACCGCCCTCCCGGCTCCCCAGCGCCATCGGCAGGGCGCCGGAGATGGGCCTCAGCCGGCCGTCCAGGGACAGCTCGCCGGTCAGTGCCACCTCGTCGAGGATGTCATCGAGCGCCGCCTGGCCGGTGGCCACGATGAGGCCCAGCGCGATGGGCAGGTCGAAGGCCGGGCCCTCCTTGCGGACGTCCGCGGGCGCGAGGTTGACGGTGATGCGCTCCTTGGGGAACTCGAACCCCGTGTTGCGGATCGCCGCCTCCACGCGGTCCACGCTCTCCCGGACCGCCGCGTCCGGCAGGCCCACCACCGTAATATTCTCCTTGCCGAAGGAGACGTCCACCTCGACCTGGACCGGATAGGCGTCAACGCCGAGGATTGCGGCCGAATGAATGCGTGCGAGCATGGGAGCCCCCTTATCGCCCGGGGTTCTGGTGCAGTAGCTGTCCCGTAGCCCCCAGTTCGCCCGCGGCCGCGACATCCCTTGGCCGCCCGCCGAGAATCTGAGATTGTCAGCCCGCCCCAGTGGCGTCCACACGTTCCACGTCCCAGCGGTCTATGCGGATGATCCCGGCGCTACTGCCCAGGTGTATTCGGTTGTGCTCGCCGACGTGGCACGTGTAATCAGCACTCGCCAGGCGTGGGCCCTGCTGGCGGTAGTTCCACGTTCGCTCAAGCGGCCCAAGCTCCCAGACCCGGCTGAGGACGACTCTGACCTCGATCACATCGTCCGGCTGTCCAGCTAGGATCACGGGATCCCAGGCTGATGCATCCTGCAGATAAAGGTTGTACGTGCGGGGAACCGTCGGGACCGCGTAGATCCGCCCCATCCGCGCCTGGCAGGGCTGCCCGGCGATTCTGCCGGCGAACCAACCATCGGGTATCTCATCGATCGACGGGAGCGCGGCCGGCTCGGGCTCGGACCGCTCCCGGCGGCCGGTCTGGGGGCCGGAGCCAGCGTCGGAGGGCGGAACCTGCCCGTAGTACGCGGCGACGAATCGGCCGGTGACCCAGCTTCTTGTCTGGTCGAGCAGGCAGAGGGTTATGCGGCCGCGGACGACAGCGGCTGGCTCCCCGGGCGCGGGGTTCGGCTCCGGGAGCCACTCCTCGAGGCGCAGAGCCACCGCCCAGCGCTCGTAATCCAGCCTCACCATGCGCCCATCCCGGGGTACGTGCACGGCCACCGGTTTTCCGGCGGCCGTGGAGCCATGATCCATGGGCATCACCATGTTGAACCGCCGGCCGTCCGTGAACCGCGTGAAGTCAAAGGACAGGCGGATGGCATCCTCGGACTGAGCATCTGAGGAGTCGGGGAACTGCTCGGCGCTCGTGAACTCCAGCCGGAAGCGTCTCTGCGCGAGCTGGCTCATCCGCGCGCTATTGCAGATGAAGCTCTGACCACCAACCTGGCCCGCCAGGGGCCAGTCGGCGATTCCCTGCAGCGTCGGGGTCCGCGTCCACCGCGACCGGATGCCGCGCTCGACCCCCTGCGCCCAGCCGCTGGGCGCCAGTCCCAGCACCACCATGGACGCAACTGCCACGCTCGCTGCAACCCTCGCCGTGCTGCGGTGCGTAAACATGATCCTCTGACCCCCATGCGCCGTCGAGATCTGTGCGGTCCCGCTCAGTACCAGTATTGGGTTCCCGGTGCCGAGCACCTTTTCCTTGCGCGTCGCCGATCCCCGTTGAGGTAGGCCGCCGATCCTCCGTGTCGCTGGGCATCCCGGCGCTACCGTCACAGCGTTGGACCCGCACCCTCACAGCGACATCCGCCACTGCGCCTCCGCGCGCTCATTGGTCACCACCAGCTCATCGTCTGTCACGGTGACGCTGACGGCGCGATCCGGCGCCTCCAGCCGCAGGCCGCCCTCCGTGCGCTCCCAGGCCCCGATCTCCTCGTTGGGCCCGAACACCGCGAAGGCCGACAGCAGCCGGCACCGGCGGCCCTCGAGCCGGGCCTCGATGAAGCTCTCGTGGCGCTGCGTAAGCGGAGCACCGTTGCGCCCGGTATCGAAGGGCGCCTCATAGGCGTGCTCCCCCCGCTCGACGGTGATCTCCTCGCCGTCGAGCCGGATCACGCGCGACACGAGGCGCACCCCCTCGTTCTCGACCGTGAAGCGGCCCTCCTCATCCGGGTCGCACCGATCCACGGTGTGCCACCGAAGTCGGATCTCCTCCGGCGAGGCAAGCTCCGCGTCGTCCAGCACCGCCACGACTCCCGGCCGGATGTGCACCACCGTGCGAGAGACAGCCTCGGCGCCCGCATAGAAAAGCGTCAGCTCGATGCGCCAGCAGCCGCCCAGATTGTCGTCGAACGCGGACAACACGTGTGGGGACTGCTGATCCCGCTCCCCCTGCATCTCGTGGCCGACCAGGTTCAGCACATTATGGCCCCACGACGAGGCGTTGTAGTACTCCCAGCGGGTGGGTGGACCGTAGTCCGGGGGGTAGTTGGACGGCGAGCCCAGATCGACGATGAGCCGCCGCCCGAAGCCGTTGATGATCACCTGGCCGGCGTCATGATGCTCGTGGTTCTGCTCGATGCCGGCCTTGGAGTGCACCGTGCAGCGCACGCCCCTGGCGGCCCAGGGCTCCCAGCCGGTGCGGCTGCTGATCAGCGCGCCGAAGGCTCCGTAGGCCCGGCTGTGGGGCATCTCGCCCTCGGGGGACGTGGGCTCGATCCGGTCGTCGAAGGTCAGCAGAGCGATCACCGGGTGCTCAAAGCGCCGCACGTCGGCGTTCTGGAGGTAGAACCACTGCAGCACCGGATCCTGCGCGGCCGCCGCCACGGCCGAGAAGGCCGACGCCGGCGGCGGGGCGCCGGGGTGGGCGTCGCCGAAGGGCACCATGCGACCGGGAGCGACCGTCTGGTACATGATCCAGCGGCAGCCCCCGATGAAGGGCGCGCAGCTCAGCAGGTTCTCGGTCCCGTCCGAGTGGTAGCGGAGGGCGGCGAAGTACTGCGCTGGCAGCCTCATAGCGCCGGCGTAGCCCACGGACTCGTTGAAGTCCCCCTCCGGGCCCAGCACGGTCAGGTACCTGCCCATCTGCTCCAGCGAGAACTCCACGAGGCGCTCGCCATCGGGATGATCCTCCCCCAGGGCCATCCCCGCGATGCCCAGCCCGCCGACGATGCAGGTGGTCCAGTTGTTGGTGCCGCGCGTCCACCCGACGGCCTTGTCCACGCACTCCCAGAAGGGCCGAATCGCCCGCCGATCGAGCCCCTCCACGATCATGGCGCGCTGCTCGGCGCTCAGCGCGGGATGGAGCCAGTCGTAGGCCAGGCCGATGGCCATGGCGAGTTGGCCGGTGCGCAGATCGGCGGGGTAGCGAAGGTGCGCCATGTCCCGCCAGTCAGGCCAGCGGTCCTCGTCAAAGACGCACTCGATCTGTGCCAGCGCGGCGTCCCGGAAGCGCTCATCGCCGGTCACCAGCGCCACCAGCGCCGAGCCCCTGATGCGGCAGGCCGTGGCGTGGACGAGGCGGTACTCCCGATTCCCCCGCTCCGCCTCCACACCCCCGCGACCGGGGAACACCGACGTGGGCACCAGCGGCTCGTGCCGAAGGTCGGCCTCGGCCTCCTGCAGGATGTGCTCCCACAGCTCCCGCGCGTGTCCATCTTCGATGGCCTCCCGCAGGTCATCCAGACTGCGCAGGTCGCCGAGGCGCTCGGCCGTGATCAGCAGGTGCGGGCGCATCATAACGGCCGTCTCGCGTGTCATCGGTGTCCCCGCCTCTCCGTCATCCGCCATCGGGCCCGCCTGTCCCAGCAGGCTCGTCCCCACTGCCGCGGCCGCCATGAGCTGCCATCGCATCGTCTGACTCGCAGTCCCTTCCGCCGATACCCCATGTCTCTGCTCCGCTGGACGCGACAGGCGCTCCCGCAGGGCAGCGCCCGTCCGTCACGTCCAAGCCCCACGACCCGCCGCGGCCGTCACCGCAGCATCTCGCGCACAGTCTGCAGGCACCGCTTCACCGCCTCCATCGGTGGCACCGGATAGGTCTCCTGCTCCACGATGTACCACTGGGTCCCGGCGGTCGTCTCACATAATGAGAAGATGGTGTCCCAATCCGCGATGCCCTCGCCCACCAGGACCTCCTCGTTGTCGGGGTCGAAGTCCTTCACGTGCACCGTGATGGAGCGGCCGGGGTACTTCTCGAGGTAGAGAACCGGGTCCTGGCCCGCGCGCAGCACGTGCCCGATGTCGAGCTGGCCGAAGACCTCCTCGTCCACGTTGTCCATGAAGACCTCCCACGGGATCTCGCCCTCCAGAGGCCTGAACTCCGCGGCGTGGTTGTGGTAGCCAAGGTAGAGGCCGTGCTGAGTGACCTTCTCCGCCGCGGCGCTGAACACGTCGGCGGTGCGCTCCCAGGCCTCGACGGACTCCGTGTACTCGCCCGGCAGGCCGGGGACCACGATGTAGTCGTTGCCCAGCTTGATCATATCGTCGATGGTGGCCTGGAGCTCGAACTCCTGGATGGCGCCGACCTGCATGTGGGCGCCGGCGACCTCCAGCCCCATCTCGTCGCACATGGCGCCCAGCTCGCCGGGATCGCAGTCGAAGAAGCCGGCGAACTCCACGCCATCATAGCCCATGTCGGCAACCGCCTCGAGGGTGCCGGGCACGTCCTCGGCCATGGCATCGCGGATGGAGTAAAGCTGCAGTGCGACCGGTATCTCTGCCATCGCTCTTCCTCCCAGTCTCGTGCCTCCGCCGCGGCGAACGCGGCTGTCACGGGTGCTCGGCACCCCTTCGCCACGGCGCGCCGGGGACCTTCAGCGCCGCGCGACGTCGGCTCGGGAGGAGATGGTCTGCCGGCGAGGGAAACATGGCGCACGCGCAGGAAGCCCACATCCGGCGGGGAGACAGGTGATGGAGATGTCACGCGGCGCTATCATCCTGCTGCTGACGCTGGCCTCGGTCGCGACGCTCACCCAACCAGCCCTGGCCCAGGAGGAGACCATGGACGAGCGAGTCGTCTACGCTCCCGACATCGTGGGCGTGGAGCGCATGTTCATGATCGTGCTGCAGGTCCCACCCGAAGCGCCGGAGGTCGCGGTCACGGTCCCCGAGCAGGTGGAGATGTTCGACCGCACGCCGCTGCCGCCCGAGACCGACCAGCGGCGCTACTACTTCCGGTCGCTCGAGCCGGCCGGGGAGGTGCAGATCACCTTCGCACACCCCGCGGGCGAGATCAGCGTGCCCCTGGTCATCTGGTCGTGGGAGGACCTGCGGGAGTTCCGGGAGCTGAAGGGCACACAGCTTCCGCGCCGCTGGCCGCTGGGCGAGCGGCTCCCGGAGCTCAAGCAGAGCCGCACGGTCTACTCCGATGAGGATATCGAGGCGATGCGGACGGGGACGGCCGGCGGTGGGGCCGAGCGCTACGCGGCGATGTCCGATGAGGACGTCTGGGCCATGCAGCCCGACAGCACTATCCCGCGCTGGCACTGGGTCAACGTTACCCACGGCTGTCCCGTCCACGGGACCGAGATCTACCAGACCCGCGCCTACTACCCGTGGATCAAGGACACCAGCTTCCCGTACTCCTGGAAGATCGAGTGCCCGGTCGGCCACGAGAAGTACCCCTCCAACGACTTCGCCAACGGCGACATGACCTCCGGCGAGTTCCCTGACGATGGCATCGGCGGCGGGTACCTGGCCCCGGACGGCAAGCGCTACGGCTTCATCGCGGAGACCTGCCAGGCCTACTGCCGCGAGATGATGAGGGTGGCGCCCGCCTGCGCGCGGGCCTACGTGGCAACCGGTGAGGTCAAGTACCTGCACACATCGCTGGTGGCCTTCTGCCGACTGGCGGAGGAGTATGCCTACCTGGCGACCATGACCCAGCATCGGCACCGCAATAACCGCAATCAGGTGGATCGCCTCGGCCAGGGGCGCTTCGACGAGGGGCCGATCCTGGGAGCGACCGGCTTCACCGTCTATCCTATCGAGCAGCCCGGCCACCAGTGGGCGCACGCAGAGGCCTACGACATGATCTGGCCGGACATCGAGCGAGACGAGCAGATCATCCCCTTCCTGCAGAGCAAGGGCTTCGAGGTGCAGACCCACGAGGACGTGCGGCGCTTCATCGAGGAGAACCTGTTCGCGGTGTGGGCCCAGGGGAGCATGGACGGCGCGTGCAACTCCAACGAGCCCTACCACCAGCGGGGCCTGGCCCGGCTGGCGGAGGTGCTCAACTACGAGCGCGGCGACGAGTTCATGGACTGGCTCTACGACGGCGCCGGGAAGATGCGCATCTTCGTCCCCAACACCTTCTTCCGCGACGGCGCGCCCTACGAGTCCACCGGTGGCTATAACTCCATGCACGTCACCGCCCTGGGGCCCATCATCGAGTCCATCGAGCACCTCCGGGAGCTGCGGCCCGACGTCTACCCGCGCGAGAAGTACCCGGCGCTCACCGAGACCCGCCGCTACCACAACGTCTTCGACTTCTGCATGGACTCGGTGACCATCGGCCGGACCTTCCCACAGATCGGCGACACCGGCAGCCACCCGAGCTACTCCGAGCTGCCACGGACCACCTTCCACTCCGCGAGCCTGGATGCGTTCGAACACGCCTACGAGGTCTTCGAGGACCCCAAGTTCGCCTGGGCGCTGGCCAGGCATCCGGGCTGGTCGCCCTCGGCCGACTTCCCGTTCACCCGGGAGCAGGTCGAGGCCGAGGCGGCCAAGTGGCCCGATGACTGGAACGAGGCCAGCTCGCTGCACGACGGCTACGGCATCGCCATCACTCGGGGCGGCAGCGGCGACGCCAGACGGGCTCTCTGGCTGCGCTATGGCCGCGCCCGCAGCCACACCCAGGACGACATCATGGACATGGGGCTGGACGCCTTCAGAGGCCAGATCCTCTCGCACATGGGCTACCCCCGCAACTGGGGGCAGTGGGAGGGGCTGTGGTCCAGCCACAACCTGGCCCGGCAGTTCAATCCATACCAGAGCCAGGTGGCCACCGCCCAGCTCCTCGCCGACGCCGGGCCGGCGCACGTCACGGAGGCCCGCTCGCACGCGCACTTCGAGTTCGCTGACGACGGCTCGCGCCACGAGCCCATGCCCGACTACTGGCAGCGGCGGATGCTGGCGATCGTGGACGTGTCGCCGAACCAGTTCTACTGCCTGGACTTCTACCGCATCTCCGGCGGCGACGAGCACTGGTGGGCCTTCCACTGCCAGGAGGGGGAGTACACCACCGAGGGCATCGGCCTGGTAGCCCAGGAGGGCGGGACGCTCGCCGGCCCCGACGTTCCCTACGGCGACGAGGAGTGGATGGAGGCCCACGGCTGCTCCCTGCACTCCACGTATGGCTGGCGGGGGATCAACTTCACCTTCCCGCACCTGTATAACGTGCAGAAGGGCCGCGCAGAGCGGCCCTGGTGGGGCGACTGGGCCATCGCCACGGGCCAGGGCCTGCACCTGCGCCAGCACATCCTGCAGGGGCGCGCCGGCGGCTCGCCGATTGAGGTGAATGTGACCGACGGGCGGGCGGCCTCGGGCGGCTCGCCCTACGAGATGAAGTGGATCATGATGCACAGCGCCGGCGAGGCGCCCCTGCGAACGCAGGTGCTGGCAGTGCTCGAGCCCTACATGGGTGAGCCCATCATCCGCCGCGCCGTGCCCCTGGAGCTGTCGGGCGATGACGAGGCCGGCTTCGAGGCCGGCGCCGCACGCATCGAGCTCGCCGACGGCCGCGTGGACACGGTCTTCTGGTCGGCGGACCCGTCGGTGGTGCGTGAGGCCGACGGCGGCTTCCGCTTCGCCGGGCGCTTTGGCCTCTACGCCGAGCGCGACGGCGAGCCCGTCGCCATCTCGCTGGTCGGGGGCACGGTGCTGGAGCGCAACGGCCTGGGGATCGCCCTGGACGAGGGCGAGTACCGCGGCCAAGTCGCGGCGGTGGATCGCGAGGCTGAGACTATCACCGTCTCCCCAGCCCCACCCAACCCCAGCGCCATGGTCGGGAAGATGATCTTCATCACCAACGACGCCCGGCGCATCGCCTACAAGGTGCTACAGGCCCGCGAGGGGGACGGCGGTGTCGAGCTGGCGCTGGCTATGGACTCCCGCATCGGCACCGGAAGGGTCACCGGCGCTGAGGACCATCGGGTGCTGACGGACACGCCCTTCAGGCTGCAGCGCTTCGGCTACTACGAGGGCGCGCGCATCGTCAGCGCCGACGGGGCCGCGCAGTACCGCATCAACGAGGTCCGCAGCGGGAACTTCGCCATGATCGACCCCGAGGTGCATCCCGATGCCACGGCGGAGGCGCTGGCGGCAGACTTCCCGGAGGGCACCTGGTTCGAGGTCCGCGACTACGGGGTCGGCGACGAGGTGGTCTGGCCCATGGCCGCGAGCGTGACGCTCACCGGGCCGAACACGTGGGACGTGACCACCGGCGGCGAGGCGCAGGTGAACCTGCCAGGGGGTGGCTGAAGGCCAGGAGGGACGGGCTCCCCTGCCCGCTCGTGGTCATCGTTCTTCGCGCCGTTTGGAGGGGCCGGTCTCCGTCCCGGCCCGGCTGTTCGCCGTTTCGCGCGACGAGCAGCGAAGGGAGACCGCTCTCGCCACCAGGGTCGGCGGGCTTCCTTGCCCGCCCGGTGCGGACGAGGGCGTCCGCACCACGGGACGAGCGCCGCGCCGTCGCGCAGTTCAGGAGGGGCGGGCTTCCCTGCCGCTCCTGACCTATGCATTACCCAATGATCCTGCGCGCCTGCCGGAAGGCCTACGGCCGCGCTGCGCGGCAAAAGCGTTTGCAGTCATGGAGGGGCCGCTCCGAGCGTCGCCGCGCCCGGCGGCGCCAGGAGTGAGGCCCGCCAGGGCCGAAGGTTCCACCCCGGCCCATGTCGCTGCCTGACGGCGAGCGGCAAACGGCTGGGCCGGGATGGAACCTGCCGCCTGCGCAACACGCCCGCGCAGGCGGCACCCTGGAGTTCGGATAGCGAACTCTTAAGAGAAGCCTACTGGCTTCTCCATCGCTACGCTCGGGCGGCCCCTCCGTA
>JAYENL010000108.1:0-2019 GCA_034722055.1 Armatimonadota bacterium
GACATCAAGCGGCCGGCCCAGACCACCATGGTCGGCGACGGCGTGCACCCGGCGGTGGAGTACCCCCGGGGACTGTGCCCCAGAGTGTGCGGGGCGTGGGAGAGCGAGTGGAGGTCGGGCTGGTGCTCCCGGAGCGGCATCCCGGAGGACGACGACGACTGGGTCCACAACGGCGGTGACGTGATCGGCTTCTGGGACGGACACGCCAAGTGGTACCCCTGGCGGAAGTTGCAGCAGGCACACTACTTCCAGGCCTGGAAGAGAGGATACGTCGGGTCGCAGCCGGACCCCGGGATCTACTTCTACCCCTACTACCCGTGAGTGAGTGGGGGCGTGAGCCGCGCGGGCGGCAGGGGTCGCAGTGGTGGTGAGGTGGGGCGATCGGCGCTGATCACCGGGCGGAGCAGCGGACGAGGCGGGCCGCATCTGCGGCCCGCCTCATGCTTTGTGGCGGCCGACGGAGGTGTCTGACCCGGAGCAGCGCGAATACCGGGTTGCGCTGACTGCATCCAGAGCCACCGCCGACCGTGGAGGGATCGCGACCCATGCGAGGAGACACGCTGTGCCTGACCATCGCCGCGCTGCTGCTTGCCGTTGCGGCCTGCAGCCAGCCGAATGTCGGCCCCGCCGATCCGGACATCGACCTCGATGACCTGGAGCAGTGGCAGGCCCAGCCCGGGTGGCTCAGCGGGGCGGCCGCCGACTATGACCTCTCGGTGGAGGACGGGGTGGCGGCGTTCACCGTCCGCACGCCCTCGGCGGGGATGAAGTGGGTGTACTACCCCGAGCGGCGGCTCAGCCCAATTTTCGGCGCGCTGGTCATCCGCTACCGCGCCACCGGCTACGACACCGCGCATGGCGATTACACGGTCTGGCTCAGCGGCGCCACCGGCGGACGGCCTATCGTGACGCCGGCGGACATCAACGCCGATGGTCAGTGGCACACGCTGGCGGTGGACATCAGCGGGCAGCCCTTCGACGAGGCCGTGCGGTTCGTGGCCATCGCGGTCTACGCCGGGGAAGAGGCTCCGGCCACGCTGGAGGTGGACTACATCGACTTCGCCACCGCGCCGCCGGAGGGCGCGGAGGTGAAGACCATCGAAGGCCCGGAGCCCAAGAGTCTGGCCGTCCCGCTGATAGAGCGGGCCGGCGACCTGCAGGCGCATCACGACTGGCTGAGCGCGGACGCCGATGACGGGCACTTCGCGGCCGTCGCGGACGGAGAGGTCCTGCGCCTGACCGTGGACCAGCCCGGGCGCGGCATGAAGTGGTCGCTGCGCTTCGATCCCCCGCTGGAGCGGGAGGGGATGCGCTACGTCACCCTCCGCCACCGCGCCCGCTCCGTCCAGCCTCACTGGGACTACGCGGTGTGGCTGGGCAGCGAGGCCGGGGGCATGCCCCAGCAGTCCGAGCGCGTCATCAACATGCCCGAGCTCATCGACGACGACCGCTGGCACACGGAGACGCTGCAGCTCCAGGAGAGCTTTGCCATCGCGGAGATCGCCCTGCAGCTCCGCGCCAACGCTCCCGACGCCCTCTTCGAGATCGAGCGCATGGTCCTCTCTTCGCGCCGGCCGCGCATGGCGCCTGGCGACCTGCTGGAGATCGCCGACGGCTGGGAGGGCGCCAGGCTGGCGGAGGGGGAGTTCGCAACCGTGGACCTCTCGGGCGTCTTCAACGCCTCCGCGAGCAGGCGACTGGGCTTCTGGGGGCTGAGCGAGTGGCTCGCGGCCGGCCACGTGACCGCCGACGGCGTTCCGTTCTCCATTGCGTCCGCCGATGAGCACGACATCGCGGTCACGGAGCTGGGCGACTTCGACGAGCTGCAAATGCCGCTGTCGGGCTCGGCCCGCGAGGTACTACTGCTGATGTTCGCGAAGCTGCCAGGACAGTACACGCTGGGCGTGAAGGACCCCCGGCCGCTGCGGTGGCTGAGCGAGCCGGAGGCTGTGGTCTTCGACATCCGCTACGCCGACGGCGGCACGGTCACCGCCTACCCGCGGCGGGTCCCGGACGGCG
>JAYENL010000109.1:0-2018 GCA_034722055.1 Armatimonadota bacterium
TTGAGCCAGCAGTAGATGGCGTCGCCGATCTGGTAGTAGCCCGCCGCGTTTGGATGCACCCCGTTCGCCAGCCGTGAGATCTCCACGTCCGTGTGCGCGTTGGCCGGGATGCTTCTATGCGGGAAGCCGTGCACCGCGTCCAGGTTCACGAACGCTGGCACCAGGAAGAGGCCCTCATCCTCCCGCCCCCCGTAGCTCGCCATCTCGCGCTCCATCACTCTATGCTGGTTGCGGCGGTACTGCCAGCGCGTCTGCCCGCACCCGTAGCTGGAGGCGAAAGCGTCCTGATTGGCCGCCGGGGGCACGAGCAGCAGCAGGCCTATGTCCGCCTCAGGCGCCCCCTCTCTCAGCGCCGCGAGCAGGGCGTCGAGGTGCCCGAACATCGTGTCGATGGCCGACTCGATGTTGGCCTCGGTCGCCGAGAACGTATCGTTGCAGCCGAGCAGAATCGTGATGAAGTCCGGCGGCTGCCCCTGGTTGTTGCGCTCGAGGTACTGCTGGAAGTCCAGCCTCGGCTGGCCCTCGACCTCGAAGACGAAAGGACTGCGTTGCCGCCTTCTGACCCCGTCCACCTCCCCCCAGTCCGTCTCCGCCCACGTCGTCGCGAAGCGCTGGCAGGTCCAGCCCCCGTATCCCTCGTGGCGGTTCCCGGGCTCCTCGGTCGGGCCGTTCTCGCCGATCAGCGTCGCGTCCACCGCCTCGTCCTCGGCGAATAGCGCCACCAGCCGCCGGGTGTAAAGCGAGGCCGCGGTGAGGCTGTCGCCGACGCACAGGATGGTGATCTGCTCGCCCGCGCCGGCGGCCGGATCCGTGACGCGCACGGTCGTCTGCGCCTGGTCGATGACCCGCATCTCCGGGGTCAGCACTCTGAGCGTCAGCGGATGCTCGCCCACCTGGTCCGCCCGCGGCACAGACGTCCAGCGCTCTCGCTGCTGGGCGCCGAGGGTGCAGTCCACGTCGTAGAGCAGCAGTTCGCTGGCTGGATGCAGGAGGATGTTGTCGAAGTACAGGTTCATCTCCACGCCCGGCACGGCGTAGATCTCCGCCGGCACGACCATCCGCAGGTCTTGCTGTTGCGCCTGATCAGCCTGCGGCTCAGCGGCCCCCTCCGGCGCCTGGGCCAGGCATGCCTGCGGCACCAGGCAGACTATGATGGGCAGCACGAGATGCGACGCTCTGGTCATCGGTTCTCACCCCAGCCCGGGTTGCGAACGTGCTCCGGGAGCTTGTTGAGAAACGAGGTATAGGCCGGCTCCATGGAGTGCATCAGCCGGTCCAGCAGCAGCTCCGACATCTCGCGGCGGACGTCGGCGTGACCGGAGTCCTCCCACAGGTTGCGACGCTCGCCGGGGTCCTCCTGCAGGTCGTAGAGCTCGCCGGTGTACTCGGTGCCCCAGGTGGCGTACTTGTACCGCTCCGTGGTCAGGCACATCCCCGCTCGTCGCCGGTTGTTGTCCACGTACTCCGTGAGGGCATGGCCGCGCGAGCCTGACTGCCCCTCGAGGATCGGCCGGAGGCTCGGCGCCTGCATCTCCGGCGGAATCTCCACCCCCGCGTAGTCCAGCGCCGTGGCGGCGACCGAGAAGTTCTCAATGACCTCGTCGCACCGCGGCGGACGTTCGGCACTCGCCCGGCGATGGGGCAGGACGGTGATGAAGGGCATGCGCACCACCTGCTCCAGGAAGACGCCCTTGCCCCAGCGGCCCCAGTCGCCGAGCATCTCGCCGTGATCGGCCGTGGTCATGATGATGGTGTCCTCGCCAAGGCCCCGGTCTTCGAGCTCACTGACGATCCGCCCGACCATATCGTCGATGGTAACTACTCACGTTGCCACTTCTCTCAGGAGTAGAGTGTACCCCCCCCGCAATATTGTCAAGGAAACGACGGAACTTTTCGCGCAGACATCTGTCTTGAATATTGAAGCCAGCACTCGCAGCCACCATCACACCAGGAGACGCAGCCATGTCGCGCATGACCCGCGAGCAGCTTCAGCAGTTGTCGAAGGATGAACTGATTGA
>JAYENL010000110.1:0-10615 GCA_034722055.1 Armatimonadota bacterium
CCGTTCGTCGTCGCCGTTGCCATTTGCCGTTCCGTGGCACGGACACTCCTGTCCGTGCGTCGTTCGCCGTCGGATTAGCGCCGAACAACAACGGCCGGGCGGGAACGGAGGCGCGCCTCTCCAAACAGCGCGACACAGGGGCGTCGGAGGGGCCGTCCTGAGGAGGGCTGTCAGGCCCGACGAAGTCGGCCCCTGTCGTCAGGCGCGGGGGAGTCTTGAGATCCGCTGGCCGTTCCATGCTCGGGCCGACTTCGCGCGCCTCGTTGCGGCGCGCTCAGGCGGCCCCTCCAGGGCCCTTGCTATCGTCGTCGCGAGACAACGGCCGGGCGCCAGCGGAGTCGCGCCCCTCCAGATGGCGCGGCAAATGCGGGACAGGCTGCATCGACCTACCTGGTGGCGGGCGCGAAGCGCAGCGCGAAGAGGTCCGCGTCCCGCATGGCGAAGCGCAGCCTGACCGGCGTTCCCGCCCACTTCCGCACCGCGGGCGCCGCCGGCCAGGGGACTCCCATGTCGATCTCGTCCCCGTAGATCTCCGGGCAGTCCTGGAGGCTCATGCCTGGCAGCGGCCGGCCCTGCTTGTCCTGCAGCTCCACGTGGATGCCGCCCGCCGCGGACGTGGAGCAGTTCAGCAGCAGCCGCTCGCCCTCGAAGGTGAACGGCTTCGTGACCAGCTCCCCGCCCGCGTACGGGGCATTCACCGACACGAAGCCGTCCGTGCGCACTGTCCCGCGGACGATGCGCGGCGCGGGCCGCCGGTAGTCCTCCATCCAGTACACTGACAGCTCCCCCGGCGCGCTCGGGATCATGCCGCGCGCCACCATGAAGTTCCGCTCCGTCCAGCAGCGACTCCCCAGGCCCGGTCGCACAAAGGCCTCCAGGTGCCGGTGCCAGTGCAGCCCGTCGCGGCTGGTCATGAAGACCGCCTCCGAGAGCCCCTGGTGGGGCCACTCCTCCACGCGCTTGCGGTGCGGCACGAAGCGCTTCGGGAAGGCCAGGAGGATGTGCGGCGCCCGGTCGTAGGGCACCGTCGCGTTGGTGTAGAGGTGCTCCAGCGGCGCGTCGCCCATGTCCAGTGGCTCGGGGTCGCTCCAGTGGATGAAGTCGTCCGAGCGCGACAGGAAGATGTGCCGCACCGGGCCGACCCAGATGCGGCCGTAGAGGCGGTACTCGCCGGCCACCTCGTCCCAGAAGCCCACGTTCTGGCTGTCCAGCATCACCTTCGGGTCCCGGGCCCTGAAGACCGGCTCCCCATTGTTGAGCTGCCGCCAGTGGATGCCGTCACCGGACGCGTAGGCCTGGAGCGAGTGCAGCCGATCCCCCACGTCCGGCCCATAGGCCAGGGCCTTGTAGCGCTCCTCGTCCGGGACGCCGGGGCAGGTGTCGCGCACCGGCGCGAAGTTGTGCCCTCCCCGCTCCCCGGCCATGGTCTCGTCCGAGAGGAGGATGTTGTTCTCCGCCGAGCCGTCGAACTCGATGAGGCCCAGCGACGGCCGCCTCCACTGGATGCCGTCCTCGCTCTCGGCCAGACACACGCAGGCGGGGCCGTGCTCGTCGGGCCAGCCGCGGTAGTACATCCGCCAGCCACCCCCGTGAGGCACGATCGCGGGATAGCCGCACAGCGAGCCCTCCCAGCCCCGATCCAGGGTGATGACTGTGCCCTGCCGCTGCGGAGAGTGCAGGCGCAGGCTGAGCCCCTCCATGCGCTCGATCAGGAAGTCATCGACGAACAGCTCCAGGCGCGACTTCAGCTCGATCATCTTCCCGCTCCCGGGACGACGCGATCGCGCAGCGGACATCCCTTCGCTGCCCGTCGCCGGGAACCTGCGCCAAGGAATCCGCCCCTGGAGGGAACCCCCTGGGGCGGCCGAATCGTCTTACGGGCTGAGGGAGGGGAGCAGACGGAGGAGGGTTCGACATGGCCCGAAGGCTGCTGCTGTGCGGGATCCTGCTGGGCATCGTCACCTGCAGCGCGACCGCCGACGGTATCCTCATCCCCGGACCGCCGGAGCGTCCCGAGCCGGAGGTCCCCTGGTTCACCATCAAGTATCACCACGTGGACGTGGAGGTCCGCGACCAGGTCGCCACCACGGTCATCGATCAGGTCTTTGTCAATGAGTCCAACCGGGAGGTGGAGGCCACCTACATCTTCCCGCTGCCGCCCAACTCGGTGGTGCAGGACTTCGCGGTGGAGGCCGACGGCCAGAGGATGGAGAGCCGGCTGCTGGAGGCCGATGAGGCCCAGCGCACCTATGAGGAGATCATGCGCCGCCGCAAGGACCCGGCGCTGTTCCAGTACGCCGGCAACGATACCTACCGCGCCCGCATCTACCCCATCCCGGCCGACGGTGAGCGCCGCATCGTCATCACCTACTCGGAGCTGCTGCCCCAGGATGCCGATGTCGTGGAGTACCTCTACCCCATGAGCACCGAGCAGTTCTCCACCGAGCCGGTGGCGGAGACGGTCTTCAACTGCAGCATCGAGTCCCGCGATCCCATCGCCAGCGTCTACTGCCCCTCCCACAACGTCTCCATCGACCGCAAGGACCAGCACCGCGCCACCGTCTCATACGAGGAGAACGACACCCGCCCCGACCGCGACGTGCGCCTCTACTACACGGTCTCGCACGATGACGTCGGCACGCACATCCTGACCTACAAGGATGGCGGCGACGACGGCTTCTTCCTGCTCCTCTCGGCGCCGTCGGTGGAGCCCGATACCGACCCGCTGCCCAAGAGCGTGGTCTTCGTCCTCGACCGCTCCGGCAGCATGAGCGGAGAGAAGATCGAGCAGGCCCGGGATGCCCTGACATTCTGCGTCAACCGGCTGGGGGAGGAGGATCGCTTCGAGATCATCACCTTCAGCGACAACATCCGCTCCTTCGGCGAGCAGCTCCAGCAGGCCACGGCGGAGCGGGTGGAGGATGCGCGGGGCTTCATCGCGCAGATGGAGGCGGCCGGCTCCACGGACATCAACGCAGCCATGCAGCTCGCCATGCAGCGCCGCGATGAGGGGCGGCCCAACTACATCGTGATGCTCACCGACGGCCTGCCCACCGCCGGCGTGACCGATCTCGACGAGATTCTGGCGAACGTGGATGAGGCCCGCCAGGAGATGCAGGAGGCGTCCACACGCGTCTTCGTCTTCGGCGTGGGCTACGACGTGGACACCCACTTCCTGGACACAATGTCGCTGGACAACGGCGGCGTGGCCGCCTACGTGCGCCCCGAGGAGAGCATCGAGGCCAAGGTCTCCAGCTTCTACGCCAAGATCTCCCGGCCCATGCTCACCGACATCACCCTCGACTTCGGCGACATCACGGCCTACGACATGTTCCCCAAGGAGCTGCCTGACCTGTTCTACGGCTCCCAGATCGTGGCCCTGGGGCGGTACGACCAGCGCACCACCGGCCCCTGCACTGTCGCGCTCTCGGGCCAGACCCCGGAGGGCTCGCAGACTTTCGCGGTCAGGGCCAGCTTCCCCGAGCAGAGCAGCTCGCGGGAGTACATCCCGCCGCTGTGGGCGGCTCGCAAGATCGGCTGGCTGCTGGATCAGATCCGCCTGCAGGGCGAGGAGAAGGAGCTGGTCGATGAGATCGTGCGCCTCGGCACGGAGTACGGGATCCTGACGGAGTACACCTCCTTCCTGGCCGAGGAGGCGGGCCCCATCACGGTGGAGGAGGCCGCGGACCGCCTGGCGGCGCCCGGCGGGGCCTTCAGCCCCGGTGGGGCATTGGCCACCGAGCGCATGGGCGGCTACGCCATCTCCCAGCGCGACAACGCCCTGGCCATGCAGCGGGCGGAGAACGTGGCGGCTCAGAACATGTATCAGGACGCCCAGGGCCAGTGGCAGCGTGTCGCCAACATCCGCAATGTGGGCCAGCGCGGCTTCATCCAGCAGGGCGAGCAGTGGGTGGACAGCCGCCTGCGCGTGGCTGAGGAGGAGGAGCTTGACCCCGAGCTGCAGGTGCAGGCCTTCAGCGAGGCGCACTTCCAGCTCTCGCGGGCCTTCCCGGTGCTCAACTCCCAGCTCTCCGTCGCCGACCGCATGCTGGTGCTCATCAACGGGCACGTGGTGGAGATCGCCGATGAGGGCCAGACCGAGCTGTCGGAGGCCGAGCTTCAGCAGCTCCAGCAGCCCGCGGCGGGGGAGATCGGCGCCGCCCCCGCTGAGCCCGAGACGCGGCTGGGCCGACATGGGCTCCTCGACGGCCTCGGCCGAATGCTGGCAGGAGTCCTGCTCAGCGTCCAGAAGTACATCTGAGGACTGAGGTGTGCTGCGCCTATCGTGGCTCCCGGCCTCGGCGGCCGGGAGCCCGTCGATTCACAAGCGAGGGATTCCGGAATGCTGCCCATCGGCCCCCTGATGAAGGAGCACAGGCGCATCGAGCGCATGGTGGCGCTGATCGACCGGGAGGCCCGACGTCTGGCGAACGACGGCTCCGCCGAGCCGGACACGCAGTTCATCCGCGACGCGGTTCCCTTCATGCGGGAGTACGCCGACCAGTGTCACCACGGGAAGGAGGAGGATATCCTCTTCGCGGCGCTCGGCGAGCGCGGCATCTCCGACGAGCATCAGCAGATCCTGGAGCGGCTGCTCGACGACCACCGGCGGGCGCGGGAGCTCGGCGCCTCGCTCTTGGACGCCACGCAGCGCTGGGAGGACGGCCAGGAGGGCGCCCGGCCGCAGGTCGTGGATGCTCTTCAGAGCCTCGCGGAGCTGTATCCCGAGCACATCGCCACGGAGGACCAAGACTTCTTCATCCCCGTGATGGATTACCTCGATGAGGAGGAGCAGCGGGAGATGATGAACGATATGTGGGACTTCGACCGCGAGCTCTTCGCCGCGCGCTACGAGGAGCTTCTGCAGCAGTACGAGCCTGAATCCCAGGCAGGACAGATACGCCGGAGCACGAATCCGTGTAAGGATATGCGGTCGCGGAGGACCTTGAGGAGGTGGTGAGGTGGAAAGAGGCGAGTTCGTTCGGGCCGTTGCCTCAGCCGGCCTCGCCGGTATCGCTCTTCTGAGCGGCAGCGGCCGGGCCGGGACAGCCGCACCGGGGGCCGTTGACGCACTCGACGACATCATCGGAGGAGGGGTCGGACAGATGCCATTCGAGCTACCGCCACTGCCGTACGACTACAACGCGCTGGAGCCGTTCCTGGGGGAGCAGACGCTCGCGCTGCATCACGACAAGCATCACCAGGGCTACGTGAACGGACTCAACGAGGCCGAGGAGAAGGTCGCCGCCGCCCGCGAGGCCGGAGACTTCTCGGCCATCCGCGCGCTGTGCGACGCGCTGGCCTTCAACTACTCCGGGCACATCTTCCACAGCATCTTCTGGGGCAACATGAGCCCCGACGGTGGCGGGACGCCCGACGGTCCGCTGGCCGATCAGATCGCGACCGACTTCGGCAGCTTCGATGACTTCAGGGCCCACTTCCTGGCCGCCACCAACTCCGTGCAGGGCTCCGGCTGGGGCGTGCTGGCCTGGCAGCCTCTGGGCGAGAAGCTCGTTATCCTGCAGGCCGAGAAGCACCAGAATCTGGCGCAGTGGGGCGTGGCGCCCATCATGGTGCTGGACGTGTGGGAGCACGCCTATTACCTGGACTACCAGAACCGCCGGAGCGAGTTCACCGAGGGGTTCTTCGATGTGGTGAACTGGGAGGACATCGCGGCCCGGCTGCGGCAGGCGAAGTAACGCGATCGCGAGGCAGGCGACACAGCGGAGGGCCCGGCTACGGGCCCTTCGCTGCATGTCAGGGCCGTCGGCAGCATCGTTCCCCGCGTCCGTCAAGGGTCCGAGACCGGTCGCGAGGAGTGGGTCGAGCTTCCAGCCCGACACCTTTTGGCGCAGGTCCGCGCCCTACAAGGGCAACGACAGACGACAACGACCGGGCGGGCAAGGAAGCCCGCCGCTCCGTACGGCATTAGGGCAACGGGTCACGTCAACGGCCGGCGGGTCTCAAGACGCCGCCGCTCCGGACGAAGGAACGGCAACTGATGACGACAACCGGCGGCACGGCAGAGGCCGCGCACTACAAGGAAACGTCGCGCCTTTGGCCGTACGGAGGGGCGGCGTGCCCACGCCGCCCGCCGTTGAGGCCGTTGCCCGTCGGTGTTTCCGCGCCGTATGGAGGGGTCGGACTACCGTCCGGCCCGCCGTTGATGGTTGTCGTGTGGAGGAGCCGCACCACGACGGGTGCGCAGCGCGCGGGGTGGGGCTGTGGCCAGGGGGAGAGACGCGCAAGCGTCCCCAGGAGGTCGGCGCGACTGTGAACCGCGTAGGTCGGGCTTCCAGCCCGACTGTGAACCGCGTGGGTCGGGCTTCCAGGGCGACTCCGAACCGCGTAGGTCGGGCTTCCAGCCCGACTCCTTTTGGCGCGGCACAGGTCCGCGCCCTACAAGGGCAACGACAGACGACAACGACCGGGCGGGCAAGGAAGCCCGGCATTCCGTACGGCATTAGGGCAACGGATCGCGTCAACGGCCGGCGGGTCCGAAGACGCCGCCGCTCCGGACGACGTAACGGCTTCGAAGGCCGGCGGGACACAGGAGAGCGTCTCCCACGTCAATGCAGGCGCGCCTCATCGCCACAGCTCCTTGTCGGTGAGTCTGCCGACCATGACGATGACCGCGATGGTGCCGCCGACGAAGGCCGCGATGCCCGAGGCGGCCATGACAGTGCGCTCACCCCAGAACATGAACGACCGAGCCATGAGGGCGAAGACGAACAGCCAGCCACCGCCGGCGCCCACCAGCCAGGACCCGATGGGCAGGATGGCGTGAATCGCCGCCTCGCTTGGCTCATCGCGCCCGGCGATCAGGCCCCCAGCCAGCGCGCCGCCGACCACGCCGATCAGGCTCGGCCAGAACAGACCCAGCCCGCCCAGCCAGGCTACTGCCACACCGAGTGGCCCGCCGAGGATGCTCCCCACGGCCGCCCAGCGCATGGGCCCGTGCGATGCTTCGCTCGATGGCTTACTCACGCGCCGGCCCCCTCGCGCACATCGCGCCCACTACGGCGAGCACCGAAATGGTCGCTCCAACGAACCAGAGGATGCCCGTTATCACCCATGGCTCAAGCAGGATCCAGGAAGCGACAAGCGTCCCACCGCCGACATACACGATCTCCGTCCCGATGCCGATGACAATCCCCTGATAGCCTCGAGTTCCGTGAGGTGCGCGAGGAGATAGCCCAGCGGGCCGCCCAGGATAGTCCCCCAGGCGGCGAACCGCAGCGGCCTGCGCCACGCCTCGTCAACGCTCACCGGGCACCCCCACGCGCGGTGCGCTCGATCGATAATGCCCGCGATGCGGAAGGAGTTCTCCATGAAGTGCTTCCCGTCCTGGTAGTAGTCGGACCACGCTTCGGGGTGAAACTGCGTGCCGTAGACGGGGCGCTCGGAATGGGGCATGGCCTGGATTTCGCAGCTCCCGGTGCCGCCCAGGTGCAACCGGCCCGGCGGAAAGAGCGTCACGTAGTGCTGCATCGGCGCCGGGACGCCGGTCAGCTTCTCCAACCTGCCCTTGAGCTGGCCCTGGGAGCCGGCGTCATCGTGCTCCTCGGGACGCGCTGTTGAGACCATAAGGATCATCGAAGGCCCTGCAACCGGCGGCCCCGCAGGTCGGGCATCGCCCATCCGGCCGCGCATGTGATCACAGCGCGGCAGCCCTCGGCTGCCGCGCCGGCGCTCCGCCATGGGGCGTCAGCCCTCTATGAACTCGGACAGGTCGATGCTCTCCCAGTCGATGGCGCGGTAGACCATCGGGGCCACCACCGCCCCGAACACCACGCCGGCGGCGATGGATGCGACGACACCGGGCCCCGAGACTCCCCACCACAGCCCCACGCTGCCCATCGCCATGAGCTTCAGCAGGGCCTCCACCACGATTCCCGTCATGATCCCGCCCGGGATCGAGTGAGTGAGGACAGTCACGATGCCAACGATGGCGCCGGCGCCGGCGCCCATGACAAGCCCCAGCGCGAGTGCCGGCCACGGGCTGGCGTAGGCCTCCACGCCGCCGGCCAGCCAGCCCAGCACCATGATAACGACGCCGGTCGCGGCTCCATAGAGCACTCCAGCCATAGCCCCGTTGAATGCCAGCTCCACCGGCTCGACCGTAGCCTTCTCCGGAGCTTCCGGGGCCTCGCCCTCGGGCGCCCCCGCCTCAGGGCCTTTGGCCTCGTCCTCCGCCGCCTCAGACTCGTCCCTCTTCTCGTCTGGAGCTTCTGGGTCTGCCATGTCATCCTCGCGCTGACTCGACTCCGCGGCAACAGGCACCTGCCACCCGCACTGGGGACAGGCCTCAGCATCGTCGGAGAGCACCTGATGGCACTGCGGACATCGCATTCGCGCTCTCCTCCTCTGCTGCGATGTATGCGGCGAGCCTCGCTTACCTCTCTCCGGGCCTCAGCGCTCTTGGCCGCGAGTTGTCACACTATTATACCATTTCGGCACCCTACGTCCCCTCACCTGCCTGCGACTCCCCCGTTTCCTCGCGCTCGGGCTCCTCCTCTTCGACGCCCACTACATCAATCTCCTCGTCGATGGCTTCAATGTCGCTGAGCAGCAGAAGGGCCTTCTCCATGGCCATCTCGAAGCCCGCGTCGAAGCCCTGGCGGAAGCCGTCAGCAAAGCCCTCTGCGTATCCCCTCGCGAACTCTTTTCCCTGGGTGTCACCCATATGTTACCACACTTTCGGGCCGTTTCAGGTGCGATCGCACAATCTTGTGCGGTATTCCCGCTGGAATGCCATCCCCGAGCGCTCCTTGAGCCCGTCGCGCTCAGGGACCACGTAGCGGGCGAACCACTCGTCCATCATCCCCGCCAGCTCCCGGCGCATGTCCTGGTACTCGGGATCGTCGGCCAGATTCTCCCGCTCATCGGGGTCGTCCGCCAGGTGGAAGAGGTCGTCCGGCCCGTGGGAGTGCCGGTAGACGTACTTCCACTGCTCGGTGCGGATCATGCGCACCGGTCCGTACTCGTCGTAGATGCAGATGGACTCGGTGAGCTGCTCGCGCTCGCCGCGGAGGATGGGCATGAAGCTGCGGCCGGGCAGATTCTGCTGGACGGGGATCTCCAGGCCCAGGTGGTCCAGAAGCGTGGGGAGGAAGTCATAGGCTGACAGCAGCGCGTCACACACGCCCACGGGGATGCTGCCGGGCTGGCTGATCAGCGCGGGGATCTTGACCGAGTTCTCGTACATGTTCCGCGGCCAGGTGCCGTTGCCCTTGCCCCAGAAGCCGTGATGGCCGCACGAGAAGCCGTTGTCCGAGAAGAAGCAGATGACGGTGTCCTCGCGCAGGCCCAGCTCCTCGACGCGATCGATGATCCGCCCGATCCCGAGGTCCATGGCCGTGACCGCCGCGAAGTAGCCCTTCAGCGCCTCCCGGTTGCCCAGATTGTTCTCGGTCAGCGAGATGGCCCAGGGATGCATCTGTTCCTGAGGGCAGGAGTCGAATGGACAATCATCGTAGCTGTCCACGATCTCCTGGGGGTGCTGGTTGATCCACGGGCTGTGCGGCGCGGTGTAGTGCACGCTGAGGTAGAACTGCTCGTCAGCGTGGCGGTCGATGTAGCCCAGCGCCTCCTCGGTGATGAGGTCCGTGACGTAGCCGTCATCGTCGATGGCCTCGCCGTCGCGCACCATGGGCGGGTTATTGTAGGGCCCGCCGCCGCGCTGGTGGGCGTACCAGAAGTCGAAGCCGTGCTGGGGGTGGAGGCTGTCGCCCATGTGCCACTTGCCCGAGAAGCCGCACTGATAGCCGTGCGCCGCCATGACATCCGTGTATGCCACCTCGTCATGAAGATACTCCACCGCGCCGGGACCGATGTTGCCCTCGTTTATCCACTCGTGGATTCCGTGCTGGCTGGGGATGCGGCCGGTCAGGAAGGTGGCCCGGCTGGGCGAGCAGACCGGGGTGGCGCAGAAGAAGTTATCCAGGCGGGTGCCGGTGTCGGCGAGTCGGTCGAGGTTGGGTGTGCGGATCTCGTCGTTGCCGTAGCATCCGGCCGCCCACGGCCCCTGATCGTCGCTGAGGATGAAGATGACGTTCGGTCTGTCTCGGCTGTCGCTCTGGTCGCTCATGATCGCCCTCCCGGAGTCTCGGCTGCGCGCGCAACGAACATCTGGGACTTGCTCCGCGAACGCCCGGCTTGGAGAGCCGGACCTTGCTCACGACCTTCCGAGCCTCGCATCGCCGGCTGTCTCTGCCGGCGACCCGCATCTGGATGCTGGCTCCGAACAGCTTTCGCTTGACGCGCGCCTTCGGACTGATGTATCGTGTCGGTCGCACCGCCAGCCACTTGGCTGCCACGCTGGCAGTTAGCTGGCAATTCGGCAGCGGCTGCGCCGTATCCTCCCGCCCGAGCGCACGATAAGGCGTTCTCGCACTGACTCGCACAGCCTTCCGGCGCGCTCAGTGACGACTCGCGCAATTCGGTGCATGTTGACCACGAAGGCACTCGGCGCTCGGTTGCCTTGAAGATGCGCGGCGTGCCTGGTGGAGGGGCCGCCGGGCGCGCAGCGCCCGGTGAGGCCTGTGAGCGGAGCGAACAGGCCGAGGGTTCCACGCCGGCCCAGGAAGCAGGTGTGCCCAGACAAACGGCGTGC
>JAYENL010000111.1:0-39236 GCA_034722055.1 Armatimonadota bacterium
CTCCCCCTCTCTCGCCTGCGGCGAAGCCGCCGTCGTTCCGTGGCACGGACACTCCTGTCCGTGCGCCGTGTGCCGTGCGCCGTTCTCCCCCTCTCCGGCCTGCGGCGAAGCCGCCGTCGTTCCGTGGCACGGACACTCCTGTCCGTGCGCCGTGTGCCGTGCGCCGTTCTCCCCCTCTCCGGCCTGCGGCGAAGCCGCCAGGGAGAGGGGGCCGGGGGATGAGGCGCCGTCAGCCGTCCTCGCCGTACTCCTCAAGCAGCTCATGCACGGCCTCGGCCGCGTTCTGCGTCATCCCCGGCACCGCTGCCAGCTCCTCCACTGACGCCCGGGCGATGGCATCGATCGAGCCGAAGCTGGTCAGCAGCATGTTCCGCCGCGCGGGGCCGATGCCCGTCGCCTCCTCCAGCACCGACTCCGTCAGCCGCTTCTCCCGCACGCCCCGGTGGTGACTGATGGCGAAGCGGTGCGCCTCGTCGCGCATCCGCTGCAGCAGCATCCGTGCCTCCGGGTAATCGGTCATGTCCACCGGATCGCTCTCCTCGGGGACGAAGACCTCCTCCTCGCGCTTGGCAAGCGACGCCACCGGCACATCGTCGATCTCCCACGCCTTCAGCGCCTGTGCCGCTACGCCGAGCTGCCCCTTCCCCCCGTCCACGACCAGCAGCTCCGGCAGCGGCAGGAACTTCTCGTCGCCCTCGGCCGCGCGCCGCAGCCGTCGCTGCAGCATCTCCTCCATCATCGCGAAGTCGTCAGGCTTGCCCTCCGTCGCCCGCATCCGGAACCGCCGGTAGGAGCTCTTCTCCGGCAGGCCGTCGCCGAACACCACCATCGACCCCGTGCTCTCCCGCCCCTGCGTGGTGGAGATATCGTAGCACTCCATCCGCTGCGGTGGCTCATCCAGACCCAGTGCCTCCGCGAGCTGCGCCAGGGCCTCTCGCGCTCGCTGCTCCTCGGCCGATCCGGCCTCCCGCTTCAGCGCCAGCTCCGCGTTGTGCACGGCAAGCTCCGCGAGGCGCCTCTTCTCGCCGCGCTGAGGAGTGCTCACCCGCACCTTCAGCCCGCGGACCTGGCTCAGCACCGCCCCCCAGCCCTCCGCATCCTCGATCCCGTGTCCCAGCAGCACCTCCCGCGGCACATGCGCCTCGCTGTAGTACCGCCCCAGGAACTCCTGCAGCACCTCCCTCGGCTCCCGGCCCCCTACATCCGTCAGCGTGTACTGCTCCTTCTCCAGCAGCCGTCCCCGCCGCACCGACAGGATCGCCACGACCGCGCGGCCGTTCTCCACGGCGACGCCAATGGCATCCTGCTCCCGCTCCTCGGTGGCCACCATGAGCTGGCTCTCGGTCACCTTCTCGACCGCCTGGAGCCGGTCTCGCAGTTGCGCCGCCCGCTCGAAATCCAGCTTCCCCGCCGCCTGCTCCATGTCCCGCCGCAGCCGCTCGATCACCTCACCAGACTTGCCGGACAAGAACAGCGCCACCTCATCGCAGATCTCCCCGTACTCCTCCGGCGTGACCTCGCCGGTGCACGGTCCCACGCAGCGGTCGATGTAGTAATTCAGGCACGGCCGGCCGCACGGCTCCCCCGTCAGCTTCCGCCGGCAGCTCCGCAGGCCGAAGAGCTGCTGTACCACTCGCATGGTCTTGCGCATCGACGACGCGCTCGGGAACGGGCCGAACAGCCGGCCCTCCCGCAGACTCAGCACCTCGTGCTGGTGCGGATCGTGCAGCCCCCGCTTCTGCTCATAGCGGCCCGGCATCTTCACGTGCGCGTCCGGCGGCAGGTCCCGCACCACGATCAGCCGCGGATACATCTCATCCGTCAGCCTCAGGTACGGGTAGCTCTTGTCATCGGCCAGCTTGATGTTGAACCGGGGCTGATGCTCCTTGATGAGGTTATACTCCAGCGTCATCGCTTCGAGGTCCGAGCGCGTGACGATGAAGTCGAAGTCCGCCGCCGTCTGCACCATCCGCGCCGCCCACGGGCTGTGCTTCTCCTCGTCACGGAACCACTGCTGCAGCCGCTTGCGCAGGGAGGCGGCCTTACCGGCGTAGATGACCTCCCCCACCTCATCCAGCATCGTGTAGGCCCCAGGCTCATCGGGAACCGTCTGCAGCTTCTCGCGTATCTTCTCACGCATCGTCTACTTCTGCGCCGCCGCCTTGGTGCGCAGCTCCTCGATCTCGTCTCGCAGCTCCGCGGCCCGCTCGAACTCCAGGTCCTCCGCCGCCGACCTCATCTCCTCCTCCAGCGCCTGGATGAGCGCATCCAGGTCAGCCGCCGCCAGCTCTCCGACGACCTCCTCCGGAACCGTCCGCTCCGCCTCCTCCGCGATCTGCTCATGGAAGCGGATGACGTCCCTCACGGCCTTCTTGATCGTCTCCGGCGTGATTCCGTGCTCCTCGTTGTAGGCGATCTGCTTCTCCCGCCGGCGCTCGGTCTCGTCGATGGCACGCTGCATGGAGTCCGTGATCTCGTCCGCGTACATGATGACCTTGCCCTCGACGTTCCTGGCCGCGCGGCCCATCGTCTGGATCAGCGAGGTGTCCGAGCGCAGGAACCCCTCCCGGTCCGCATCCAGTATCGCCACCAGCGAGACCTCTGGCAGGTCCAGCCCCTCCCGCAGCAGGTTGATCCCCACCAGCACGTCAAAGGTCCCCAGCCGCAGGTCCCGCAGCAGCTCGGTGCGCTCGATGGTCTCGATGTCCGAGTGCAGGTAGTGCACTCGAATGTCAAGCTCCGCCAGATAATCCGTCAGGTCCTCCGCCATCCGCTTCGTCAGCGTGGTCACCAGCACCCGCTGGCCCTTCTCGGCCCGCTCCCGAATCTCGCCGATGAGGTCGTCGATCTGCCCCGTCGTGGGCCGCACCTCCACCGCCGGATCCACCAGACCCGTGGGCCGAATCACCAGCTCCACCACCTGCGAGGCGTGCTCCAACTCATAGTCACCCGGCGTTGCCGAGGTGTAGATGACCTGTCCGACCCGGTCCTCCCACTCCCCGAAGGTCAGCGGCCGGTTGTCCAGCGCACACGGCAGCCGGAAGCCGTGCCACACCAGGCTCACCTTCCGCGAGCGGTCGCCGTGATACATGGCCTGGATCTGCGGGATCGTCTGGTGAGACTCGTCCACGATCAGCAGCTTGTCCTCCGGGAAGTAGTCCATGAGCGTGTAGGGCGCCTCCCCGGGCTTCCGGCCGTCGAAGTGCCGGGAGTAGTTCTCGATCCCCGTGCAGTAGCCCACCTCCCGGATCATCTCCAGGTCGTACATGGTGCGCTGCTCCAGCCGTTGCGCCTCCAGCAGCATGTCCTCACGATAGAAGAACTCCAGCCGTTCCTTCAGCTCCCGCTCGATGGCCCGCAGCGCATTCTCGGTCCGCTGCCTCGACGCCACGAAGTGCGTGGCCGGAAACACCACCGTGCTCTGCTTCTCCTCCACGATCTCCCCCGTAAGCTGGTCGATGACCATGATGCGGTCGATCTCATCGCCCCACATCTCCACTCGGACGACCTCGTCCTCGTCCATGGGCGTGATCTCGATGACATCTCCTCGCACCCGGAAGGTCCCCCGGCGCGGCTCATAGTCATTGCGCATGAACTGCATCTTCACGAGCTGCTCGAGGATGGCGTCGCGGTCAATGCTCTGCCCCACTGTCAGCCGCAGCGTGACCTCCTCGTACTGCTCCGGCGACCCCAGACCGAAGATGCACGACACCGAGGCCACAACCACCACGTCCCGCCGCTCCATCACCGCCTGCGTCGCCGAGTGCCGCAGCCGATCGATCTCCTCGTTGATCTGCGAGTCCTTCTCAATGTAGGTATCCGTGCTTGGCAGATACGCCTCCGGCTGGTAGTAGTCGTAGTAGCTCACGAAGAACTCCACCGCGTTGCTCGGGAAGAACTCCCGGAACTCCGCACACAACTGCGCCGCCAGGGTCTTATTGTGTGCGATCACCAGGGTCGGCTTCTGCACCTCCTCGATCACCTTAGCCATGGTATAGGTCTTCCCCGACCCGGTGATGCCCTGCAGCACCTGGTGCTCTTCGCCCTTGCGGATGCCCTCCGCAAGCCTCTCGATGGCCTGCGGCTGATCCCCCCGGGGCTCGAATTCAGACACGACCTCAAGCTTTCGCATCGTCACTCATCCACGACAGCAGTGCCCGCGCCACCGGCCGATGGCGCGCCTGACCTCTCCTCATGATAGCACACGCCACGTCTTCAGGGAATCACGTCGCGGCCTACCGTACTAGAACCCCAGGCCCATCGTCTCGCCGAACTCCAGCGAGATCCGCCCCGTGGCCTCAGACCATCGCAGCCCGATCTCGGTACCGCCAATCTCCCGCGCCACCGTGACCTCGTAGTCGTCGTAGTCCCCCGACTCCACCTGATAGTACGTCGCCGCCAGGCCCAGTCGCCAGCGGTCGTCAATGAGGTAATCGACCAGCCCGAAGGCGTACAGCTCGTCATCGCTCAGGTCGTAGGTGCCTGTCATGAAGCTGCTCAGGTTCAGGCCGTGATAGGCTCGCACGTCCAGGTTCAGCAGGTGCTCGTAGCCCTCGGCCTCATCCCCGCTGGTGAACTGCCCCTGGTAGGATAGGCGGATCGACTTGTCACTACTGACGACCTGGCGCAGTTGCAGTTCACCCCGCAACGAGTTCCGCTGAAAGCCCCCCGTGTCCCACGTGAACAGGTCGCTGACGGACGGCCGGAGGGACGTTCGCTCACCCAGATGCGTCCGCGGGAAATCCACCGCCGAATAGACCTGGTGCTCTCCCACCACTCCGCTGTCGAACGCCGCTACGTGGCGCAACCCCACCGCCGTCCCCACCCGGTAGCTCGCGTTCCACGAGCCCAGCGGCTGGTTCATCGTCAGCCAGTCGGCGGAGGCGCCCCACGAGATGTCCTCGCCCCGCGGCCGCTGCAGCGACGCCGTCAGATTCAGCCGCCGATCGCCCCACCACTCGTAAATGTTGGCATCCGCGAAGTAGCTCTCGTGATCGGGCGAATAGGCCGTGAAGTGCCCATCCCGGCGATCCCCCAGCGCCCGCCGGTCCCGCCATTCGAACCCCCAATCGTCTCGCGGCAATCCCAGCAGGCTGATGTGCCCTTCGGTCCCACCAGTGTCGTAGGCCTCCTCCAGAGCTAGCGACCAGTCGTCTCGCGCCATCACGCTCCCCGATGTCGCCCCGTTCTGCAGCTTCACCGCCCCGGTTCGCGTCTCGGTCACCCGGTAGAAGTAGGGAAAGTCCACCGCTATGTCACCCTCCGAGGTGACGCCCAGCACCCGCGAGTGCGTCGTCCCCGTGTAGCCCGGCATGGCGATGATCCAGTAGTTGGGGAGATCCACCACCTTCTTCGCGCCCGCGTAGAGCGTCGCATCCCTCAGCACGACCTTCTCATGCGGATGCACCGACACACCGCCGGCAACCGCCCAGGCCACGGCGTCGGCCGTCGCCAGCGCGAACTCCTGTCCCCGAATCTCCTCCTCGGGCTCCCGCTCCTCAAGGCTGTAGCAGTCGAAGCAGAAACGCTCCACCCCCGTGTCGCTCATCCTCCTGAGCACGCCCTGCCCACTCATCAGGTCGTAGCTGATCGCGTCGGCCTCCAGTGACCGGTCGCCCACCTCAATCCGCACGTTGTGGGCCTTCAACGTCAGCCGTCGCACGTCCATCTGCACTACGTCCCGAGCCTTGATGAGCACGCCGCTGAACTCGATCTCGGCGTTGTCGCGCGCCTCCACCAGTCCAAGATCCAGGGCATAGCCGATCCACGTGTTCGGAGAGCCGGAGCGGATATGCGCCACCGCTACCGCACCCAGCAGCGAGCTCCCCTCCTCCACGAACGCCACGGTAGTGCGGTTCTTGCCCTCTCCGGTCGTCAGCTCCGCGTATACCGTCGCGACCCCAGGCTCGCTGCTGGTCGCATAGACCGTCGCTCCGCCCGCCACAGTGGTCGTCGTGATGACCTGCCGACGCTCATCCCCCTGCAGGCTGAGCTGCCCGCCCTCCATCCTGAAGACCACCGTCGTCCCGTCTACCACCGGTCGCCCGGTCGCGTCCCGGAACTCCGCGCGGATCGTCGAGGCCGACTTCCCGTCCGCCGGCACCACTCGCGGCGTGGGCCACAGGCTCACCTGCACCCCGGCGAACCGTGGCGTCTGACCCCAGGCGATGCCGCAACACACCGCGGCGGTCAGCGCAAGCGTGCGTCTGATAACAGATCCTCCCTTAATCGATGCTGCCCGCGGCTAGGTCTCCGCCGCGGGCAGCTTGTCTGCTTCAGCTTTGACGGACGAATCCCCGTCCAGGTTCCGCTATCCGGGGAACACCACGGAGTCGAACTCCGCCCACGGCGACGGGCCGGTCGTCGTGAACTGGGCCCGAATCCGGTACCGGTAGCTCACACCCTCATCCACCTCGAAGTCCGCGAAGCTGGTGTCATCCGCCAGCACATTCCCCTGCGACCCGGGCACCGGATTCCAGGTCGCACCGTTGTCCGTGGACCGCTGCAGGTCGTAGCTCAGCACCGTCAACGTCGTGTTCGGAGGCTGCCAGAAGAGGCGGATGGCCGCCGGTTCGATCTGCAGGTCGCCCGGTCGTGGCGGTACCTTCGTGGCCGTCGGGCCCGCCCCACCACCGCCATCATCTCCGGTCGCGATGATCAGGCCCATCACCGCCAGCGCCGCAATCGCCCACCGCCAGCTCTTATCCTCCTTCTTCGGGCCCTCCTCCGCGGCCAGCTCCTCTGCCGGCATTCCGGCCAGCACGCTGCTGGCCTTTCGCGCCGCGTCCCTCAACGCCTCCCGCACCAGCGGGGGGACGCTTCCGGTGTACGCCTCACGCTCTCGGCTCGTGCCTGAGACCCCGAACGTCTCGACGGGCTTGGGACTCTCCGCCACTTCCATCGTGTCAGGGTCCACATTCCCCCGCACGTCGTAGCACCGCCCGTTCAGCAGCACCTCGGCCCGCAGCGGCTCCTCCAAGATCTCGACCGAATCCACCGTCGCCAGGCAGACCTCATCCACGTCCAGCGCGTACCCCAGCCGGATCGCGGTCACCGGATCCGTTACCTCCGCCTCAAGATCAACGGACCGGATCTGGCCTTCCTCGACTGCCCGCAGCACCATCGGTGCCGTCCTCGAGAACTCCGCCACACGCAGGCCAGCCACATCGCTCAGCGCCATCTGCAGATATGAGGTCGCCCAGGCGCTGAGATCCTCGTACCCGGCCTCGCTCCGGTCCAGGACGGGGTACAGCAGCAGCCTCTTCTGCGCCTGCGCCTCGGCGCGTGACATGACGCTCGTCGGAACCAGCAGGGCCAGCATCATCCCCGCAAGCACGATGCTTAGCGGTCCGACCAGCTTGCTGGATCTTATCGCCGTCATTGTTGCATTCTCCTATCCTGTCCGCGTTCGGCCGCCTGGTAGTATTGCAGCGGCGACTCTGGCCCTCCTACCGGGCAATCGTCGCCGTCCTGATCACGCTCATCTCTTCGCCCGTCTCGGGCGAGCGCGCCGTCACTTGCACCAGATACCTTCCCGCCGGAACCACAGTCCCGGAGTCGCTCACACCATTCCACACCAGGCTGTTCTGTCCCTCCATGGCCTGGCGGTTCTGCGCCACCCGGCGCACCACCCGACCCGCGATGTTCCTCACCTGCACGTCCACCGCCGCCGCGCTATTGAGGGTGTAGACGATCTCCAGCCCCTGGCCGCCCGCCGGCCGTGCTGCAGCGGTCAGGCCCAGCGTCGCCTCCGCCCGCGGCCGGACCGTGATGCGGAAGTGCCTCTCCCCACCGGTGTGCGAGTTGTATGTGTACGAGCTGCTCGTTCGCATGTATGTCCGCCGGCCGCCGTCAAGGTCCTCCAGCGTCGCCACCAGGTCCTCCGGCAGCTCGGACGAGAGGTTCGGCCACCGCAGCGTGACCGGCGCACCCGGCGTCTCAGCGACCACTGTCAGGTCCCACGCCCCGGCGCCAGCCGCCTCCGACCTGGTGTCCATCACGTAGCGCAGGCCGCCGTCACCGATGCTGAAGTAGGCGTCCAGCCCCGGCTCCGCCGAGAGTACCTCCGGCGGCGATGGTACGTCGCGCGGATCCACCCCATCCTCGGCGCTGGGCGAGACCGCCAGGTAGCGCGGCGCCCGAGTCCGGCCTGCACACGACACCTCTACGCCGACCCGCCAGCCGTCTGACACGGGAGGACTCGCCGCCGCAGTAACCTCCGCCGGCGCAAAGAGGCTCGGGGGCGGGAACACCAGAGAGACGTCCCGATACGCCAGCAGCCAGTAGCCCTCGAACGGCACCAACGTTGCCCGCTGCAGTGAGCTCTCCCAGGTGTACTCGTTGATCTCCGGATCATACGCGTAGAGCACCGGCAGGATCAGCCCTCGCTGCGTCGCCTCCTGGATCGTCCACTCCGTGCCCTGAGGCCCCACCACGCCTACCTGATCGAAGCGCATCGGAACCACGTAGGGGTTCCCGATCTGGTTCCAGCCCTGCATGAGGGGATGTGTGAAGCTCTGCGTGGACGGTGCCTGTGTGGCGGTGCTCGGCAGTATCACCGTCTCTCGGTTCTGGTTCAGCAGCCAGAAGCCCTCGCCCAGCTCGATGTTTGCCACGAAGGGGTCGGGATAGGTGAAGTACTCACCTCGATCCGGATGCCAGCGCCAGATCCCCACCGGCCCGCCGGGGAAGACCGAGTCGCTGAGCGACCCCAGCACATTCGAGGCATCCGAGTTGGTGAACTCGTAGGGCACGGACAGCATCTCCAGCCCCGTCGCCGAAACTCGCGCCGGAATGACGGGAATTGCCGGAATGTTGATCTGCCGCCGCACCACCTTCCCCAACGGCCCCGTGATGCTGATCTCAGCCGTGCCCGGACGCGTCGCCGTGGCCCGCACCGTCCACTGTGCCATCGGCAGAGGCGACTGGTTCCGCCTCACCATGCCCAGCGCCACCGTCCGCGGCTGCGTCTCCGGATACAGCTCCAGGCCCTCTGGAAGGCTGATGCGCACGCTCGCATTCGTCAGCGGTGAGGATCCGAAGTTGTCGAGCATCGCCACCACGTCGAAGACCGAGCTGCCGTCCGGGGCGGTCAGGTAGTACTCCTCCGTCTCCGGCGTGGCCGGGTCATCGCCCTCTTGCACCTGAAGCTGCGAGGGAGCGTAGGCCGCCAGCGCGTAAGGGGGGTCGTAGTCCACCGCCGCAGCGCCCAGCCCGTAGTAGGTCACGTACCGCCGGCTCTGCCCTGGCTGCAGCGTCCGCTCCTCCCACTTCACAGCGTAGGCCCAGTCCTCGTCGATCAGCGCTGCCCGCGGGTTGGGCTGGAAGTCGAATGGCCTCGCGTCGACATTGCGGAACTGCCCGAAGGCGATCTCATCCGGCTCCCCCCCGCTCTCCGAGGCGATTCCGGCATCCGTGACCTCCGCCCCCACCAGCGTCCCCCTCACGCTCACCAGTGGATTGCTGGGATCGTCGTGCGCCACCCACGTGTCCGGCATGGCGATCGTCGGATTGTCGGGGTCCGGAATCCGGACCTCGTTGCTGATCACCGTCCCGTCGTCGAGTATGATCGGGCTGCCGTCCCTCGCTGTCGCCCCAAAGAGCGCGTCGATCATCAGCCGCAGGCCGATGTTGTGCGCCACGCTGTCATCATTGTACACGATGTGATCCAGCATGATCCCGTCGTGCACCAGCATGTAGTTCACACGCACACGCACGTTGGGGTTGTCTTCCTCGGGCACCTCGGTGAGCAGAGGCACCAGCACCTCACCCACAACATCCCGTGCACCCGCCACCAGGTCCTGCACCCAGAAGATCGGCACATCCGCCGGGTCCGCCTCCTCTGTCTGGTTGAACATGAGGCTATAGGGGTCGAAGCGCACGCCGTCCACCGAGACTGTGAGCTTGGAGGTGAACTGCGTCAGGTTCCAGTCCGGCGCCGCGGTCTCCAGGCTCGCGATCGGCCGGTCCTCATCCCCCGCCACCAGCGGGCTGCCGCCCACCGCCACATTCGCTCCGGTCCTCAACTGGAACCGGCCGGCGGGTTGGTAGATATACTCCGGATCGTCCGCGTCCCCGACGTTGATGAGTGCCGGTGTGTCAACCAGCATCCGTGTTAGCCCCGCGGGATGGTTCACGGTGGCCCGCACGTTCTGTGCCGCGCTCTGGCTCCATGCCGTCAGCAGGATACACACCGCGGCCATCCACGGCCCGTACCGCCGCAGCCCTGTCAGCATTCGTAGACCACTATGCCGCTGCACCGAAGGGTCAGCTCCTCTCACCATGAGCCCGTCACCGTGCAATGCTGAACGGTCGTATTGCCTGCACCGTCTGGCCGTCTGCTGCGAGAGCCGTCAGCCGAACGATATAGCGGCCCGAGGGCACTGCGCTGCCCCGGTCGCTGATGCCGTTCCAGACCAGCGTCTGCTGCGTCCCACTCTCCACGGCCTGCGCGGCGAACCGCTTCACCAGCCGGCCCGCGATGTTCATGACCTCCACCGTCACGTCCGCTGGCCTCGTCACCGAGTACGTGATCATCGCGCCGCCCGCGCCAGCGCCCTGCGTCGCCATGCCGTTGACTGCCAGGGCCTCCCCGCCGCCCACTTCCGTCACCCGCAGGTGCCTCACGGTTCCGTCCGCCCCGGCCCGGAAGCGATAAGCCGAGGTGGTACGCATGTACACCCGCTCTCCCGTGTCCAGGTCCTCCAGCATGAGGCGCACACCTCCGGGGACCTCGGCATTCAGCTCAGGCCAGGTGACCTCGACCTCCGCGTCGGGCACCGCACAGCTCACTTCAATGTCCCACTGGGCCGCCTCGCCCGTCCCGCACACGTCACGCGCGTACTCTCCGCTGTGCTCGCCCCACCCCGGCCGCGACATCGACAACTGGACGCCGTCCACGATCGGCGGCGGCTCCGGCACGTCCCACTGCGGATCATACCCCGCGCTCGCGTTGGACTTCACCCCGATGACGTTGCACGGATCCTGATACGCGCCCGCACGAGCGCTCAGGGTCAGCAGCCAGCCGTCATCCGACTGCGCCTGCACCGTCTCTTCCTCGTCCGCCATCGATCCGATGTTGGAGCTGTAGACGACGACGCGCGTGTCCTCATTCACGTGCAGCCAGTAGCCCTTTCCCGCCTCCAGCATTGCCTGAGAGGGGTTCGGGGTGAAGTCGTAGAAGCCCGGTCGCCCGCCCCGGCCCTGCACATACCTGAACAGCACGCCCTCCGTCACGCCGGAGTTAATGGCCTCCCGCAGGTCCTGGCGCACACCGTTCGTCACGAACTGCACGCTCCCCCAGCTTACGTCCTCGTCGTAGGGATTGCCGATCAGGTTCCAACCTCGCGGCGGCTGCTGGCCCCGGTACAGGCGGATGTGCGCGCTCGGCACGTCGCGCAGCGGCTGCCCCTGGATGTCCAGCACCCCACTCCGCGGGATGCTCAGCCAGTAGCCCAGGCCGGCCGGCGGATAGGGCACCGTGCGATCATCCAGATTCGCCTGCTGCGCGTCCGGCGGGGTCAGACTCGCCCGAGCATCCGGGTAGAAGTGGTACTTGTCGTAGGTCTCGTCCAGAGGCCACCACCGTACCAGCGCCAGGTCCGACAGCGGCGTCCCCAGAATCACGCTGGGGTCGGTCACCTGCAGATCGGTGTACGGGAAGCTCACCATCGAGATTCCGCCCGGGATGGTCGGCGCCGCCACCCGGAAGTTCGTCACCGCCGGGTCGGCCTCGTTCCCGGTGTTGTCCTGCACGCCGAGCACCACGGTATGGTCCGTCCGCGCCAACACGTCCTCCACCGGCCAGGTGAACTGCCCGGTGCGGGCGTCGTAGAACTCCGTGATGTCGTCGGCGTCCGCGCCGTTGAAGACCTGTATCCCATCGAACTCGACGGTGATCGTCGTCGGGGCCACGCCGCTGCCGTCATCCTGGATGAAGGCGATGATGGTTGGGATCCGCGTCGTGATGGTGGTGCCGTTCTGCGGATAGGCGATCGTGATTGTTGGCTTCCGGCTGTCCGCGCCCACCCGCATCCGCAGACGTCCCCACCCGAACTCGTTGTTCGGAACCGGGTCACCCAGCCGCAGCGCCTGCGAGCGCAGCACCGTCTCCAGCTCGTCGGGCGTCCGCAGCTCGTCCTCGCTCAACAGCAGCGCAGCCGCGCCCGCCACGTGCGGCGCGGCGGCTGACGTCCCCAGGAACGGTGAGAACCCCTCCGCTGCTAGACTCGTGCTCACCCCGTCCGGCGCCACCAGATCGGGCTTGATGCGCTCCGGATGCCCCACCACCGGACCGCGGGAGCTGAACGGCTCCAGCCCATCGATCGGCACCATCGGGGCGGCCGGGTCTGAGACCGTCGCTCCCCGAGTGGCGCCAATGGTATACGCCCCTCGCGCCTCCGCCGGAATCGGCATGCTCGAGGTCGCCACCTGATGGGTTGCCTCGATGTCCACGTTCGCCGAGAAGAGCTGGAGGAAGTCATCGTGCTCCGCCGGCCCCGACACGTACTCAACCTGCAGCGTGTAAACCGCGTCTACGCTGATATGCGCCACCAGCGTATCCGATGGTGGATCGTCGCCGTTCTGGCTGTACCCGGAGCGGGTAATCTCGTTCCCGCTGGAGTCCAGCAGCACCAGGTCGTAGTCCCTGTTGGTGATCGACCCGGCGGTCTGATACCAGCTCAGGTAGGCCTGGTAGACCCCGGCCGTCAGCGTCACGTCGATACCCTCGTCGCCGGCGGAGAACTCGTGCAACTGATCCCGATCGCGGTCGCTCCACGCCCCCTCGTAGTGCTGCTGAGCGCTGTTCCCGGCCGCATTGACCCAGAACACGCCGCGGTCACGAGCGCGGTTCACCTTCTGCGATATAGGATGCGTACCGTTGTAGGGACCGCCAAGCAGTCCCATCGCCATGCAGCAGACGTCGATCCCCCGGTTCGCGACGAACTCGATGGCGCTTTCCACGGACATCTCGGTGTCAACTGCAATCAGGATGAAATCTGCGGCAGGAGCCACGTCGGCGGCTATCTCCGCCACCGCTGTGCCGTGGTAGCTTGTGCCCATCGTGCCGTCCGCCCGGAAGGACACTACCCTGTCCGGGTCAGCGGGATCGATCGGGATCTCCGCGCTGTCGAAGCCGGCGAATCCCAGGTCGATGATCGCGATGGAGATCCCCTGCCCCAGCAGCCCGGCCGTGTGGAACGGAACCGCCCCCACGAGCTGCACGCCCTCGCTTGAGGTCGCACCAAAGCCCTGCATGGGGATGGGATAGTTCGGAGGCCTGACCTGCGCCACCTCAGGGAGCTGCGCGATCTCCAGCAGCGCGTCCCCCGGCACAAACGCCTCCACTCGGCGGCCGTGCCGGAACCGCACCTGTGCACCGAAGGCCGACAGCGGCTGCGCGGCCGCCACCTCGCTGCGGAACTCCACCACCACCAGCACGCTGCCGGGAGGACCGACTGCCGATGGCCCCATCTGCGGCAGCTCTCCCCGCTCAGCGCTGATGGCCATCGCGCGAAGCGGCCCGGCGAGATCCTCCAGCCCTGCCGCGCCCCAGCACGGCACCGAGACCACGGAGGCGAGTACGATTAGCGCGATGATTGCACCGCACAGGGGGGTCTCGCGATTGCGAAGCCGACTCACTTTGACTCCTCCTCCTCCTGGTCGCACCGCCGTGCGTACCAGCTCTGGAGAACGTGCTGCATCTCTCGCTGCCGTTACCCCCAGCGCAGAGGTGGTCAGCCCGCCCCACCCTCCTGCTCTGGGTTGTCCGTCACTCGACCTAGAAGCTGTTCAAGGCGGCCGCAGTAGCACTCGATCAGCCTGCCCCACCCGCTCGCCGCCCCGAATCCCTCAGCCTGACCCGCGTACCCCGCCGGAACGTCTTCCAGCGCCATCGGCATGAGAACCGTCAGCCCACAGCCCAGCCCACCGACCCCCATTGCGCTTAGCCGTTCCGCAGCTCTCTCGGCCTCTTCCAGCGCCCTCCCGTCGCCGTTCGCCAGCGCCTCGCACAGCCCCTGGACCTCGCACAGCTCCCCGTTGGGGCCGAATCGCTGGGTCTGGCTGCGCGCGGCCGTCACTCCCGGGCACCAGCTCCTCATGTCCCCGGACAACGCCGCTGACAGGTCCTTCAACGCCCCTATCGCTCCGTCAAGCGCCGCGAGCCGGACGGCCGCCGCCTTGCACTCGCCGTCCCTGGGCAACTCTACGCACTGCATGGCGAGCGTCTCTGCCTCGGACAGTCCCTCGACCGGGCGCACCTGCACCCCTGCCCACTGCACTCCCGCCACCGGCGCCCGGCCGGGCCACCCCACCATGACTTCCGCCGCGTCACGAAGTGACCAGGCCGCCTCCACGCTGGCGCCGTAGCAGCAATCGGCCACAAGTATATCAAGCGGCCGCTCGGCATCGCCGAATGCCCCAGCCACGGCACGGGCCAGCTCCTGCGGTGTCAGCACGTCGCCGCCTGCCGACGCGTCGAGTGCCAGCCCCTGCGCCTCGTAGCGGCGATCCCGCTCTGTCGTCCTGCCGCTGGCCGCCACCCCGTGGCCGAACACCACGAAGGCGAGCCGATCACCCACGGCCCGCCCCCGGACCCAGCGGAGGAAGTCCTCGACGGCCTCCCGCCGACACATGTTGATCTGCCCGCGCCGCCACCACTCAGTCTCCGAACCTTCGGATCCGACGGCCTGGCGCGTGACGCCATCAGGGAGGTCCACCTGCGACCTCAGAGCCCATCCATTCGCCGCTGCGGCCACCCGAAGCCCCTCGGCGTACCTCTCCGCCACCCTCGCCAGATCCCCGTCGCCGCAGATGTAGGCGGCAACCGTCCAGTTGTCAGCGATCGCGACGTCTCCGGCCAGCGCGCCGCCGAGGGCCAGCGCGGCGCACACGAGCATCCGCAGGCGGCCGTACCGCACGCTCATAGGCGCGACCTTAGGGCGCAGGCCCTCCTCTAGCGAAGCCCCCGGCTCCGCAGTCCGGGCGTCCTGTGTCGGTACCGGGGCCCAAAGGTCCCTGAGAACACGCCGCCCGGCCCGAGCCGGTAACTGGCTGAGCTGGTTCCCGGCGGTGGCGGGGGAGCCGCCGCGGTCGTGAAGCTGCGGATGGCGCTGAACAGCCAGCCCTCCTGGTTCAGGCGCTCGTTCAGGGGCAGTGCCTCACCTGACCGCCGCGCACCCACCCGCCAGTAGAAGCGGCTGTTTGGTGCGAAGTCTGCATCAATCGTCTGGAACATCGTGCCCGTCTGATCCTGCCGCATCTGCACCTCGTAGTCCGGATTGCGCCGTCCGTCCGGGTCATCCTCCGGGAAGACCTGCAGCACGTATTCGTTGGCCCCCACGGTCCCGCTCCACGTGAAGGTGATGGAGTTGGTCTGCTGGTTCTGTGCCCCGTCCTCCGGGGTCTGCAGTACCGGCGGCGTGAAGTATGTCACGCCGGCCGTCGGCTTGCTGCCCTCCGCCTGCGACTCCGGCGGGTCGATCTCCAGGGTCGGCGTCTCCAGCTCATCCTGCTGCATCGTCCGGACGGAGTCTGTGGTTATCGGCGCGCCGGCGCCCGCCCGCTCTGGCGGTTCCACGACGCGCTGCACTCGGTGGTAGTAGGTGTGGCCAGCCTGCAGCGGCCAGTGATAGAACAGCAGGTCGATGCTGCCGTCCTCCTCGTCGCCAGCCGCAGTGATGTAGGTGAACTCCTCTTCGATCTCAAACGGGCCGTCAAAGGCCGAATCGTCGTCCCAGACGTTGTTTGGCAGCCGCTGCTCCAGGATGACATCCACCAGCTTGTTCGCCAGCAGGCTGAAGTTCTGCCGGCCGTCGCTGCGGTAGAACAGCCACGCGTAGATCTGATCGTCGAGCGGTATCGACTTGTGCGGCACGTGCACCCGAATGACCGCCTCGTCTCCCGGCGCCTGCTGGAACAGCCGCGACGTCACGCCCGCCGGCGCGTCCGTAGTGCTCGAGCCCGTAGCGGTCTGCATGACGCCGAACAGGGCTGCGATGGCAGCGACCACTGTGATCGTCTGCTGGCTGGACTCCTTCCGCCGCTGGGCCTCCACACGTTCCGGGCCTTGGTAGAGCTGGTAGGCCCGGTCCCCCACCCCCGCTCGGCCCTCTCCCAGTGGCATCATCTTCGAGGTCCGAGCGCCCACCTCGCTGACCGAGTAGCGCCCCACCTTCTGCAAAATGATCTCGCCCAGGTCCCGCTGATACACGGGACGGAACAGTATCATGGCCATGCCGCTCTTCAGTCTATCGTCCTGCCCCAGGTCAACGGTGGCCACGCCGAACTGGTTGACCGACGTCACGAAGCCTTCGGGAATGCGGCTGGTGCGGATCTCCGCCACCGCGTCCTCCGCGATCTCCCGCAGCGCGTCATTGATGACACGCGCGCTCTCGCCCGTCCAGCCCGGCAGTGCCTTCGTCACCGTGCTCACATTCGCGCCGTTGAGGAACTCACCGGTCGCCAGGTCCAGCACCGCCACGCTCAGGTTCACGCTCACCTGCCCTGTCTTCTCGGTCACCCGCAGGTGCCTCACCTGACCGGTGATCACCTTGTCCACCTGCAGACGCTCACCAAGCCGCATCTGCTCGGCCACCGACAGCGGTGGCTCCAGTTCAAGCTGCGCCAGCTCACGCACGAGGTCCCGTTTGGAGGTAACGATGAATTCCCTCGAATCCTCAAGCGCCAGCGCCAGCGCGTCCGTGGCCTGCTCGCTGATGACGGACTCGGTGGACCCCTCGGTGTCCTCTATCGGCAGCACGATCACGCTGGCGCTCTCCACCACCGGCTGTGCCTGCGCCTCCGCCACCACCGGGAAGCCCATCACTGCGTACGGGACCATCAGCGTTGCCGCTACATACAGCGCGACGTACTTCCAGAGGGGGCTCTCGTGTAGTCGATGCATTATCTCGTTGCTCCTCCCGGCACGCGGCTCACGGCACGATCCGCCCGGATGTTGCGCACGGAAGTCAGTCCTTATCCTGCAAGCTCCGCCGTGCCACGATGCGCGGCGGAGCGCGCTGCCCTCATCGGCCCAGCCTCATCGTCCCCATCGCTTGACTCTTCTGGCCGCTCTCACCCTCAGCGGTCACCACCACCAGATACGTCCCGTTCGGCGCCCTCGTGCCAGTGCTGGTGCTGCGGTCCCACACGACCCTCTGCACTCCCGCCCTCTGCATCGAGCCGTCGATGACCGTGTCCACCACCCGGCCGGCGATGTTCAGCACACGCACCTGCACGCTCGCCGCCGCCGACAGCGTGTAGGTGATCTCCGCTCCCGCACCGGCCGCTCGCGCTGACGGTGCCGATACCGCCACGCAGCCCCCATCATCGGCCAGCACGATCTCCAGCTCTCGCGCATCCGCCCTGGCAGCCAGCTCATAGCCCTGCACGGTGCGCATGTACACCTCGTTACCCGCCGCGGGATCGACCAGCACCGGCCTCACGTCCGCCGGCAGCGATGACAGGTCCGGCCAGCGGACCTCGACCTGCTCACCGGCTGGCGCCATCACGCTCACCGTCCACGTGGTCCCCGCCGCCTCCGGCCGCACATCAACCGCATAGCTGCCCTCACCTGCAGCGGCGTAGACGCAACTACCCATCCCCGGAGGCGGGGGCTTGAGCATGTCCATGCCGGCATCAAAGCCCTCCGTGGCGCTGGGAGCACAGCCGATCCACGTCGATGCGTCCCGCATCCCCGCGCTGCTCACGACCACCGGGATCAGCCAGCCTCCCTCCGGGTTCGTCACTGCGGCCCGGCTGGCCTCCCCGTCATCGGCCAGCGTGTCAGTAAGCCGGTTGCCGAGGATATCCACGCCCTCGCTCACGTTCAGCCAGTAGCCCACGAAGGGCTCCGCCACCGCCGAGGTCTCGTAGGCCCCCAGCACGTAGGTGAACAGCGGGCTGCGTACCAGGCCCTCCGCCATCGCCTGCTGCATGGTGTAGACGATGCCGGTGCGGTCACGCACCTCCAGCGAGAAGAAGTCTATGGCGTCGGTGAAGAAGTCGCCGATCAGGTTCCACCCGGACTGCCCCGAATCCAGCGGCACCTGGTGCTGGTCACCGGCCTCGATGCCCTCCTGCGTCAGCTCCAGCGTCGCAGTGGGCTTCATCCAGTAGCCGCTCCCCAGTCGGAAGCGGTCCGCCGGCGTGGACGGGTAGATGTGATAGCGCCCGTCCCGCGGCTCCCAGGCCGCCATCTTGAAGTTCGCCGCGTCCGCTCCCAGCAGCGCTGCGGGATCCGTGTTCGGGTAGTCGTAGGGCAGGGAGATAAGCTGCAGCCCCGCGGGGAACGTCCGGATGCTGCTCACCGAGAAGTTGACCGCATCGGTCTCCTCGCCGCTGGTCACCGTCACGATCCGCCGCTGTGGCGAGACTGTGAAGCCCTGCGGATCCGGCTCCACCACGATCTGCCCGGTGGGCACGGCGTCGAATCGGTAGTTGTACGGTGCACCGGTCTGGGGTCTCGTCACCTCGGCCTCGCTGACCGCAGCATCAATGATCTGCTCGTTGACCAGCAGGTGCACTGTGATGCCGCCCACCGGCTCACCGGTCAGCCCCCGCGAGATGAGCCCCGAGATGCTCCCCGGCGGCTCGCTCTGCAGCGGGATAGTCACTTCCTGTGTGGCAGCCGCCTCCACCTGCACTGGTTGAGGGTCCGAGCGCTGGAAGCCCGCCGCCGCCGCCTCCACCGAGTAGGTGCCCGGCTGCACCTCGATCCGCACCTGACCGGAATCGTCGGTCACACCCTGGCCCATCAGCGTGCCATCAGTAAGGATCTCCACCAGCGCGTTGGTGATGGGATTGTCCTCGATATCGGTCACCGTGGCGATGACGGTCCCCGGCGCGGCGCCCAGCGCGAAGTCCAGGGTGGTCGTGTTGCCGCTGGTGACGGTCACCACGGACTCCTCCGTGTCATACCCGAGGTGGCTCCCATCAGCCACCACGATCACCTCACCGACCGGGATGTCACCCAGCAGGTAGGTCCCGTCGGCGTCCGTGGTCGTGCAGGCGATCAGCTCACCGCGCTGCGGCCCTTCGTCCTCGTCTCCATCGCCGTTCTGGGCCGGCTCGGCCTGACTCTGCTGACCACCGTCTCCGTTCTCCTCCTCATCCTCCGGCTCCGGCTGGATCGCCTCGTAGGCGCACACCTCCACCGTCGCCAGCGGCTCACCGGTGGCCAGCGCCGTCACCGTCCCCCGGATCGCCCCGGGCGCCGCCCGCGTGATGGCGAAGTCGATCACCGGATAGGCGCCGCCCCCGTGCGCCTCCTCGTTATCCTGGTGGTCGATCTCGAACCCCGGCCGATGCGCCCGCAACGTGTACACGCCCGGTGCCAGCCCGCCCATGACGTAGCGCCCGTCCTCCTCGCACCGGACCGCGGCGATCACGTTCCCACCCTGTATGGCCTGAACCACCGGCGTGGGGTCGTTGATGGGCTGATTCCCGTCGCTGATGGACAGCACCCGGCCCTGGAAGCCCGCAGTTCGCAGGTGGCAGAGGCAGTTGTGCATCAGCTTCGACCGGAAGTTCAGACAGACGCCGTACTCCTGGGGGTCAACCACGTCGTAGGTTCGATGTGTCTGCTCGAATCCCCACGCGAAGTAGATGACCCTGTATCCGCCGCCGGGCTGCTCGTACCGCAGACCCGCGTTCCCCTCCGTCGAGTAGGTGTGTGTCACCGTGGCCCCCCCGACAGGTTCGATCACATCCGACCACAGCGTGTACTGCGCACAATCCTGTCTCCGGCACTCGTTGCTGATCTCGTGCACGCCAGTCTGCATAGTCAGGGGCGGGTAGGTGTAGAACGTCCAGCCCGGGTGCCGAGCCACCGGATCGCCGTCTACGCCGTTTACCTCCGGAGGCCAGTAGGCATCCGGCAGGCGGTCGTCCTGACCCAGGCTGACAACGATGAGGAAGCAGCCTCCGTCGGCTGAATCCTCAACATAGTTGGCGTGCAGGTAGTTCGTGTAGAAGTTGTTCTGCACCGTCCCGTCCAGAGTCAGCGCAAAGCCGATGTCCTGGCCCGACATCATGAGGCGCCCGCCCCGATCCAGGAAGGTCGCCAGGGTCGCCTGGGTCGATGCATCCACGAGGCTGCCGGGACCGGCCCACACATCGCCGGTATGCGGCGCGGCCCATACTACGCACCGGTTCGCCACCAGCACCTCCCGCAGGTCCTGCATGTCCGGCACTGACAACTGGACCTCCGTCGCGGGCAGGTAGTAGATGAGGTCGTTCATCGTGATGGGACCGCGGCATATTACCCGCCACAGATCATAGCGCTCCCCCAGCACCCGCCTCGGCGGCCCGCTGACCCCGTCGATGAACGTGTTGTACGCCTCATTATCCGCCTCCTCTGAATCGCCGGGGTTGGTCGTGTAATAGCTCTCCACAGGGTAGACGGTCGGGAAGTCGTTGTTCTCCCAGCTGGCGTTCCAGATGAATCCCTGGCCCTCGCAGTAGTCGTCCACCAGCAGGACGTTGTACTGCGGCTGGAACATCAGCGTGGTAAAGCCATAAACGTCGTCGTACTCGAAGGCGTTGCCGGCCACGTCCTGAACGACGATGTCGATGATGAAGTCGCTCGGCGACAGCGGCGTGGTCCACTTGCCGCTGAATATCCCGTCTCCCTCCACCGCATCGCCGTGCTCCGGATCACCATCATCGAACAGCTCGGCCTGCCCCGCCTCCCGGCAGTCCAGCTCCAACTGCCCGGTGCCCTCCACCGGCTCGATGGACCAGCTTGCGCCCGGGTAGGGGCCGAAGATCTTGTTCTCCCGGCCCTGGCTGTCGTCCACCGCCGAATCGGGGTCCTTGAACTGCGCCACCACATGCGCCACGCCGCTGTCGCGGTCGAAGACCTCCACGTGCACGGTGACGTCATTGCCCGGCGTCACCAGCCGCCGCCGCGCGTCCACATATGGAAGAGCCATGAGCTGGGGAGGCACCGGGTCGGAGACCTCAAACCGCCAGATGTCCGGCTCAGCGCCGGCTTGGTCAGGGCGCCACGAGGTGAAGAAGATGCGCACCGGAAGGCGGGGGTCCAATCCGGGGTTGAAGCACGGGTAGCGATCGTCGAAGGTATCCTCGGGATCGAGGTTGCTGCGAAGCTGCGCGTCTACGGCGTCCTCACCGGCCGGCACCACCGTCCAGATGTTATAGTCCAGGTCCGCGTCCATCGCCTCCGTGCGCCGGTTGGACGAGAAGGCGATGAGCTGGCCGTTATGCCGCCACGCCGGATCGCGGTCATTCGCCGCCGGGTCGCCGCCCCCGTTGGTCACCTGCTCCTCGTTGCCGCCATCGGGGTCAACCCGGAAGATCCGGCTTCCCATGCCCGTCCCGCTGCGCGTGAAGAGGATCGGCCCCCTGATGACCCCCACCGACCTCGTCCAGGCCGGCTGCGTCTCCTCCGCCGGCGTCTGAACTATGGGCTGGGGCGCCTCCGACCCGTCGGAGGGCATCACGAAGATGTCGCGGTTGCGGTTGAGGTCGCCGCTGAACGCAAACCGCAGACCGTCCGGTGACCATGTCGGATCGTGCTTGTTCCCCGGCCCGCTCGTGATCTGCCGAATAGTCCCCGTCAGCACCTCGACGGTGTAGATCTGCCAGGTGCCGCTGGAGTTGTTCGAGAACGCCACCAGGCGGCCGCCGGGACCGTACTCCGGATACAGCTCGTCCCCAGGCATCTGCGTCAGTTGCGTCACCAGCGAGCCGTCCGTACGCAGCAGCCACAGGTTGAAGTCATCGGCGGTAACGCCCGGATCGAACTCCCCATCCCCGTTCTCATCCACGCCGTTGCTGGAGATGACGATCCGGTTCAGTTCGCCCTGCGGCGCAGAGTTGGGGTACAGCTCCTCGCTCGCCGTGGCCGTCGGGGTCAGTTGCAGGTCCGGAATCGGTCCGGGGCCCGCCTGCGCCGTCCGCACCTCTCCCATCCGCTCGAATAGCCAGTCCGGCCGGGCCATGCCGATGTACCGCCGGCCACTGGGCAGACGCTGTCCCGTGGCGGAGTAGTGGTCGGCAATGGTACTGGAACCCGATTGTGTCCCACGTGGGGAGGCGTTGAGGGAGGTGAAACAGGTGCTCAGAATAATTGCGGCGGAAAAGCAGACGACCAGTGTCAGAAGGATGCGCCCCTTCTGCAACACAATCACTCCCCGGGCCTGCGGCTTCGACCCATTGGTAGCGGCAAGTGGTGCTACGCGCGCCCCGTGAGTATTCGTCTGGCTCCAAGCCTGTCCCGCCACGGCCAGGACCTGATGGCCCTGGCCCGTCCGCCGGCAGCGCACCCGGGGACGCCGTCCGCCACGTTAAGGCTCTCGGAGGCGCCTCGTCCGCCTCCGTGTCCCGCGCCCGCATGGCCCGGCGGCAAGTAACGTTCGCGGCGGATTATAGCACACCCCACCGCCACAACGCAAGCTGCCACCGGTTAAGCCCCCGTGACGCCGCCAGCCCCTCCCATCGCCATGAACCCGGAGCCCGAATCCCTCTCATTCCAAGCGCTCAGTAAGCTCCCGCCACAGGCGCTGCGCCGCCCGGCGGGTATCGTCAATGCAGCAGTTCGTCGAGAGAACGTGGTGGGTACAGTGTTCCCCGATTCCCATCCGTTCATGCAGCTTCACCAAGGTTTCGGCCCGCTCTCTGCCGATCCCGTCCCGGCGCATCAGGCGTCTGATACGTTCCTCCCGCGGCGCGGTGACCATCACGGTGACATCCACCAGCGCCAGCGCTCCCATCTCCACCAGGTTCGCGGCCTCGATCACCGTCACAGGCGTCGCGCCCACCCGGCGTATCTCGTCCACTAGTTCCCCCATTCGCGCCACCATCGCAGGATGGACGATCCACTCCAGTCGCCTCCGTGCCCCATCGTCATCAAGTATCGCTGCCCCCAGCGCCCGGCGGTCCAGCGATCCATCGGCCTTCAGGAACCCTCCGCCGAACTCCTCAACGACCTCAGCCAGCAGCTCGCTTCCGGGCTGCAGCAGCTCCCGCGACACGTCATCGGCGCGGATCACTGCCGCCCCCAGCCGCTCCAGCTCCTCCGCGACCACTGACTTCCCCGAGGCGATCGGGCCGATGATGCCGACAACTACCACCGCAAGGCGCCTCCGAGGCCCATCCCCATCGTCGATGATTGCCTACTGCTGGTCGCCCTCGGCGTCGTCGGCCTCCGTCTCATCGCCCTCCTCGCCCGCCGCCTCCTCTGCGACCGACGCCTCTGGCACCCCTTCCTCGTCGCCCTCCTCGACGCCTCCCTCGGACTCCACAGTTTCTGCCTCGTCCGCGGAATCCTGCGCCGACTCCTCCTCGGATTCCTCAGGCGTCTCGGCAGCCTCAGCTTCGTCGGCAGCTTCAGGCTCGTCCGTGGCCTGGGCCTGGTCGGCGGCTTTGGCCTCTTCTGCAGCCTCGGCCTCTCCGGCCTCCGCCTCGCTGCCCACGTCCTCATCAAGCTCCGCCGCCACCGCGCCCAGCACGTCGGCGAACTGGTCGCCCAGTGTCGTTGGCGGCGTCTCCTGGTCGGCCATGTATTTCTGGTACTCCCGCCGCTCCTTCTCCTGGACGGCGGCCACCAGCGACAGAGTCATGCGCCGGGCCTGCGCCCGCAGCTTCAGAACCTTCAGGTCCAGCTCCTGGCCCTCCTCGATCACCTCTGAGGGGTTCTCAATGCGCCGCTCCGCCAGCTCGCCGACCGGCAGGAAGCCCTCCACCTCATAGTCGGGAAGCTCCACAAAGGCGCCGGTGCGCACGATCCGGCTGACCCGCCCGCTGACGGTGTTGCCGGGACGCAGCTTCTTGCCCACCTCTTTCCAGGGGTCGGGCAGAATCTGCCTGCGCCCCAGAGAGATCCGCTCCCGCTCCCGGTCGATGTCCAGAACCACCACCCGGAGCGTGTCACCGACACTGCACACGTCCGACGGGTGGTCCACACGCCCCCATGCCATCTCCGAGATGTGCAACAGCCCGTCCACGCCACCGAGGTCGATGAAGGCCCCATACTCGGTGATATTGCGGACCTTCCCCTCGCAGACCAGACCCTCCTCGAGCTCGGCCATCGTCTCCTGCTTCCGCTTTCTCCGCTCCTCCTCCACCACCTCGCGGTGCGACAGCACGACCTTCTTGCGGTGGCGATCGGCCTCCAGAACCTTCAGCCGCAGCGAACGTCCCACGAAGCGGTCGAGGTTGCGAACGTTCCGCGTTGCCACGTGCGAGGCCGGCACGAAGCCCGGGACGCCCAGGTCTACCCGCAGTCCGCCCTTCACCCGGTCGGTGACCATGGCGTCCAGGATCTCCCCCGTCTCCAGCGCCCGCATCACGCGGTTCCACACCCGCTCGTAGTCCGCGCGCTTCTTCGACAGAACCGTCATCCCGTCATCGTCCCGCAGCTTCGCCACGGCCACCTCGATCTCGTCATCTGCCTCAGGCAGCTCCGACCGGTCCAGGAATTCGTAGATGGGCACAACTCCCTCGGCCTTTCCGCCGATGTCCACCAGCACCCCGTCCTCCCTCACTGCCACCACGATACCGGTGAGGATGTCGCCCGGCCGCAGCTCCGCCGGCCCCACGTCGTCGAGATCCACGTCATCCATCGTCAGGATCTCGTCCTCGGCCTCAGGCTCCTCGGGCTCCTCTGCCTCCTGCGCCTCTGGGTCCGCCTGCTCCTCGAGTTCCTGCTTCTCGTCGGTCTGCGCCTCTTCGGACGCCTGCTCCTCCTGGTCACTGTCCTCGAAATCCCAGGCACACATCTGTGAGGTCCTCCTTCACGCGCCCCTCCGCGACACCGTCGCATCGGTGCGCGAGCAGTCCATACCCTGTCATTTCGACGTCATGGTCTCGATCGCGTATCCCGAACGTCCCACGTCACAGCTCAGACATGTCACGCCAGTTCGTCCCCGCGGAAACGTCAACGACCAGAGGCACGTTCAACTCGAATGCTGACTCCATCACCTCCTCGATCAGACCGGCGACCTCCTCCACCTCCCCCTCAGGCACCTCCAGCACCAGCTCGTCATGCACCTGCAGCAGCATCCGGCTCTCAGGACTCTCCTCGGCCAGTCGCGGTGCCAGCTCGATCATCGCCAGCTTGATGACATCGGCCGCCGTCCCCTGGATGGGCATATTCACCGCCGCCCGCTCGGCGTAGGAGCGCGCCCGGCCGTCACTGCTGCTGATCTCCGGCAGCGGCCGCTTGCGGCCCAGCAGCGTCTCCACGTAGCCCTGCTCCCGCGCCACTGCCACGATGTCGTCGATGTAGCCCCGGACGGCCGGCAGCGCGCGGAAATAGTTCTCTATGAAGGCCTCCGCCTCCTTCCTGTCGATGTCCAGTTGCTGCCCCAGCGCCGTCGGGCCCTGGCCGTAGAGGACGGCGTAGTTGACCGTTTTCGCCCGGCCCCGCATCTCGTAGGTACACTCCTCGGCGCTCACCTCGAACAGCGCTGACGCCGTCTCCGTGTGGATGTCCCTCCCGCCCCGGAAGGCCTCCACCAGCCGCGGCTCGCCGCTGATGTGCGCCAGGATGCGCAGCTCGATCTGCGAGTAGTCGGCGGCCAGCAGGCGGCGGCCCTCCTCGCTCACGAAGCAGCTCCGGATCTTCCGGCCCCACTCGGTGCGGATGGGGATGTTCTGCAGATTCGGGTTGCGGCTCGACAGCCGACCCGTGGCCGCCACCGTCTGCTCGAAGGTTGTGTGAACTCGCCCGGTCTCCGGATTCACCTCGGCCAGCAGACCATCCACGTACGTCGAGCGCAGCTTCGCATAGTGCCGATACTCCAGAACAAGCTCCGCGATTCTGAACTCGTCGGCCAGCTCCTCCAGCACCGCCGCGGACGTGGACCAGCCCGTCTTCGTCCGTCGCCCCTTGGGCAGCTCCATGCGCTCGAAGAGCACCTCGGAGAGCTGCTGCGGGGAGCCCACGTTGAACTCGCACCCGGCGATCTCGCAGATCTCCTCCTCCAAGCTCGCCGCCATCTCGTCGAGCTGCTCCCCCAGCTCCTCCAGCTTGCCGGTGTCCACCGCGATTCCGTGCAGCTCCATCTCCGCCAGCACCGGCGCCAGCGGCATCTCCATATCGTCGAAGAGATCCAGCACACCGGCCTGGTCCAGCAGCCCGCGCATCGGCTCCCGCAGCTTGCGCACTGCAACGGCCTCCGCGCCTGCTCGAAGGGTGGCCGGCTCGATCTCCGCCTGGGCTTCCCCGTCTGTCTCGGGCAAAGCGTACTCCAGATGCTCTCGCGTCACCAGCTCGATGGAGTGGTTTCGGCGATTCGGCTGCAGCAGGTACGACGCGATCTCGGGGTCGAACTCCATCCCCGCCAGCGCCACCCCCTGTGCTGCCAGGCGCCGCGCCAGGCCCTTCACGTCCGCGGCACGCTTAGCGATCTGCGGATCGGCCAAAACTTCGGCCAGCGCAGACAGGTCCAGAGCCTCGCTGTCGGCGGCGGCGAACAGCGTCCCGGCCTCAGCCTGGCCGGCCAGCGGCACCAGCGCCGCCGCTGCGTCTCCGGTGGCCACAGCCAGCACCGGCGCATGCTCGCCTTGGCTCAGGGCCAGCTCCATCGCCCCGGCCTCGCCCACCGCTGCCACCAGCTCCTCAAGACCCCCCTGGCTCTGTACCGGCTGGAGCTGCAGCTCCAGATCCGCCTCCTCCCCCCTCGGCAGACGCTCGAGGAGGCTGGTGAACTCCAGCCGGGTCGCAAGCTCGCGGAGCTTCTCGACGTGCAGCCCGGCCCAGGCCAGCTCCTCGAGCTCCCGATCGATGGGCGCCTCGGTCTCCAGACGCGCCAGCCGCTTGCTCAGCTCCGCGGCTTCGGGGGCCTCCTGCAGGCGATTGCGGATACGGGTGGACTCAATCTCATCCATGTTCCCGATGGCGGCCTCCAGCGAGCCGAACTGCTGCAGGAGGGTCAGGGCGCTCTTATCGCCGATCCCCGGCACCCCGGGGATATTGTCGGAGCTATCGCCCGATAGTGCCTTGAGGTCGGTAAGCTGCCGCGGGGACAGGCCGTACTCCTCCTCTACCGCCTCCACGTCGTAGCGCTTAGTCTCCTTGATGCCCCGCAGCGTCGCCACGACCTCAATGCTGTCATCCACAAGCTGCAGCAGGTCCTTATCGCCGGTGACGATGGTGACCTGCTTGCCGGCCGCCGCGGCCTGGCGCGCCAGCGTTCCGATCACGTCGTCAGCCTCGAAGCCCTCCACTCCCATGGCCTGCACGCCCAACGCCTCGATCACGTCCTCGAGCAGGGGAGCCTGCTCCTTCAGGGCCTCGTCCGTCGGGGGGCGGTGTCCCTTGTACTCCTCGTAGATCTCATCCCGGAAGGTTGGGCCTGGCACATCCAGCGCCACCAGGGCGTAGTCCGGCTCTTGCTCCTCCAGGAGTGGCAGTACCATCTGCAGGAAGCCGTACAGGGCGTTTGTGGGCTGACCCTCGCTGGTGGTCAGGGGTGGTAGCGCGTGGAACGCCCGGTGGAAAAGGCTATGTCCGTCAATCAACAGCACTTTCTCGGCCATGTCGTCCAGCACCCCAACGCATACATGATTTCGTGGGCAGAACCGCGCCGTGTGCCTTTCTCTGCAGAAGCCGCCGCAGCGCGGCGTAGCCGTCTGCCGTTCTCTACCGTTGCCTGATGGTATCTGGCGTTATCTGATGTTGTCTGCCGTTGTCTGCCGTTGTCTGCCGTTGTCTGACGTTGTCTGATGTTATCTGCCGTTGTCTGACGTTGCCTGATGTTATCTGCCGTTGTCTGGCGTTGTCTGATGTTATCTGCCGTTGTCTGGCGTTATCTGATGTTATCTGATGTTATCTGCGGTTGTCTGACGTTATCTGCCATTCTCTGTCGTTTACTGCACTATCTTCATCATACTCTCTACGTGAGCGAGTCGCTCGTCATAGAGCATGTACTCAACGGCCATCCGCCGGCCAAGCTGTTCCACCTTCGCGCTCACCCACGGGAAAATGCCGGCGCCGCCGCCCATGTTCTTGAGCTTTGGCTCCCCCTCTATCCCGCCCAAGTCGCCCGCCAGCTCCACAGCGCGGTAGAAGTTCCCGGTCTCGTCAATCAGCCCGTGCTCCAGCGCCTCCTCCCCGGTATAGATGCGGCCGTCAGCCAGCTCGCGGACCTCCTCAACATCCATGTTGCGGCCCTCGGCCACTGCCTCGATGAACTGTTCGAGCATGTCGTCGATGAGATTCTGCAGCAGCTCCTTCTCGTCAGGGCGCATCTCCCGCCACGGCGAGCCGGTGTCCTTGTAGCGACCGGTAGTGAGGTTCCCGCCCTCAACACCGATCTCGTCCATCAGCTCATAGTACTCCAGGAAGGGCGAGCGCACGCCGATCGAGCCGGTCACCGTTGAGCGGTTGGCCACGATGCGGTCGGCAGCCGCGGCGATATAGTACCCCCCGGACGCAGCGACGTCGGCCATGGAGACCACCACCGGCTTCTCCTCCGAGAGCTTCTTAACCTCCTCGTAGATCTCCTGAGACGCCGCCGGACTGCCTCCCGGGCTGTTGATGCGCAGAACCACAGCCTTTACGCTGCTATCGTCACCCGCATCGCGAAGCTGCTTCATCGTCTGTCGGGCGCCGCCCAGAGGCGGCCCGAAGAGCGGCTGTTCGCCTGCGGCGGTGATCATCCCCGAGACTGTCACCACACCCACGCGCTCGCCGAAGGCGCCGAGCGGCTCGCGGCCCCCCGACGCCAGTGTAAGCACCGCCACGATCACCAGCACCATCCCCCCCAGCAGCAGCAAGGCCGCCACCGACACGGCGATCACCACCGCCCAGTTGGTTCTCCTCTTCTTCTGTGGCGGGGGCGGCGGTGGCCCGGGAGGCTCCTGCTCCCGGCTCGATCCCGGCCGGTCCCCCTGCCAACCTCCTGTCTGTCCGCTGACCAATTCCGCCTCACCTCACTATCCGTCCAGGCGTCGCCGTCCGGAGCGGCGGCGTCTTCAAGAAGCTGCAAGCTACAAGCCTCAAGCCTCCAGCTCGCGACTACCGACTGTGCCACAGCAAACTCGCCCACCGTTTGTCGTGAGCCGTTGCTGTCCGCAGCGGCGGCGTCTTCAGACCCGCCGGCCGTTTGTCGTCGGCCGTTGCCGTTATCCTCCGGCGCCTCCGCCCGCGCATTCCACCGACACCTGGGAACTCGCACCCGACGTCGCTCCACCGTTGACAATCCGTGGTGCCGCTGGTACACTTCTGGTGGGTGCCGGAGTGGCGGAACTGGTAGACGCACCAGACTCAAAATCTGGCGGTGGTCAACCCACTGTGCGGGTTCGAATCCCGCCTCCGGCACCACCTTCAGCTCAGTGTTGATCCTCCCCTGGACCCTCCGGCCGCCCCATCTGCCGGAACTTCTCGTAGCGCAGGTCCGGAAGCTGCTCCCAGTCCATCTCCTCCAACTCGTCCAGCACCCGGTTCAGCCCCCGCCGCAGCAGTTGCGCAGCGGCCTTCTTGTCCGCGTGCGCGCCCCCCTCCGGCTCGCCGATGATACCATCGACGATCCCCAGCCGCAGGGCATCCTCGGCGGTCAGCTTCAGGGCGTCGGCCGCCTCCTCCTTGAGCGACCGGTCGCGCCACAGGATGGCCGCGCACGACTCCGGCGCGATCACCGAGTAGTAGGAGTTCTCCATCATCAGCACCCGGTCCCCGACCCCGATGCCGATGGCCCCTCCGCTGCCGCCCTCCCCGATGACTGCCGGCACCACCGGCACCCGCAGCGCGAACATGTCTCGCTGGTTGGAGGCGATGGCCTCGGAGATTCCCCGGGCTTCCGCATCGTCGAGGCAGTGCGCGCCCGGCGTGTCGATCAACGTCACGATCGGCCGCCCTATCTTGTCGGCAAGCCGCATGATCCGCATGGCCTTTCGGTAGCCCTCCGGCCTCGCCATGGCGAAGTTGCGCCGCGACCGCTCCCTGGCCTGCCGTCCCTTCTGGTGGCCGATGACCGCGATGGGCCGCCCATCCAGCCACCCCACCCCGCCCACGATGGCCCCATCGTCCGCGAAGCGCCGGTCGCCGTGCAGCTCCACGAAGCCGGTGATGATCTCGCCGATATAGTCCAGCGAGTAGGGCCGGTCGGGGTGCCGCGCCAACTCCACCTTCCGCCAGGCGTCGGTGGCCTCGTGAGGCGCGTCGTAGTCGGGCTCGGTGCGCAGCGCGGCGCCGTCAGACGGGGCGTCCTCATCTCTCTGGGACTCCCCCACGCACCAGGCCACCAGCGTCGCCAGCGTCTGCCGCAGCTCGGAGCGCGGCACCAGCAGGTCCAGCATGCCGTGCTGCCGCTGATACTCCGCCGTCTGCACCCCCTCGCCGATGGGCATGCCGGTCACGTCGATCACCCGCGGCCCCGCGAAGCCCATGGCCGCTCCCGGCTCGGCGATGATGATGTCCCCCAGGAAGGCGTAGCTGGCCATGACGCCCCCGTAGGTGGGGTCGGTCAGCACGCTGATGTAGGGCATCCCCGCCTCCGCCAGCTTCGCCGTCGCACCGGAGGTCTTGGCCATCTGCATCAGCGCCACCAGGCTCTCCTGCATCCGCGCCCCGCCCGACGCGCTGATGATGATCAGTGGCAGCCTCTCCTCCGTCGCCCGCTCGATCAGCCGCGTAATGCGCTCCCCGACCACGTACCCCATGCTCCCGCCACGGAACCCGGGCTCCATCACCCCGATCGCCACGTCCATCCCCGCGATCTGGGCCCTCCCCGTCACCACCGCGTCCTGCAGTCCGGTCTTCTCCCGGGTGCTCTCCAGCTTCTCTCGATACTCCGGGAAGCCCAAAGGATCGCACAGGGGCAGATCGGCGTCCCACTCCTCGAAGCTGCCGGCGTCCACCGTGATGCTCATCCGTTGGTGCGCCGACAGCCGGAAGTGGTGCCCGCACTTGGTGCATACCCACAGGTGCTGCTGCAGCTCCTTCGTGTACAGGAGCTGGTGGCACTGCGGGCACTCCTCCCACATGTCCTCCGGGATGTCGTCGTCGAACCGGTTCCGTATCTCTCCGCTGCTGATTGCCGCGGTCAAGCCTGCACCTCCCCGGGCTGACTTCCCTGTGCCCGGACGGAAGTCCTTTTCCACGATGCGTCATGCCGCGCCATCGTTGTCCTTGCCGCCCACCCGCGCATCTCTTCGTGCCTCACAAGCCCCGGAACCGCAGTGCTCCCAGTTGAGGCCGAAAAGCATGAAGATGGGCAGCCAGTCGATCCGGCTGCCAATGCCCGCCCGCACCATCCAGCCCGCCAGCACCGCCAGGCAGGCCCCTACCAGCGCCACGTGCGTCGGCCGCACCCAGTGCTCGTGCTCCCCTCGGAGCGTGAGCCAGGCCCGGCGGACCACCGCCGCGGCCACGATCAGCATGGCCAGCGCCGCCAGTAGCCCCCCGTCCAGCCACGCATCCAGCCATGCGTTGTGCGCCCGCTTGAACCCGCCGTGCTGGTGGTAGCGGAGCTGCGCCCCGCCCCACCCCACGACCGGCCTGCGCTGGATCAGCTCGCCTGCCACCGACCAGATAAGCATCCGCCGCTGCAGGCTCCGCGTGCCCGTACCCGACCCCACCAGCCCCTGCTGGAACCGCACCAGCGATGGCGGGCCCTCCAGCGTCCCGGTCGAAAGCAGCACCGAGATGCCGATGACGACGGCCCCGGTCAGCCCCAGCAGCCACCAGCGCCGCAACGCAGTAGCCACCACAACAGTGGTCACCACCGCAGTCACCAGCGCCGCCCGCGAGCCGGACAGCAGCATCCCCGTCAGGATGACCGCCAGCCCCAGCAGCCACGCCGCCCGCCGCCGCGCGCCGCGCTCGGTCAGCGCCGGCGTCACGGCCAGGGGAAAGCCCACGATCAGCATGCCCGCGAAGATGCCCGGATTCTCATACAGGGACTGATACCGGCCCTCGTAGGTCATGGCGGCCCGCCCCACGGCGCTTCGCGTCAGGGCCCCGCCGGTGAACAGGTCCCCCACCGCCAGCCCCGCGAAGCCCGCAACGAAGACTGCGGCGGCTCTCGCGAAGAGCGCACATCGCCCTGGCCTGTCACAGATGGCGCGCGTCACCGGGGCGTAGACCAGCCACACGAAGCTCCAGCGCAGAAAGTCCTTACCTGCCAGGCCCAGCTCGTGTGCGTTCGGCATCGACGCGGCCAGGCCTCCGAGAAACAGCAGCCCCGCCGCCATCATCGGGCTGGACGTCCACCACCGCTGGATGAAGTCTCGGGGGCCGCGAACAAGCGCAAGGTAGACCAGAACCATCAGGCACAATGCAAGCGGCGCGTACGCCAGCGACTGCGCGTTCACCCCGAAGATAGCGTCGGTGAACAGCGTGATCAGCAGCAGCGCGACCAGGTAGAGGCCGGTAGCCACGACCATCGCAGATCCGCCCGCCTGACCATGTGACCTCTCTCGCCCCTTCTCCGCCTCCCACCCGTCCGCCTGCCCCACCGCCTCCCGAACTGCTCGTCCTCACCGCCACCGCTGTTGCCGTCTCCGCTGCAGTTATGCTATTCTCTGCGCAACATCCCATTAGGGAGGCTCTCACCCGCAATGTCCCTGGACGATCTCCGCCGCCGCATCGACGAGCTCGACGCTCGCATCCTGGAGCTGCTCCTCGAGCGCGGGCGACTTGCCAGCACGGTCGGCGAGCTCAAGGCCGAGGGCGATGCCCCGGTCTACGCCCCCGACCGCGAGGCCGAGCTGATGCGCGATCTCCTCGATCGCCATCTGGAGCCCCTCGACGAGGAGGCCGTGTCGGCGGTGTTTCGGGAGATCGTCTCCGCCTGCCGCGGCCTGCAGCGGCTGCCGCGCGTCGCCTACCTGGGCCCGGAGCACACCTTCACGCACCTGGCCGCCCGCCAGCGGTTCGGTCATCGCGCCGACTTCCTCCCCGAGGACTCCATCTTCGACATCTTCGACGCCGCCGAGCGCGGTCAGGCCGACTTCGGCGTGGTCCCGATCCAGAACTCCATCGAGGGTGTCGTGGGCCAGACGCTCGACAGCCTCCTCGAGACACCGCTGCGCATCTGCGCCGAGGTCTACGTGCAGATCAATCACTACCTGGCGGCCCTCGACGACATCCCGGCCGTCACGCGCGTCTGTTCCCATCCGCAGGTGCTGGCGCAGTGTCGCGTGTGGCTGCGCGAGAACCTTCCGGGCGTGGAGCAGGTGCCGAGCTCCTCCTCCGGAGCCGCCGCGGCCGACGCGGCAGAGGATCCCGCTGTCGCCGCCATCTGCACGCGCGAGGCGGCGGAGGCCAACGGCCTGCGGGTGCTGGCCGAGAAGATCGAGGATGTTGCCGACAACCGCACCCGCTTCTTCATCATCGGCGACCTCGACGTCAGCCCTACCGGCCGCGACAAGACCTCCCTGGTCTTCAGCACCCCCCATCGTGCCGGTGCCCTCCACCGAGCCCTGGGCGCCTTCGCACAGCACACCATCAACCTCACCATGATCCAGTCCCGCCCGGCCCGGGCCAAGCTCTGGGAGTATGTCTTCTTCGTGGACTTCGAGGGCCACCGGCAGGACCCCGGCCCTACCGCGGCCCTTGACCAGCTCAGCGAGTGGTGTCTCCTGCTGAAGGTTCTGGGCAGCTATCCGGCGGAGCCCGCATAGCCCCGCTATGCGTGCAAGTGGCCCTGCGCCTGAGAGTGTGTCTCAGGCGCAGAAGAAGGCTTCCATCTCGGCAGTTGACGGACACCGCAGTCTGGCGCTCGACGTGAATCGAAGGGCAGGCGCCGGCCGGCGCCTGCCCACACGCACTGGTTCCGTCGCCGGCCTCAGGCCAGCTTCTGCTTCATCTCCGTCATCTTCTGCATGGCCTGCTGGCCCTCTTCGGTCCTCAGGAAGCCCGTGACCTCCTCGATCCGTTCCCGCAGATGCGGCTGCTTGGTCAGGAACTGGCCCATCATGTAGTGCCGTTCGATCTGCGCCGCGTCCGTGCTGATGTCCGTGGCCGACTCCAGGAAGGCGTCCAGGTCCTCCTGGCTGATCTCCGCCTCCCGGTCGGCCGCTACCGCCAGCTTCACCAGAGCCGCGTTGACCAGCGCCGGCCTCCCCGTGACCAGCAACGCCACCCGGTCCGCCGTCACCTCGATCAGGTCCAGCCACCCCCGCAGGAACAGCGCTATCATCCTCACCGGGAAAAGCAGCACCTGTGCCACCACGTTCGCGCGCCGAATGAAGCGGGTCACAAAGGCCATCCGCACGTGGTGGGACTTGATGTGCCCCATCTCCCGCGCGATCAGCGCCGCCATCTCCTCATCGCTCATGGCACCCACCACCGGGTCGGTGGTCACGATGGTCCCGTTCCTGCCGGGCATGCTGAAGATATAGGGGGTGTCATCGTCGATGACGTACATCTCCGGCTCATCCATCACCAGCAGCTTGGCCTGCTCGCCGAGGATCGACTTCAGCTTGGGGTAGGTCTTGTTCAGCACCCGGCGGTTCATCCCCGCCTCCTTGAGCTGTCGGCGCCGGGGCCGAACCGCCAGCCAGTTGGCGATGAGCCAAGCAAGAGCCAGGTATACGATAAGCCCGATGGGCAACCAGTAGTCATGATACAGAGGGGCATCCGGCTTGACTTTGGCATTCAAGACTCCCACCAAGAAGTACGCGATGTCCCAAGTTATGAACAGCCATATTCCCACGAGGCCACCGACGCCCTCCCAGTACACCCGCTTCTCCCCGGCGAACTGGTAGTCGTCAAGCGTCAGCGCCGCCTCTGGCACCTTCTTCTTTCTTCGCTTGCGTACTCTCCGAGCCATGGCTACTCAGCCTCCTGGGGGGTCGGCGCGATGACCCGCAAGCGATCCACATGCTGATCGTTGCTCTCCACCACCACGAACGTCACCTCCCCCGCCGTCAGCACTTCCCCCTCCTGCGGCACGCGACCTGCCATGCCCGTGAGGAATCCGCTGACCGTGTCATGGGCCTCGGTAGAGATCTCCGTCCCAAGCTCCGCGTTCAGGTCCTCGATGCGCGCCTTCCCCTGGATCAGGGCCTCCCCGGCCCCGGTTACCAGGATCTCCGGCTCCGGCAGGTCGTGCTCATCCTCGATCTCCCCCACCAGCTCCTCGAGGATGTCCTCGATCGTCACCAGGCCCTCCGTGCCCCCAAACTCGTCGATAACGATCGCGATGTGCACCTTCTGCTGCCGGAGCTCCGAGAGCATCTCGTCCAGCCGCTTGCTCTCCGGCGCCAGGATCGGCGTGCGTGCCACCGCGGCGAGCCGAATGTGCCGCGGGGCGTCGGCAAGCTGCATCAGAATGTCGTTGACGTAGACGATGCCGGTGATGTGGTCGATGCTCTCGGCGTAGATGGGGATGCGCGAGAAGCCAGACTCCACCGCCACCTCCATCAGTTGCTCGACGGTGGCATCAGCCGACAGCGCCACCATGTCCACCCGCGGCACCATGATGTCCTTCACCGTGCGCTCGCGCAGCTCGATGACGCTGTCCAGCATCTCCCCCTCCTCCGGCTCCACCGTCCCCTCCTCCTCCCCAAGGTCCGCCGCCGCCATGATCTCCTCTGCCGTGACGAAGTGCCGGTGGTGGCGGGGACTGATTCCGAAGATGCGCATGACCGCGTTGCTGATCCAGGTCATCAGCATAACCATCGGCGTCAGCACCCAGATCAGCTTCGACATAACCCCCGCTACCGCCCGCGCCGACATCTCAGAGCGCAGCGACCCGTAGGTCTTCGGCCACAGCTCCGCAATGGCCAGGATCGACACCAGCATCGCGATGTGGGCCACGCTCTGGGCCACCGCGGCGTCCTCGCCGTAGAAGTGGTGCACCAGGTGCGTCATGCGGTTGGAGATGATCAGCACCAAGGTGTTGACGCCGACGATGACCACGCTCAGGAAGTCCGCTCGATCCGTGATCTCGATGACGAGCTGCGCCGCCCTGTCACCCCGCCGAGCCGCCCGCCGCATGTCCGCCGGACTCACCGACAGCAGCGACGCCTCCGCCAGCGACAGGATGAACACGCCGGCGAAGCACACGCCGATGACGAGCATCCACAGGAAGATCATGGCGCTCATGCCGCGCCGCCACCCTCGCTGGACTCACCGTCAGCCTGCTCGTCCTCATCAATGGGCCGCTCCGTCACACGCACTCTGGCGATGCGCGGACCGTCCATCCGTTCCACTGTCAGCGTCAGACTCCCCCACCGGAAGCTCTCGCCCGACTCCGGGATGCGTCCGGCAAGCTCCAGCACTACCCCGCCCAGGCTGTCATACTGCTCCGTCGGCAGGGCCTCGCCGACCAGGTTATCCAGCTCGTGCAGGCCAATCGAGGCGTCGCACAGCAGGCAGGTGTCCTGTCGCACGATCTCCGGCTGCTCGATGTCGTACTCGTCCTGGATGTCCCCCACAATCTCCTCCAGCAGATCCTCCACGGTCACCAGCCCGGCCGTGCCCCCGAACTCATCGTAGACGATCGCCATCGTGCGCCTCCCCACCCGAAGCTGCCGCAGCAGCTCGTCGGCGGACAGGCTCTCGGGGACGAAGTGCGGTGGCCGCGCCACCGTCCGCACCGGGGTATCCATCTCGTCCAGCCGCACGTATGGCAGCAGGTCCTTGACGTAGAGAATCCCTGTGATGTGATCCCTGTCCTCGGCGTATACCGGCAGCCGGGAGTGCTTGCTCTCCATGGCCACGGCCAGCGCCTCGGCGATGGAGGCCGTCTCGTCCACACACTTCATGTCCGGGCGCGGGGTCATCACCTGCGCTGCCGTCTGGTCACCGAAGTCCAGCGCCCCGTGCAGCATCCGTCCCGTGCCCAACGCCAGCGCCCCCTGCGACTGGCCCTCCTCTATCATGGCCTTGAGCTGGTCCTCCGTGACGCTGGGCAGCATCGTCTGCGCCCCTGCGCCGCTGAGGTACATCAGACCGCGCACGAGCAGACCCAGCACGCTCACGACGGGATACAGCAGCACACTGAAGAGGGCCACGATGGGGGCGGAGTAGGTCGCAACGCGCTTGACGTTGCGCGCGGCGAACTGCATGGGGGTGGCCTCGGCGAATATGAGCACAACCACCGTCAGCCCCACCAGAGCCACGGTGGAGGCCACCGCGGCGCCCAAGGTCGGCCCGAGCCAGTCCAGGCACAGCACCACTGCTATGTGCTCGGCCACGTAGTAGCTGCCCGTGATGCCGACCAGCATGGTCGCCAGGACGATGGCGCGGCGCTCCTGCAGGGTCAGTAGCAGCCGGCCCAGCTTCGATCCGGACTCAGCCGTCTGCCTCACCCAGGTGCGGGGGACGCCGAGGAACGCGACTTCGGAGCCGGCGAAGAACGCTGCCAGGCACACCAACCCCACCAGCAGCGCTGCCTCACCGGCCTGCGCTGACGATGATTCCAAGACCGGCCTTTCCTCCTGGCTCAATGATGAGCCACTTTGCGCATCACATCAACTATAGCACAGTCACCTCCCCCAACGCAAACGCTTCAGCCGCCGAGGCTGCCTCTCTGGATTGTCGATTACGCGGACCTCAATCCAGCTCAGCACCGGGGCACGGGGCGGGGTGTGACTTTGCAGAGAGGCCGCCACGGGCCCCCGCAGCCGTCGTCGGGCGGAGCGGCGGTGTCTTTGGACCCGCCGGTCGTTAGTCGTCGGTCGTTGTCGTCCCGAGCGCCGGTGTCTTTGGCCCCACACTCGCCCGGGCAGGTCCTTTGGCATGATGAGCGAAATGACAATCGGAGATAAGTCCTGCTCCACCCGGGAGGATGGACCTTATGAGGGTTGACCGCAGGCGGCTTGTAATGGTGGCGAGCGCAGTCCTGACGCTCGCGATCGCCACGACGGCGGCGGCGGGTACGCTGCTCAGCTCTTCGCTGCCCGGCGCCTTCGGCGTCCGCTATCTGCCGGATCGCGCAGTCGTCACCTACACCGTCGCCGAGCCCGGCGAGCGTGGCGTCGCCGAGACGTTCAGACTCAGCGTTCATCTCCCCGAACCTGTGAGGTGGGGCTTCCTGGACCGCGAGCCGATTGCTGAGACCGACCTGCGATGGCACGCCGAGGACGGTCAGGCCGTGCTCGCCCTGCCCTTCGGCTCTCATCGCCTGCACCTGGGCTGGACCGGCCGGCCGAGCCTGCCCCCCGAGAGCGCCGTGGTGCCGGTGGCGGCGGGCGGTGAAGTGGTCGGGCGGCTGCAGGCCCGCTTCCAGCTCGATGGCATGGAGGCCACCGGCGATGCCCGGGTCGGTCCCGGGATCGCCTCCCTGCGCCTGGACACACAGGGGCAACTCGAGCCGGAAAGAGTCGCGTTCTCCGCCGGCAGCACCATCGTCAAACAGTGGGTGCGCCAGGATGGCTCCCTCGTGTCCGACGAGCGTCTGCTGATAGACGAGAGCCCCGGCCTGAGCCTGCACGTGAGCGGCTACACGCTCGAGGGCAGCCCTGTCCGTCGCGTCGTCTTCTCCGACATCACCCCGCCAACGCAGGTGCAGAAGCTGACAGATGAGGTGCCATCCGGCGCCATCCTCGTGGAGGCCGAGGACTTCGTGGACGGCGGCGGCACCGAGGTCAGCGTTGACCCCGGCTCGCACGTCGATACCCACGGTGAGGCCTGCGTCTTCAGCTTCGTCGGCGATGGAAGCTGGCTGCAGTGGACGCTCGATGTCCCCGATGAGGGTCGCTACGACCTCTATGCTCGCATCTCCTGTGGCGACGTGGGATCCTTCAGAACCATCGCGGTCGATGGCGAGACTCCGCAGGGTTTGGAGCTGGTCGAGTTCCCAGGCACCGGCGGCTGGGGCCACGCCGACGGTGAGTGGTGGCTGGTCCGCATCACCGGCGCCGAGGGCCAGGCTCCTCCCCTTCAGCTTTCGGCCGGCGAGCACACCCTGCGGGTGACCGGCGTGCTGCAGCGGCATCTCAACTTCGACTATCTCGCGCTCGTTCCGCACCCGTGATGGCGCCGGCCCGCGCCTCGTCCGGCGGCGGTGGCCTCAGATTGTCGGTTGCAGGCGAGGGCGCCTGCAGCCCAGCAAGAATGGCTGTGCAGTGCTGGGTGGCCGCCCCCACGCTACGTACGGATGGGCCCGCGCAGTTGCGGCGCTGCGGGTCAGTGTCGTACGGAGGGCTGGCCGGGCGAGGCCGGCCGTCGCGCGAAGCGCGACTGTCGTTCGAGCGCACCCTCAACGGCACGGCATCTTGGGCCGGCCTCCTCCGGGTGCTTCGCACCCATCGTCGCGCGGCCCCTCCAACGGCAACGGCTGCGGGGCGTCGGCCCGCGTCGGGCGTAGGCA